>DATEXU010000216.1:0-9778 GCA_035256645.1 Thermodesulfobacteriota bacterium | reverse complement strand
CTGCACACTGGAAGAGGCGATTGAAAATATTGATATTGGCGGCCCTACTATGCTACGCTCATCAGCAAAAAACTATCATGACGTGGCCGTGGTGACTGACCCTCAGGATTATGAAAAAATAATCGAAGAGATGAAAAAATCTGGAGGCGCGCTTTCATTGGAAACCCGTTTTCGGTTAGCCAAGAAAGTTTTTAAATTAACTTCTCGCTATGATAAAGCGATCACCGAATATTTAGAAAAAGTTTAAAAGGCTGCCTCATTGCTGAAGCAAGTAATGGGAGTGATATTCAAAAACAGGTAAAGAGCTTTGGGGAAAAAATGAAAAAAATTCTTGTTATTGGAAGCGGAGGACGAGAACATACAATCGTCTGTAAACTCTCTTCCAGCCCCAAAATAGGTAAAATTTTCTGTTCACCGGGAAATGCCGGGATTTCCCGGCAGGCCCAGTGTATTTCTATAAGTGCGGAAGACATATCCGGCTTAGCTAATTTTGCCGAAAAAGAATCGATTGATCTTACGGTCGTTGGACCGGAAGCGCCGCTTACCATGGGAATCGTTGACATATTTCAAAAACGCGGCCTCACTATTTGTGGTCCCAGCGCTCAAGCAGCGGAATTAGAGGGGAGTAAAGCCTTTGCCAAGGAATTTATGAAAAAATATAATATTCCTACCGCTGACCATACGACCTTCTCATCTCCGGAACAAGCAAAGAAGCATGTCAGGGAGCGAGGCGCCCCTTTAGTGGTTAAAGCTGATGGTCTGGCGGCAGGCAAGGGAGTAATCCTGGCGATGACCGAAAAGGAAGCGCTCGATGCAATTGATTCAATAATGATCAAAAAGGATTTTGGAGTTGCGGGCAATAAAGTGGTTATTGAAGAATTACTCCGGGGTGAAGAAGCCTCTTTCCTGGCTTTTACGGATGGGGAAACCGTTGTCCCCATGCCCTCCTCCCAGGACCACAAAGCAATCTATGATGGGGATCAAGGCCCTAATACCGGAGGGATGGGTGCCTACTCTCCTGCTCCCGTGGTAACGCCGGCGATAAGCGAAAAAGCAATGAAAAAAATAATGATCCCCACCATTAAGGGGATGGCTGCGGAAGGCAGAAAATACAGGGGAATTCTTTATGCAGGCCTGATGATTGATAAAGGGGAACCCTGGGTGCTTGAATTTAATACCCGGTTTGGAGATCCTGAGACACAACCCCTGCTGGTAAGAATGAAAAGCGACCTCCTCCCTGTGTTAGAAGCCACGATCACGGGCAACCTGCGGGAAATTCGAATAGAATGGGATACGAGACCGGCAGTCTGTGTTGTCATGGCATCATCCGGTTACCCCGGAACATACGAAAAGGGGAAAATAATTTCCGGACTGGAGGCAGCCGAACAAGTAAAAGAGGCTTTTGTTTTTCATGCCGGCACTGCCTGGAAAAACGGAAACATAGTAACGAATGGGGGAAGGGTACTGGGAGTCACTGCTCTTGGAGGCACCATTCGAGAGGCTATTAACCAGGCATATAAAGCAGTATCAACGATCGCCTGGGAAGGTGCTTATTATCGGAAAGACATCGGTAACAAGGCGCTTAAAAGGAATTGATCCTCACGTAAAGATATTTTTTTTCATTTGAGACGCTGGTAACCCCCGTTAGATATTTGATATCTAACAGGGCATTTCTAACGGGGTAAACTAAAAAACGGTTATAACCATGAAACAAAAAAAGTGGATTGAAGAGCGAAAATCGGTTTTACTCAAGGACCTCATCCAGCAGATGTTTTTGATCAGACTATTTTTTAATGACCTTTATGACCATTACAAAAAATCCGGCCACTTCGCTTTCAAAGATTTAGAACTCTGGATTGGAACCGAAAACAATAAAGGGTCTCTGTGGAATTTAAAAGACAGCTCCCATGTTCTTTTTCGCGAGAATATCTCCAAACAACGTTTCTACGAAAATATATTCGACTGGACCCTCGGTTCAATTTTCCATGAAGGAATGAAATTAAAAGAAGATGTTTATATTATGGAAGTTTATCGAAAGTGGGGAAATGTCTTTACCGAAAGCAAAAACATTCCTGACGATGTAAATCTCGCGGAGTTGTGCGAAGAATATAAAACGATAATAAAAAGAGCGCAAGAGAGTATCGCTCAAGAAATAGATAGTCTCCGGTATCTTTTTACTAAAGCGATGGACCAACTCCAAAAAATCATCATTCAGAACAAACATGATGGGTTGCTCATCCGTTTTTTAGTAGAAGCGGAAGGCCAGTTTGATCGTGTTTATGGTGAAGGATCTCTTAAATCTTTTTTTGAAAGCATCTATGACCGGGGCTTAATTGATGCTTACCTTAAGGTGGGAAAAAATTATCGAGAAGGGGGTTGGTATCACGAGGCATTAAGGGTTTTAACGAGAGCGTTAAGCCTAAGCCCCCAAAATAAAGAACTTAAAAAAGAGTATGAACTAATCCGGAAAAAACTGGAGCTCAAAGAATAGGTAGTTTTTTCTTTTAACAATTATCACAATACTTGAGGTGCCATGGAAAAAAAATTAGTCAGTGTCGTAATGGGAAGCGCTTCTGATATGCCGGTCATGGAAGAAGCGATTAAAATGCTCAAAGAATTAAAAATTGGCTTTGAGGTCATGGTAACCTCAGCCCATCGTTCCCCTGAGCGAACATCTCTATACGCCCGCAGTGCTTCGGGTCAGGGAATAGAGGTAATCATCGCGGGAGCCGGGCATGCTGCCCATCTTGCGGGAGTGATCGCAAGCAATACCTGTCTGCCCATTATTGGTGTTCCGATAGATTCTTCATCCTTAAACGGCCTTGACGCTTTACTTTCCACGGTTCAGATGCCACCTGGGGTTCCCGTAGCCACCATGGCGATCGGTAAAGCAGGGGCAAAAAACGCCGCTCTTTTTGCCGCACAGATTTTAGCAAACAAGTACTCAGAAATAAAAAAAGAAATTGAAGATTATCGAAAAAGACTGCTGGCGGAAGTAGAGGAAAAGTCAAAAAAAATTGAAAAAGAATATGAATAAACCCGGTTAGAAGAATTTTACACAGGCGAAATGATTGTTACTTTCCCTACTCTTCTTTATGGCTGGGTTTTTTGTAAAACATCGAGGTTTTGATTTTATACATGACGAACTAATTATTTGCGCATACGTTACAACACCCTTCGACAAGCTCAGGGTGACCGGTCATGGTGAGCCCTTCGATAAACTCAGGACAGGCCCTGTCGAACCATGTGCTGGGTATTCTCTTGGCAATGATAGCCATGCGTAATTGTTTATAACGTTGTGTTTAATCACGTTTCTTTTTTGGGAAGAGCTTTTTCAAGGGCAAGGATTGCATTCTTTAATTCAGAAAATTTCTCAAGGGAAATAGTTATTCCCTTTTTTGTGGGGCGCATTTCCTCTCCATCATCAGGACGGTAGTAAACTCTCAGATCAATAAGGTCTTTCCCTTTAAAATTTGTTAGAGAAATTCTAACTTCTTCAAACGAATTTTTTTCAAAGCTGGCAATTACTTCACTCATTTCTTGCAGCCCCCTATTTAATCTTTATAAATTTTAACCAATTGGGATCCTATATATTTTTCGATTCCTCGCATCGATAAGATAATTGGTTCGGATTATATATATAACTCATAAACCGCTGTCAAGAAATTACTTAAAAAACATTTTAATCTCTGAAAAAATCTTATATAATTTGTTAGTTATACCAAGTTGCATTCAAAAGCAGATCGAGACAGCGACGAGGAATCGACGTCGAGGAGTATGACGAGGAGACAACAAAGATATGCAAATGAAGGCGCCTTGGTATTAGATGTTCCCGGGTAGCCAACCAATAATCAAAAGTATAAAATAGTTTGTTTTCAGGTAGCTCATGATCCGAATATTATTAGTAGATAACTACGATTCTTTCACGTATAATTTGGTCCAACTCATCATGAGCAATGCCTCGGTAGAAATGAAGGTTAATCGGAATGACCAATTGGACTTAAACTCTATCAACGATTTTTCCCCCGATGGCATTGTAATCTCCCCTGGTCCAAAAGCGCCTAAAGATGCCGGGCTTTCTAAACATATAATAAGAATGTTCAGCGACAAAGTGCCCATTTTGGGGGTGTGTCTCGGGATGCAATGTATAAATGAAGTTTTTGGCGGAGAAACTCGGGAAGCAGTTCTACCGGTCCATGGAAAAACAAGTCTTATCTACCATAATAATAAAAATCTCTTTCTTCATCTTCACAACCCCTTAAAAGTAGCCCGGTACCACTCCCTCATAATTGATAAGATCCCCTTGTGTTTAGAGATTGACGCCTTTACCGAGCAGGGGAATATCCCCATGGCCATTCATCATAAAAAATATCCGGTTTTCGGGGTGCAGTTCCATCCTGAGTCTTTTTTGACCGAGGGAGGGAGAACAATAATTAAAAATTTTTTAACTTTTTTAACGGCATGAACCTTTCTAAAATCTTCCCCTCCATAAAATCCTTTCGCCAAAAAACGCTCGATCACTTTATTGATCCGGAAGTGATATTTTCCCAGGTGGGGCGAAAGACCTACTCTGCCCTCCTTTGTGGGAAGGGAAACCGTGATAATGCTCGATATGCCTATATCGGCATCAACCCTTTTCTTAAAGTCAAACACCATGGAACTAAGGCTACCGTGAATTTTCATAACCGGGACGCAAGCCTTGCTGTTGATCCTTTTCACCTCCTTGGGGAAGCTCTCAATTTTTACCCCTTAAAAACTTACCCACATCCCTTATCATTATGGGGGGCGATTGGTTACCTTTCCTATGATGCCGCCCACTTCATTGAAAACCTACCCAAAACCACCATTGATGATTTGAATATGCCTATACTGGAAATAGTTTATTATCAAGACATGCTCATCTTTGACTATCAACAAAAAATCGTCTTTCTGGTGCAAGTTGATTTCGGAGACGGGTTTAATGATCCTGAGGATTTTCAAGCACTCTTCAAAAAAAAAAGGGGAGCATTCAATAATTATACCGTTGAATCACCAAAATCCTGTTGTAGTGAGGAACAATATGTAGGTTTAATTAAAAAAATAATTGATTATATCAAGAAGGGGGATGTATATGAGGTTAACCTCGCCCACCGGTTCGAGGCACAATACCACGGTGATCCATACGGCATTTTTTTCAATCTTTTTCAAATCAACTCTGCTCCTTTTTCCGCTTTCCTGAACTTTGGCGATACTATTATAATCTCTAATTCGCCGGAGAGATTTCTCAAAGCAGACGGAAATCAGGTAGAAACCCGCCCCATCAAAGGCACTATGTGCCGAGGAAAAACAAAAGAAGAGGACCAAATAAACCGTCTCCTGCTTGCCGGTTCAGAAAAAGAAGATGCCGAGCTGTCAATGATTGTAGATTTATTAAGGAATGACCTCGGCAAGGTCTGTGACTACGGGAGTGTGCGGGTTCGGGAACATAAAAGAATCGAAGGGTTTTCTAATGTTTGGCACCTCATTTCCATTGTGGAAGGCAGGCTAAGAAAAGATGAGAGCTATGCTTCGCTTATCCGGGCCTGTTTTCCTGGGGGATCAATCACCGGTTGCCCAAAAATAAGAAGCATGGAGATTATTGATGAATTGGAAAAGTATGCCCGCAATCTTTATACAGGTATGATTTTTATCGGCAATGATCATCATTTTGATTCGAGCATTGTGATCCGCACGATCATTGCTAAAACCAACCGTCTTTATTTCAACGTTGGTGGAGCTGTTGTATATGACTCGATCCCGAAAAGAGAATATGAAGAGACGCTGGAAAAAGCCCAGAGCATAATGAAGGCATTATTATGAAAATATTTTTCAATGGTAATTATTACGCGAAAAATGAATCCTTAGTAAAAGTTTTTGATCGAGGGTTACTTTTCGGAGATGGTATCTTTACCACGCTCAGGGTGGAAAATTCGGTTCCCTTGTTTCTGGATCATCATATTGCTCGCCTCCGATCTTCCTGTCAATTTTTCGGGATTAATTTTTCGGACCCCGGGTTTTCTACAGTCATCAGCCACCTTCTTAAGAAAAACCACCTAAATGACGCGCGGATCAAAATTATAGTGAGCCGGGGATGTGACTTTAAAAACCGGGTCTATAATTACAAAGGAGAGCTTTCCACTATGCTGGTTTTAGCTTTTCCTTTGATCCCTCAGCCCCTTAGGCCGGTAAGCTTATGTATCTCGCCGGAGCTGCGCGGGAATGAGTCTATCTATCACCACAAGACCATCAGCTATCTTTCCAATCTTACTCATAAAACATTTGCTCAAAAAAATGGTTTCTATGACGCGATCATTCTCAATTGGAAAAGGCAAGTCCTGGAAACGTCAACCGCCAACCTCTTTTTTATCATCAAGGACAAAATTATTACCCCTCCGAAAGAACTTCCGCTTTTAAATGGAATTATGAGGCAAAATCTCCTTTCCCTGGGGTCTATTAAAAATTATGGCTTTCTCGAAGATTCTTTGACCAAGAAAGACCTCAAAAAGGTTGAAGGAGCTTTCATTACCTCAGCTATCCTCGAAATTTGCCCGGTAAAACGGATTGAAGACCAACAATTTTCCCTCGAAAAGCCAAAAATCATTCGAAAGGAATGGCGTCGCATACGAGGCTTTTGCCTTTAAAAAGGTTAGGCTCGTGCTTTTAATATTATGGGCGAAGACTTAAATACCAGACCAGAAAAATGTTTTAACATTAAAGCCCAGCAAAGGTATTTTTCTCTTGCCTTGCAGGTGCTGGTTAAATATAATTTAAATTTGACAAAAAAAAATTAATTATGTTATCGTTTACTTTTCAATTTTGCAAAAGGGAAAGAACCTCTAAAAAGGAGTAACACATTGGAGGCAAAGAGGAAATATCCGCGAATTCGTTTTGGTTTTAGGGTTGAGGATGCCAACGGTAAAAAGGCATGGATGACTGAAGATATATCTCCCGGCGGATGTTTTCTGCAAAAGTTCCAAGAGACTCCCATAGGGAGTAAAATTAGTTTGGTTTTCCAGCTTCCTGGTTCACCCAAATATATTGAGGCAGTGGGAGAAGTAAAGCACTTTAAAAAAGGGGGGGTAGGCATTGAATTTATTGCTATCGATTCGGAAGATAGAAAAGAAACCGAGCAATTTGTGAAGGAGTTCATCAAATACGAGGAATAAAAACCGAAACCCTTCTAAGCCAAAAAACTTCTACCACCCCAGGTTCTAATACCAAGTTGCATTCAAAAGCAGATCGAGGCGACGACGAGGAATCGACGTCGAGGAGTATGAGGAGGAGGCAACAAAGATATGCAAATGAAGGCGACTTGGTATACAACCCTGCAACGTTCGCAGGGTTTTCTATTCCTGCCCCATGTTATGGCGATCGCATTCTTTGGGATCCGGCCGGTGCACACCGTTCATGCCCGCTGATGCCATAATCGCGGTAAACTTTTCAACCATATGGTGAGGATAGTAGCTTTCTTTTGCCTGACGCAATCCAGGAATACCCAAGTCTTGTTCACGGTTCACAAACTCAAAACCCCGCAATGAACGCAAGGAGAACCATTGGTTGATAAGCTGGCTGAGGCCCTGAATATCGGGCATGGCTTTCTCAAAATGACACACCGCGGTATTTGGCGCCAACTCTTCTCCAAGGGCATACGCTTCAATAACCCCATTTACCCGGATCGCGCCGCCAATAAGGTTAAAAAGTTCGAAATACGTAAAGGTATCGCGAATAGCATTATATTCGTGACACAAACCAGGCTCGCGGCCGCATTCGCGTACCGTGCACCATTGATCCTGCATTTCTATGCACTCAGAGACATTCTTCAGAGTAATTTCCTCGTACTGGCACTGATATTTTTCCAAACATTGTTTTACCAAATTTCGCTTCTTGTGATACTTCGCTCCGGCAAGATTTGCCAGGTCAGATACACGATAGACATAATCTGCGTTATCACGATCAGGGATAATGCTCAGCCCTTCGTCTCTTAGTGTTTTTGTTGTGTCTTCAGGGATTCTGGTGAATCCCTTAATGTCCATTCCGAGCGACCGTACTGCTGCCAAAGATGATAGTTTCCCCATGGGTGGGCCGAAGACCCAGCAACCATCCTCTCGGCAGTCAGCGAGAAGCACGCATGTGTCTTCTTTATCCGCAACGAAAATGGGTCGGGAAGTACGCCAAACAAATAGATTGGTAAAAGTTAACTCGGATACCTGAGGGGGATAGCGGCGAAAATACGCTTTTATCAGCGGAAAGTCCTGAAGCTCGAGTGGACGAATCTTACTCATCAGTTTTATTTTTTTAAATACCCGTCCGCTTGCGGCGGGGTGAGACACGTCGTTAAATAACCACTCATGTCATTCCCGTGAAAACGGGAATCCAGAGGGTGGGCATCAGGGACTAACGAAAAAGGCTCAGTCGATTTGCCTTACTTTCTGGATTCCGCATCAAGTGCGGAATGACAGAATGTAAAGTCTTTTGATACCCCGCTTGCTTGGGTGAGGTATTCATAGCGGATAAACCCCGTGCGAAATCCTTCTAACGGGGTTTCCCCTCATGCTTTTCTCTCATCTTAATTATCAATTCATAAGGGATCTTTAGAGCGCCAAAGCCGCTCCCGAGCTGAATGTCAGGCTTTTGTTCCCCATGAAAATCAGTGCCTCCGGTTATGTACAGACCATGTTTTTCAGCAAAAGTTTTAAGTTTTAATGTCTGTTGAGAATTGTGCAATGGGTAAAATACCTCGATTCCCTCGATTCCCATCCCCTTGAAGAGAAGAATGAAGGGTTCTAAATCCTTATTTTTTATTCCGTCAATGTTGTAAGGGTGAGCCAATACCGGGATTCCCGAAGCATTCTTGATTAACTGAATTCCCTCGTGGGGGGTTAGTCGTTTTTTTTCCACATAAGCAGGTCCCCCTCTTTTTAAGTACTTCTTGAATGCTTCATCCCCATTTTTTACGTAGCCTTTCTCAACCAGCGCCTGGGCAAAATGCGGACGTCCTGTTGCTGTTCCATCACCAGCTATTGTTTTAACGTCCTCATACGAAATATTTAAACCCAAAGAATTAAGTCGTTTTATGATCTGGGGATTACGTTCCTCACGAAAGGCGATCAGGTTTTTGAGAGTTGACTGTAGAGCTTCATTTTTCAGGTCAATATAATACCCTAAAAGGTGGACCGGCCGCCCCTCCCACTCCACGCTGATTTCTACCCCCGGAACTACTTCCAACCCAATTTCCGTCCCTGCTTTTATGGCCTCTTCATTTCCATCAACCGTATCGTGGTCAGTAACACTAACAGCCCTTAGCCCTTTTCCCTTTGCCATTCTTACAATTTCCTGGGGAGAAAAAGTGCCGTCGGATGCGGACGTGTGAATGTGAAGATCAATCAATGCTAATGAATCCATAGAGTTTTTTTGCCTCTTCCAAATCTTTTTTGGAATAATAAACCCCGTTAGAAGTATTGCACACGGGACATTCATCCCGTTAGAAAATTTTCTCATGGGATTTGCCCCGTGTGAAAAAGTGCAAGAATTTTTAACCCTGTTAGATATTTGATATCTAACAGGGCATTTCTAACGGGGTAAAGGGCAGAATTATAGCGTTCACAAAGGAAGAGTCAAGGTTATTATTATTATTTTTTTTTATCTCCTAAATTGAGCGATTTTCATTACAAACCCAGTAGGACAGGCGTCTCGCCTGTCCTGAAGGGTGAAATGACCGGACAGCCGAGACGCCTGTCCTACCGTGGTTTGGGCGCCTTAG
>DATEXU010000215.1:0-2553 GCA_035256645.1 Thermodesulfobacteriota bacterium | reverse complement strand
CTTCCTTGTAATCGGCGCGCACATTTCTCTCCGGGCTTCGGAAGAAGGGACCGTGACTGTTTTAGTCGCCCCTTTCCAGGCGCGAAGTCAGGAACCTTTGGACTATGTTACCCAGGCCGTTCCCCACCTGCTTTCCTCGCGGCTCGACGCGGAGGAAGGCATAAAAACGATCGATGAGTCGGTTGTTTTGGGGACACTAAAAAAGTTAAAATTTACCACCCTCGATGAGGAAAAAGCGCGAACAGTGGGAATGGAAACCGGGGCGGATTGGGTTATCCTCGGCACGATCGTTAAAATAAATGATTCTATCACCTTAGATGCCACGCTGGTTGGCGTCTCAGGTGATAAGCCAACCCTCTCAGAGTCATACCAGGCAAATTCTTTAAAAAGACTTATTGACGGAGTCGGGGTTTTAGCAAAACGGGTAAGCAATAAGATTTTGGGCAAAGTCATTGTTGTGGATATAGCTGTCAAGGGAAACCGGTTGATTGAAGATGCCGCTATCCTCGACCAGGTCAAAACCAAAGCAGGCGATGTCTATTCTCCCGAAAAGCTTCAGGCGGATATCCGCAATATTTACAACATGGGTTTTTTTAACGACATTAAAATTGACAGCGCTGATGAGCCTTCGGGGAAAAAAATTATTTTTGTCGTAAAGGAAAACCCGGAAATTGTCCAAATAAAAATCGCCGGTAATCAAGAGGTAAACGCGTCGGACATCGAAAAACAAATTGATGTCAAGCCGCATACGATCCTGGATCACAAAAAGGCTAAGGAGAATGCCGTAAAGATAAAAAAATTCTATGAGGGGAAAGGTTATCATAACGCTTTAGTGGAATACAAAACCGAAGAGGTGAGCCCCGAACAAGCTGCGCTGGTGTTTCAAATCGTGGAACATCATACAATGAAAATTAAAAAAATTAAAATTACGGGAAACAAAAAGCTGAAGGCTAATGAGATTAAAAGCGTGATGGAAAGCCGAGAAAAAACCCTTCTTTCTTTTATTTTTAACACCGGAACATTTAAGGAAGACGCGCTTAAGGTCGACCGCGATCGAATCATTGCCTATTACTACGACTTCGGATACCTGGATGTTAAGGTAGGAGAACCGGAAGTAACGCATGATGAAGAATGGTTCTACATCACGATCCCGATTGAAGAAGGTGAACAATACCGGTTAAGCGACGTTAAAATCGGGGGCGACCTCATCGAAACGAAAAAGCCCCTCGAGAAGCAGATAACGGTCGTCAAAGGCGAAGTCTTTAGTCGCCAAAAACTCCAAAAGGACATCGCGGCCATCACTGACACGTATGGAGAGTATGGGTATGCTTTTGTGGACATCACGCCTCTGACGAAAATAAACGCCGACAACAAAACCGTGGACCTGACGTATGATATCGCCAAAGGGAAGGAAGTTTATTTTGAAAAAATTAAAATTACGGGGAACACAAAAACCCGGGATAAAGTAATCCGGAGGGAACTGCAGATAAAGGAAGAGGACCTTTATAACAATAAAAAGCTCAAAAGGAGCAGAGAGCGGTTAAACAATCTCGGATATTTTGAAGACGTAAAGATAAATACTCAAAAAGGAAGCGAACCGAATAAAATGGCCGTGGAGGTGAATGTAAAAGAAAAACCAACCGGTATGATCAGCGCGGGCGCGGGATACAGTTCAGTCGATAGTATCGTGGGTGTTTTTCAGGTTTCTCAGCGTAATTTTCTGGGAAAAGGCTTGGCGGCCACGGTTATGGCGCAAATAGGGGCAAACCCCCGCTACCGGCTTGCCCTCTCGAACCCCTATCTTTTTGACAAAGAAATTTCTGCGGGGTTTGATATTTTCAAGATGGATATGGAATATCCGGATTTTGATTCTAAGAACACCGGCCTCAGTTTAAGCTTGGGCATTCTCCCGTTCAAAAATAATGAAGACGTTAGCCTTTCCTGGCAATATAGTTATTCGACCACGGATATTTCCAACCTTTACAACTATATTGGCACTAATCCCGATAACCCTGCTGACCTTACTGAATATATGATTTACGATGTTGATAGCGATATTTACGACGCGGAAAAAGACAGCCCGATCACCGTCAGCTCCCTAACCACCACTTTAGCCCGGGATACCATTGATGACCGATTTTATCCCATGCGCGGCTCATCGAATGCCCTCTCCTTTTCACTTGCCGGTTTACCGGGCGAGAAATTTGCCAAAGCCATGATCGATTCCCGCTGGTATTTCCCCTTTAAGTGGGAGACTGCTTTTTCGGCGCATGGGTCGGCAGGTTATGCCAGGGGTTACGGTGGAGATGAAGTGCCGGTGTTTCAGCGCTTTTTCCTGGGCGGTCTTGATTCCCTCCGGGGCTTTGAAGACCGCGAGGTTGGCCCCAAAGGCAAATCTGGTTACCTGCCGGGTGAGTCCGTCGACGGGCACCCCGTTTACTTGGATGGAGACGCAATCAGCGGGGGCGACAAGATGGCGTTTTGCCAGTTTGAATATCTCTTCCCCGTCATCAAGGCGGCAAAAATAAGAGGGCTGGTGTTTTTTGACGCGGG
>DATEXU010000214.1:0-8442 GCA_035256645.1 Thermodesulfobacteriota bacterium | reverse complement strand
CCCGAAACTTTGTGAGAATGATCGCCGGCGGGTCAGCATCCCATTCTGATCACGGCCGGGGAGTAGCGGAAGTATTTTTATTAGCAGCCAAAGGAGAAATTCCCGGATACGGAGTTAAGGATGTGCCTAAACTCCTGCAACTCGCGCTGGATTTCGGCATTGACATCGAAGACATGGAGATTGAAGAGATTGCGATTAAAGTAGGTGAACTGGCATCTGCCGAGTGGGGAAAACAGGAAGGGGGGCTGGTGATGATGAAACGCGCTCCTCTGAAACGTCAGGAAATCTGGCGCAAATATGACCTGATTCCCCGAGGGATTGATCGTGAAATCGTTGAACTTATGCATCGAACCCACATGGGGGTTGATCAAGACTATAAAAACCTCATCGCCCAGGGAAGCCGTGCCGCGTTGGCTGACGGATGGGGAGGTTCAATGCTGGCTACTGAACTCCAGGATATTTTGTTTGGGACCCCCGTGCCGATCAAAGGATCTATCAACCTTGGGGTTTTAAAAGAAGATGAGATCAACATTATTGTTCATGGCCATGATCCGCTCCTTTCGGAAATGATGGTCGTTGCTACCCAGGAACCCGACATGATCGCCTTTGCCAAATCGAAAGGAGCTAAAGGGATCAACCTGGCCGGGATGTGCTGTACGGCTAATGAGATCTTGATGCGTCACGGGATACCGATCGCGGGTAACTTCCTCCAGCAAGAGCTTGCGATCGTGACCGGAGTGGTTGACGCAATGGTGGTGGATGTTCAGTGTTTAATGCAGTCCATTCATGATGTTGCCCAGTGCTATCATACCGAAATTATCACGACCTCTCCTAAAGCCAAAATTAGCGGGGCGCGGCATATCCAGTTTGAAGAGCATAACCCCCTTGAGACGGCTAAAGAGATTGTGAAGGCGGCAATTGAAAATTTTCCCAAACGCACGAATAAAATCAAAATACCCGGTCAAAAATGCGATACCGTCGTAGGTTTTTCCCATGAGACGATTAATTATCTCCTGGGGGGGATGTTTAGAGCTTCCTACAAACCTCTCAATGATAACATCATCGGGGGAAGAATTCGCGGCATCGCTGGTGTGGTAGGATGTAACAATGTGCGGACCGTTCATGACCAAGCCCATCTAACCTTGATTAAAGAGTTGATTAAAAATGACGTCATTGTCCTTTCCACCGGATGTTCCGCAATGGCCTGTGGAAAAGAGGGACTGCTTCTTCCCGAAGCCGCCTTAAAATATGCGGGCAGCGGGTTGGCAGAGGTGTGTGAAGCGGTGGGTATTCCGCCGGTCCTTCACATGGGGTCGTGTGTTGATAACAGTCGAATTCTCATGGCCGCCACTGCGGTAGTGAAGGAAGGCGGTTTGGGAGATGATATCAGTGATTTGCCGGCCGCCGGGTGCGCGCCCGAGTGGATGAGTGAAAAGGCAGTTGCCATTGGCCAGTATTTTGTTGCCTCCGGCGTCTACACGATCTTTGGGACCACCTTTCCTACTTTGGGGTGTGACGCATTAACGGAGTATTTGTTCAAAGGCTTAGAACAAGAAGTAGGGGGAATGTGGGATTTTGCCACCGATCCCATCGAGATGGCAAAGAAGATGATTACCCACATCGATAAAAAACGGAAAGCGCTCGGTCTTGATAAAGCTCGAGAACGGGTGCTTTATGATATGGCAATGAGGCGTGAATTGGAGGCGGTTTAATATGAACGTCAACTTTTTAAGCAAAAAATAAGGAGGAATCACAGTGTCCAAAATTATTGCTTCAGCCGCCATTCGTGGCGCTCATAAAATTATTACTCGGGTTGAAAAAAAATATAAGGATGTATTGGAAAAGTATGGACCAAACCAGGAAATCGGGTTTCCGGATACTGCCTATTATCTTCCGATAATTTATGGAATTACAGGAATCCCGGTCAAAACCTTAGGAGACTGCCAGCGTGTCTTAAGGCGCTGCCGGGAAATTTTACCTCCTCCGGTTAAAGAACATCATCATTTGCCGTATTTAGCGCCGGCGCTTGATGCGGGAATGGCTACCCTTTGGGCCGAGGAAATTGAGGAAGCCATCCGCTACCTTGAGCATCCTGACTTTTATCTCCGCGGTGAAGAGGTTACAGATAAGAATATCTGGCTCGGAGCAGCTGATGATGTGATTATGCGAAAAAGAGGAGTGGAATTTGTTGATGGAACCGCTCCGGGATTTGCGGCTATTCTTGGGGCCCCGCCCAGCGAAGAAATTGCGGCAAAAATCGCTCATGAACTCCAGCTGAAGAATCTCTATGTTTTTATGGGATCTGATAATAATGGAGTGCGCATGTCTGAGCAGCTGGTGAAGGCAGGGGTGCAAATCGGATGGAACACCCGCTTGGTCTCTTTTGGGCCTAATGTGAACGCCGCGGTGTTTGCGCTGGGCTTCGCCACTCGCGCCTCCATGTCCTTTGGGGGAGCAAAACCAGGAGATTTCCGGAAGGTGCTTATTTATAACAAAGATCGGATTTTCGCCTTTGTTTTGGCGATGGGGTTTGTATCGGATGAATGGTATGCAAATGCGGCCGGAGCGATTAACTATGGATTTCCGGTTATTGCTGATACCCCGATCCCCGAAGTTCTCCCCACCGGGATTTGTACCTATGAACATGTTATCTCCAATGTCTCCTATGAAGAGATGGTGCAGAAAGCAATCGAAGTGCGGGGTCTTAAAGTTGCGGTTACTGAGGTTCCTATTCCGCTTTCGTATGGAGCTGCCTTTGAAGGTGAGCGGGTTCGGGGGGCCGATATTCAGCTTGAATGCGGTGGTGGCCGGACTCAGATGACCGAATTTTCTGAGATGAAAAATATGAATGAGGTTGAAGACGGAAAAGTTGAGCTTTTTGGTCCTGACATTACTGATGTTCCGGCGGGAAGCCGTCTTCCCCTTGGTATTTATGCCATGGTTGCCGGTCGTCAGATGCAAGAAGATTTTCTTCCCATTTTGGAACGGCAGATCCACCATCTCATCAATTATGCCCAGGGACTGATGCATATCGGACAGCGGGATATCGCATGGATTCGGATCGCCAAGCAGGCGTTGGAAAAAGGATTTACGTTAAAAGATCTCGGTAAGATTCTTCATTCCATGTACCACAAAGATTTTGGAGCCATCTTAGATAAAGTTCAGGTGCAGATTTTCACGGAAGAAGAAAAAGTGAAAGAACTTACCCAGAAGGCTCGGAATGCTTTTAAAACTCGAGACGAACGCATTGCCGGACTGACCGATGAAAGTGAAGAAACGTACTATTCCTGCACGCTCTGTCAGTCATTTGCCCCTTCCCATGTTTGTGTGGTTACCCCCGAGCGAACCGGACTTTGTGGCGCGTATAACTGGCTTGACTGCAAAGCCTCCAACGAGATTAACCCCACCGGTCCCAATCAGCCCATCAAGAAAGGTGAGGTTCTTGATGTTCGTTTAGGCACATGGAAGGGAGTAAACGATTTTCTTTCCCGTGCCTCCCGCGGCAGTGTTCTTGAAGCAAGCGCGTATAGCATTATGGTTAGCCCGATGACCTCATGCGGGTGCTTTGAATGTATCGCAGCGGTGTTGGATAAATGTAATGGAGTCATGACCGTTGACCGGGATAGTTCAATGGATACCCCCTGCGGAATGAAATTTACCTCGCTGGCCGGCCAGATAGGCGGTGGAAAAGTGACCCCAGGATTTGTGGGCCACAGCAAACATTACATTACCTCAAAAAAATTTATCAATGCTGAAGGGGGTATTAAGCGACTGGTATGGCTCCCGAAAGCTCTGAAAGAAATCTTGCGGGATAAAATAAATGCCCGCGCCAAAGAGTTTGGCATTGAAAACTTCGCGGATATGATAGCAGATGAGACCGTAGGGATAACACAGGAACAAATACTTCCCTGGCTCAAAGAAAAAGGGCACCCCGCTCTTTCTATGGAATCGATTATGAACGTTTAAGGTGAAATAATTACCCCAGGAAGCTGAAAGGAGGAACCCCATGGGTTTAACAGGAATTCAAATTTTTAAACTCCTTCCCAAAACCAACTGTGCTGAATGTGGATCCCCCACGTGTTTGGCGTTTGCGATGAAGTTGGCTGCCGGGCAGGCCGAGCTGGAGAGCTGCCCTTATGTTTCTGAAGAGGTCAAAGCGCAGCTCGCTGAAGCATCTGCGCCGCCGATCAGACCGGTGGTAATTGGTTCGGATGACGTGTTTAAATGCGGAGGTGAAACGGTTCAATTTCGACATGAAAAAACTTTCGTTAATCCCGCGGGTATCGCGGTATTGATTGCAGATGACATGAACGATGGCGATGTGGAGGGGCGTTTAAAAAGATTTCAAGAATTGCAATACGAACGCGTTGGCCTTATTCTTAAACCTGATCTCGTTGCTCTGCAAAACACTTCGGGAGATAAGAATAAATTTCTGAGTTTAATTAAAAAAGTAATGGATGCGGGGATCAAAAAAATAATCCTGATGAGCGATAAAGTGGAAAACCTGCAGGCCGCCTCTGAAATAGCGGCTCCGATCCGGCCTCTGCTTTACGCGGCTACCAAGGAAAATGCAGACGCGCTGGGGAAATTGGCGAAAGAAAAAAACCTCCCGTTAGCGGTTAAAGGAAAAGATATTGATGAGGTGATGGAATTAACCACGAAATTAACCGAGATGGGACTTAAGGATTTAGTGATTGACTCCGGAAGCCGGGACTTAAATAAAGTTTTTAAAGACCAGGTCAGTATTCGAAGGGCGGCTTTAGTCGGGGGAGTTCGGGCTTTAGGTTTTCCGACCATTGCGTTCCCGTGTGAGATGAGCAAAGACTTGTTGGAAGAAAGCTTGATTGCCTCCACGATGGTTTCTAAATACGCGGGGATCATGGTTCTTTCCGATCTGCAGGGAGAAAGTCTTTTTCCGCTTTTGGTTCAGCGGATGAACATTTATACTGATCCTCAGCGGCCGATGGCTACTTCGGAAGGTATCTACGAGGTCAATACACCAACGGAAAGTTCTCCGGTCCTGATTACGTCGAACTTTTCGCTTACCTATTTTATTGTTTCGGGTGAGGTTGAAAACTCGCGCGTTCCGTCTTGGCTCTTGGTACTCGATACTGAAGGGCTCTCAGTTTTAACTGCCTGGGCGGCCGGAAAGTTTTCCGCGGACCGGATCGCGCTCTTTCTGAAAAAATCCGGCATTTTGGATAAAGTAAAACATCGCAAATTAATTATCCCTGGTTATGCGGCGAGCATCAGCGGTGAGTTAGAAGAAGAATTACCGGATTGGGAAATCCAAATCGGCCCGAGAGAAGGCGCCCATATCCCGGCCTATTTAAAGACTTGGCACTAAAATAAGTACAAAAGGAGGAATCGTTCATGAAAATAGCGCGGATTGCCGAAAGCATTAATGTGATGTCTAAAACCTTAGGTCCCGCCATGAAGGGTCGTGACCCCAAGCCCATTCAGGAAATGGCGATTAAACAGCAAGAAAATGGCGTTCAAGTTCTTGACATCAATATTGGGCCGGCGCGAAAAGAGGGTGACCGGATGATGGAATGGATGGTCAAGACGGTTGAAGAGGTATCCGATCTTCCGTTATCCTTAGATACCACCAACCCGGTGGCGATGGAAGCGGGTCTTAAGGCGGTAACCAAAGCGAGACCAATCATCAATTCCATCTCCTTGCAGCCCGAACGGATGGCGATTATGTTACCGATGGTAACCAAATATAACGCCCGGATGATCGCACTGCTCTGGGGAAAAGATGGCATGCCGAGGGATACCAATGAAAGAGCTTTGATGGCGACGGAATTGGTTTATGCCGCGAATCAGGCGGGGGTGCTCAATGAAGACATTTTCGTTGATCCGATCGTCTCTCCGGTTTCCGTGGAAATCAATCAGGTGCTTTCGTGCGCTGAATTTATGAGCATGATCGCTGATATCGCGCCGGGGGCTAAGACAACGGTGGGGTTATCGAATATTTCCAATGGCACGCCCGATCATTTGCGGGGCGTCCTCAATCGGACGTATATGATTATGCTTAATAGGTATGAGACCCTTTATTCAGCCATCGTTGATGCCTTTGATGGTGAGCTTGCTCAGTTAGCGAATGATGGCCTGCCCGAAATTTACACGCTGGTGTGGCGAATCATGGATGGTGAGGAGGTTTCACTCGCTTCATTAAGCGAAAAAGAAGTCCAGTATGCTAAATCCACCCGCGTGTTGATGGGTAAAAGTCTTTACTCTCATTCCTGGCTTGACGTTTAGTACGTGGGGAAATTTTATTGATTACATCCCTCTACCTTCCTCTTCTGTCCAAGAAGAGAAAATAATTTCTCGTGCCCCACAGGAGGATAGGGGATATTTTATTTGATGGTGAAATCACGAAATGGGAGAAACCCATCTTTACTATTTTATCCGGGGACCCCTGCTGTGGATCGCATTTTTTGTTTTTGCAGGGGGCATTGTTTTTCGCACGGTTCAGTTTTTTAAACTTACCCGAAAAAAAGATCCCCTCATCTATTCCCCGACCAAAAATCATAAAGAAAGGTATGGTAAAAGCTCGGTCCAGGAGCGAAAAATGCAATTTGCGATTTCTCTCAAAAATTCTATTCTTGGGCAACACCAAGCAGTAGCAATTTTTACCTCTCTTTTTCATATACTGATTTTTATCCTGCCGATTTTTTTGTTGGCTCATAACCTTCTTCTTTATGAATCGTGGAATTTCAGCCTTTGGAGCTTTTCGGAATCAACCGGGGATACACTAACAATACTGTTTTTATTTCTGGCGGGGTTTTTCTTTTTTCGCCGCGTGGCGGTTGCCAAGGTAAGAGCGCTCAGCCGGGCCTCTGATTTTTTTGTCTGGCTTATCACCGTTACTCCTTTTTTGACCGGGTTTATTTGTTACCGGCAATGGTTTGATTATCACACCGCGCTTATCATGCATATCCTTTCTGGCGAGCTTATGCTGATTGCCATTACATTTACCAAGCTTGGTCATATGGTTTTTTTCTTTTTGGCCCGGTTTTTTATCGGCAGTGAATTTAGCTTAGGCCGCGGAACAAGAACGTGGTAGCCTCAAGGTGAAGGAAACAAAAAACACGATGACAGAAACAACATTCAGACCGATTGATGTAAAAAAAATTCAAAAGATGCTTACACCGAAAAAAGGCAAAATGAAAGCCCTGCTTTCTTTTTGTGCCCATTGCGGTCTTTGCGCTGAAAGTTGTTTTCTTTATCGCAACCATCTGGATCCCAAATATGTACCTGCGTACAAAGCGATTAACTCTTTAGGAAAAATTTATAAAAAAAAGGGTAGGGTTGATCGCAATCAACTCGAAGAAATGAAAGAATTAATTTTTAAAAATTGTGTTCTCTGCGGACGCTGTTATTGTCCCCTGGGAATCGATATACCCAGCATGATTTCTTTAGCGCGGACTATTTGCCGTTCCCAAGGGGTCTATGGAGTCTTTCCTTATTCCGCGGGTGAACCGTAATCCAAAGCTGAGAAAGTAGTTTGTCGGACGTAATGTTCAGTTATCAAGTTTTTATTTTTATCTTCCGTGCTCATGGAGTTAAAAAATGATTATTGCAAAAATAAAACCCCTCGAAGAAGTGAAAGCGATGATCAAAGACTTTAAACGGATATTAAACGTCGGGTGTGCCGGCTGCACGGCAGTATGTCTTGCCGGCGGACAAAAAGAGGTTGATACCCTCAACACGAAACTCGCGTTGTCCTTTAAAGAAGAGCACACCTCTCCCCTGATCGAGGGCTATACCATAGAACGGCAATGCGAGTCTCAGTTTCTGGCCGTGTTGGATTCCATGGTTGAGGATTATGATGCCTTGCTTTCTATGGCGTGTGGCGCCGGCATTCAATTTTTGGCCGAACGTTTCCCGGACATGAAAGTATTCCCGGCCGTGAATACTACTTTTGTGGGAGTCAACCGGGATATCGGGTGGTATGAGGAGCGGTGTCAATGTTGCGGAGAATGCGTCCTGGGTATTACCGGCGGCATCTGTCCGGTCACGATGTGCGCCAAGGTGCTTTTTAACGGACCCTGCGGAGGTTCTCAAGACGGTCATTGTGAAGTTGATAAAAATATTCCCTGTGCCTGGGTGAATATCTATAAACGGCTTAAGGCGCAAGGAAGACTTGAACAAATTCTGAATGTTTTTCCCGCGCGGGACTGGAAAAACCAGACCCAGGGAACGTTTGTTCTGGAGGAGTATCAGGGACGGTACTCTTACAAGGATAAAGAGGGATCTCAAACATGAAATCAGGAAGTAATCTTGAGAAGATACTCACGAAAGGTATTTTTGCCGTAACCGGCGAGCTTGGACCGCCGCGAGGCGCTGATTTGGACGCCATCCGTGAAAAGGCCAAACATCTGCAGGGGATGGTGGATTCGGTCAATATCACCGACAACCAGACCGCCGTGGTGC
>DATEXU010000213.1:0-7381 GCA_035256645.1 Thermodesulfobacteriota bacterium | reverse complement strand
GGCAGCAATTTTACCAAATCCCCATCGCTTTTCTACGCGTAATCCCTCTCCTTATATTATGAGTCGAAAGTACTGGGTATTAAGGCAGATGCAATTGCTCGGGGGAAGTGAGTATTTGAAGGGTTTATGAAAAAAGAAAGGTTTAAATTTTTTGTAGATTATTGGGAAAAATCTAAAGTGAAGCAACTAAATTTAATTAAATATGCGCTCACTTACCCATCGGAAAGATAGGGGGTTACTATTTCCTACTGGTTAAGCTTAGTATGGGTACACACGGAGAACTTGGTGCCCCGAACGGCGCGGGTAAGCTGCTGGTATGGAGCACAGCGAGATGCCTGTCCGTCTTCATGCGTTGGTTAGCCAATTTTATTGCTATGATTTCTGAGCGTTAAATCGACCAACCCTTACTCGCCAACAGACTCATTATTTATGTCATCTTCGTACTCAAATAGATCGAAATTCTTTTTATTTACCTCCTTTTTTCTTGGTTGATATTTCCAGGAGGTATTTGACCACCTTCTTTATCAATGTGTCAACTTAAGTCCGTCTTCTAACAGATAAAGCGATAGGATCACGCGCAATTAGAGATTAATTTTGTATTGCTTGATCTTTGCGATGAGTGACACTCTGGAGAGGCCAAGGATTTTAGATGCCATGGTGCGATTTCCATTGGTGTGTTGAAGGATACGCTCGATGTGCTCTTTTTCTATTTGGACCATAGATTTGCATTGGGTATCGGCAAGAGAGTATTTTGCCTTTAACGTTGCTTCAAGGAAATATTGGGGCAGTGATCTTCTGGTTAATTCTTTGCTATTTTCAAGAAGGACTGCACTATTAATAATATTTTCCAACTCTCGGACATTTCCGGGATAGTGATACCGCTGGAGCAATGTCAAAACATCTTCTGAAATGGTGTTGATTTTTTTATTGTGGGTAGCGGCATATTTGTTCAGAAAATATTGGGCCAGGAAAACAATATCGCCTTCTCTTTTTCGAAGGGGTTCAATAAAAACTGAGGAAACATTGAGGCGGTAAAAAAGGTCGGTGCGAAAATTGCCCTGTTGAATTTCTTCCTGCAGGTCTTTGTTGGTGGCAGTAATAAGTCTCACGTCCACACGGCGGCTTTTGGTAGAACCGACGGGGAAAAATTCACCTTCCTGTAAAACGCGAAGCAACTTTACTTGAACGGACAGGGAAAGATCGCCGATTTCATCCAAAAAAAGTGTGCCGTGATCTGCTTTTTCCAAAATACCCGTTTTATCCGAAACGGCGCCGGTAAAGGCTCCTTTAGTATGTCCGAAAAATTCAGAAGCAAAGAGCTCTGTAGCCAGAATGCTGGCATTGATAGCAACAAAGAGTTTATCTTTGCGCTTTGAGAGTTTATGGATCGCACGGGCAATAAGCTCTTTACCGGTGCCGGATTCTCCCCAAATAAGCACCGGGTTATCGGTCGGTGCTATTCTTTCAATATATTTTAAAACTTTTTGCATTTGGGAGGAGCAGTTAATAATTTTGACAAATGGGTCGTCTTCTTCTGTTCCTTCAATATGGCTTTTCAGCTCCTCAACTTTCAACTTGAGGGTTCGTCGCTCAAGGGTTCGATCAATAGAGATAAGGAGTTTAGCCCGGTCAAGGGGTTTGGTCAGATAATCATACGCTCCGAGCTTGATTGCCTTTACCGCAAGTTCAATGTCTTCCACTCCGGAGAGAATAAGAATTTCCGGCGCATCTGGTCTCTCTGATAGAAACTGCAAAATATCTAATCCGGTAACTTCGGGCATATCCATGTCAATTAAAATCAGCTCCGGCTGAAATTCAAAAATAGTTTTAAAAGCCTTTTTGCTCTCGCTCAGGCATTGCACCTCGAATTTACCCGCTTGCATCAAAAAGACTTCTAAATAATTGAGAATTGCCTGGTCATCGTCTATTATTAATATTTTATGCACCGTTTAATCCCTGTCTTTTTATTGAAGAATTGATGTCAAACGTCATGATATCACGCGTGAGTAATTGGGAGGACACTTTTTTTGACGTCTTCCAACCGCTGGTACGGCAATACTATTTTAAATTCACTTCCTTCACCGGGCCAGGAATCAGCACTGATCATTCCCCCATGTTCTTCAATAATGCCGTAGGCAATGGAAAGCCCCAACCCCGTTCCTTGCCGGGCTTTCTTGGTGGTGAAGAAGGGATCAAAAATTCTTTTTTTCACATCGTTTGTCATTCCGGTTCCATCATCCTTTATGTGCACATGGAGGGTGTTGTTATTATAAAGGAAGGTTTTAATATAAATATTACCCATTTCCCCATTGTTTTTCTGTTCTATAGCGTGGGAAGCGTTAATGATGATATTCACCATCACCTGTTCCAGTTTCTGTACATTGCCCTTAATCGTAGGAATTTTTTCTGCTAAGTCAAGGTTAATGTTTGCGGTTCGTTTAACCTGATTGTGCACCAGCCGCAAGCTACTTTCAATAACGAGATTAAAATCGACGTCTTCGTCCAGACGTCCTTCGTCACGACGGGCGAATTTTTTTAAGTCGGAAACGATATTCATAATTCTATCGGCCCCTTTTTGCATATCGGAAAGAAGTATCGGGATATTCTTTTTGAAATATTCGTAAGGTAACCGCGCTATTTTGAAGTCTGTATTTTTTTTCGCATGGTCGTCCAACATAGGAAGAATGGTTTCCATCGCTTCGGCAACAATCCCGATGTTGCCGCGTATGAAGGTATTGGGGTTGTTGATTTCATGGGCGATGCCGGAAACGAGTTGTCCGAGAGAGGCGAGCCGGTCCGACTGGATAAGTTGTTGCTCCATTTCTTTTACCTTAGTTGTTTCTCGAACAATATTAATTAAACCCGTTACATTACCTTTAATATCAAAAATCGGGTAACAGGAAACGAGATAAAACTTGTTTTTAAGTAAAGTTTCCACTTGAGCTGGTTGTTTGCTTTCGATAACCTTATAGGCAATACACCCCTTGCAGGGTGTTGAATAATCCCAAAAAGCCTCGTAACATTTTTTGCCGGCAATATCCATTTTTTTATTTACTATCTGAAGGTTGAAATCCCCGTCAGTCATATAGACAAGATCAGTGATGGCGCCGAACAAGGCTTGGAGGCGCATCGAGTTTTCCTCAAATTTTTCCGCTATTTCTTTTCGTGCAAAAACATTCGCCACCATATTGCCGGCTTCAAAGAGCATTTCCGATTCTTCCGGAATAAATTTCCATTGTTTTTTAACATCATATATCTCGATCACTCCTCTTTGCTTTCCATTAATAATGATATCAGTGACGATTTTGTTGTCGAGATGTTGAGACGGTAAAGGGAGGGCGCAAAATTCCTTGTTGTCGAGGATGATCTTTGACCGTGCGTGTTGCGGAAATGACATAGACTGGTTTAAAATGGAGGTAATATTGACGAGGGTTTCTTCACCGGCCCCGGCTTTGTTCAAAAGCTTGTCAATGTTGTACAAAGCCATAAGCTCTTTTACCCGCTTTCTTCTTTCAGTCGCTATTGTTCGAGCGGGCGAAACTTTTCGATTGCCAATCCCTACATAAATTTCTTTGCCTTCTTTCGTTAAATTAAAAATGGTAAAATCCAAGCGAAGTAATCCGCCGTCTTTCTTTTTGAAGAAGACCCGTTTGAATAAAAACTCATTTCCTTTTTGGTGGGTTTGTTCAAAGGCCCATTTAAGACGGGGATAGTTCTTTTCAAAAACCACATCCTTCAAAGTTTTATTTTTTAGATCCTCTTGGTCGTAACCAAGAGCAGCGGCAGTGTTTGGTTTTATACAGATGATATTAAAGTCGAGATCCATGATAAAAAAATCCATAAGCATTTTATCAAGGATCTCGAAACTTTGATTAAGAACATCCATAGCAGAAATATTCAGATGCAATGCCGCTAAAGGGCCGCTGTTGAATTTTGATTATCCCCTTTTGTCGAAGAAAGTAATTGATAGCGATTGATTTGATATATTTTATCAATGGGGGAAAAACATAACATCTCTCTTCTTATCGGTTTTTGACTTTGGGCACCCACGATAAAGTTTGCCTTT
This sequence comes from Thermodesulfobacteriota bacterium, assembly GCA_035256645.1. Lineage (GTDB taxonomy): Bacteria > Desulfobacterota > WTBG01 > JAGOGO01 > JAGOGO01. Next base: position 3,315 of record DATEXU010000213.1, on the reverse strand, counting down.
CGGTTTTCCGTTAAGAAACCAGTGGAAAAAAGCAGCGCACCTCCGGTTGCGGTCTCGTTCCAGCAAAAAGAGCCCCGCGCACCGACTTCCGTAATTTTTTTGTAGAGTGGATTCAATTCAGCGATCTCGCTGCGAATTGTTTCAATTGACAGCGCCGTTTTTCCTGAAGCCTGAGCGTAGAGCGCGGAAAGAATTTCAACCCCGGTTTTTCCTGCCGGAGGATCAAAGACTCTTGTAAAAGCCTGCACTCTCCGGTCTTGCGAAGTTACGCTGCCCTCAGATTCTGCATACGCTGATCCCGGAATGGTTGTATGGGCAAAGTTAGTCGTCTCAGTTTGAAACATATCTACCACGACAACATGCTCGGCCTGAGTTAGAAGCGCCGCATATTCTGTATTAATAGCAAAATCCTCGCCGAAAATCAAAAATCCTTTGATTGTGCCCTTGAGCATTAAATCTCTCAGCTCAGGGAACGATCGTGCTCCCCGGAGAGTGTTTTTTCTTGAAAGTTTGTTGTTTTCTCGCGCCGCATAGGGAGTGGCGCAGAGATCTCTATGTCCCTGATAGTTGCTGTGCTCATGAGTAAGAATCAGGCCGTTATTATTCTTTCCGATTTTATCGGTCAATAGTAAGAGATTGGCGATAGCCTGAAGGTCTCCGGGAGATTTTTCCAATGAAGAGCCCCCGTTGTAAACAAAGACAACGTTTTTATCCGGGTCAGAGACAATGTCGGCAAATCGTTGGATTTTGTATTTATCGACCCCGGTTATTTCTACTGCTCGTGAAAGTGAAATTGAGTGTTGATTCTTAAATTCAGAAAAATTGTCAGCACGTTGGTTTACCTCGGCAGCATCAAATCTTTCGTGTTTGATTATTTCCGAGATAGCGGCGTTAAGAAGCATAGTGTTGGTTCCCCGCCGGGTATCGAGCCACAGGGTGGCAAAATTGTTTATTTCGAGTTCCATGGAGCTTATCGAAATAAGTTCTGCGCCTTTGCGCGCCGCTCGTTTGATATCGAAACTCAGCACCGGGTTATCTTCAGTAACATTTGAATTGAGCATGACGATCACATCGGCATCTTTTACCTGCCGGAAAGGCAACGTTGAAGCCGTAACCCCAAACGCCGTATAGAAGTCTCCGTTATCGTCAATGCGGGTTAGATCGTACAAACTGGCTATATTGTTTGAGTTAAACACGTCGCGGGCAAGTTTCTGGATCATAAAAATCTCTTCGTTTGTCGCCTTGGGAGAAACAAAAAATCCAAGCGCCTCCGGCCCATACTTTTCGTAAACCGCTTTCAGCCCGCCGGCCGCGTGATTGATGGCATACTCAAGATTCGTTGCTTTTTGATTATTGCCGTCTCGCACCTTTGGTTCAGATAAACGGTTTTCTTTGATGATGTGCCGATGGCCGAAACGCCCCCGCATGCATAATTCTCCGTTTATATACCGAGATTCTTTTTTTGCGGTGACATTCCAAAAATCATCATCTTTTTTATTGTAGACAATAGCGCAGCCAATACCGCAATAGTTGCAAACCGATTCGAGGTGCGAGGGGTTCTGGGGCCACGGTCTTTCAAAGGGATGGTTGAAAGATATCGCCCCGGTTGGACAGGTCTCGATACAATTTCCACACGCAATGCAGGTAGTATCCTGAAGCGGTTTTTCCATGGAAGGGCGAACAACCATATCATAGCCCCGGTTAATATAGCCCAGAGCAGACAGCCCAAGAAGCATGTCACAGGTACGGACACACTTTCCGCAGAGAATGCATTTATTGGGGTCGAGAAGAATATACGGATGACGATCATCAACCTTGAGTTTCTTCACAGCACCCTCATACCTTTTTTGATTGACGCCATATTCCCCGGCCATTTTTTTTAGCTCGCAGGTAAAAATATCCGAGCAGCCACAGAAAAGACAGCGTGAAGTTTCGGTGGGCACAGCGCCCGGAGCGATACCTTTATCACCTTCATCAAAATTGTTCACGCGGATCTCCGCGTCAACTTGCTGCATAGAAGACCTATCTATCTTTGCAAAACTCTCAAAGTAGCTTTTGGGAATTTCGCCCAGATTTGTTTTACTGCTCAGAAATTCCGATGCCGCAGGAAGAATCTCGTCGGTTTGGATATAGCGGTCAATAATCATCGCCGCTTTGCGCCCTGCACCGATAGCATCAATGGCGGCCGCTGGTCCGGAGACAACATCACCGCCGGCAAAAACGCCTTTTATAGTGGTCGCGAACGTTTTTTCATCGGCAACGATGGTATCCCATTTTGTTGTTTTAAGGTCACCCAGAGCATTTCCTTTGGTGCCGGTTAAGTCACTATCCTGTCCGATTGCCGCAATGATGGTATTACAGATTACGTCATATTCAGAGCCCTCAATGGGAACGGGACGTCGGCGCCCGCTCGCATCAGGTTCGCCGAGTTCCATTTTTTGGCAGCGCAGTGATTTAACTCTTCCGTTTTCCGCGATCACTCCCAGCGGCGCCACTAAAAATTCAATCTCCACTCCTTCTGCCAGGGCATCTTCGATTTCCACTTCATCAGCAGGCATTTCGTGACGCGTTCGGCGGTAAAGGATCGAAACCTTCGATGCCTTGCAGCGCAATGCTGTCCGGGCAGCATCGATTGCGGTATTACCGCCTCCCACAACGACCACATGTCCTTTAAATTCCGGAGGGCCTTGTTTTTTAACTCTTTCAAGAAAGTCTACGCCGCCGATAACACCTTCGGTTTCCTCATTTGCTATCCCCATCTTTTTGGCTTTTTGCGCGCCCAGCGCGACAAAAATTGAATCAAAGCCTCCTTTCTTTAAATCGTCCAGGCTAAAATCTTTACCCAGCCGGGCGTTGGTCTGGACGTCGATTCCATGATCTACGATGTACTGGATTTCTTTATCGAGCATATTTTGGGGGAGGCGATAGTCAGGGATTCCATACCGTAACATGCCTCCAAGCTTTGGGTGGGCATCGAATATTTTTACCTTATAGCCGCGCTTGGCTAAAAAATAGGCGCAAGAAAGCCCTCCCGGACCTCCGCCGACAATTGCCACTTTGTGGTCATTGTGCTGGGGAATGATCGGCCTTTCAAGGTGGTCAAATTCAAGATCAGCGACATACCGCTTCACGAAATTAATTGCTACCGGAGAATCCACATCTTTTCTTCGGCAGGCGCCCTCACAATACCGCACACAGATGCGTCCGCAAACAAGCGGAAAGGGATTTGTTTCCCGGATAAGCTCAAGCGCTTCCTTATATTTGCCTGCGTTTGCTAAAGCGAGATAGCCCTGGGGGTTGACATCCGCGGGACAT
>DATEXU010000212.1:0-4813 GCA_035256645.1 Thermodesulfobacteriota bacterium | reverse complement strand
AGCCAAAATCTTGTTTCGTTTAAAAAAACTTTCTCCTCATTTTATTTCGGGCATTGAGGGGATTGAGCACCTTGGGGATCAGTCAGGAGCCTTGATCATTGGAGATAAATGTTTCACCTTAGCTTCCCGGTTTTCGATGGTCTATGATTTAAGTAAGGTATGGTCTAAATTGACCGGACTTCCGTTTGTTTTCGCTTTATTTTTAGTTCATCCTCAATGTGAAAGGGCGAGACTGAAGGAAGCTTATCTTATGATCAAAGAAGCCACTGAGCTGGGCCTAAAAAATCTTGACCATGTCATTGAAGAATGGTGTAACGAAAATCCCCAGGAAAGAAATCAAAAAGATCACGCGTATTATTATGATTATCTGAAAAACAAAATTTCTTATTTTCTTACCCCTGAGGCACTCCGGGGGCTGAGAGAATTTTTTCAAAAATGCGAAGAACAGTTATCCCCGGAAAAAGAAGCGCGTCTAACTCCGGAATATTTTCAAACGTTAGGTATGACGGCTTTGTAAAAGTAAAAAACAGTGTAGAAGGTTTAAGTTGTAGGGTGCGCTCCCCGAGCGCACCGGTTATTTATTGTAGTTTGGTGGTAAAAAAAGGCGGCCAAATTCCGGCGTGTTCGGGAAACACGCCCTACAGCTTAACCCTTAAATCTTAAAACTTTAAACTTAACATTCCCATGAAAACAATTGTCAAATTTGGTAATTTCGTCAAGTTTTCACATACGATTTTCGCTCTCCCCTTTGTTTTAGCTACAATAGTGATTGTCAGCCTGGAGATTGATCTGAACGTCTGGCAGGTGGCGCTGGTTCTCGCAGCGATGGCAACCGCGCGTTCAGCCGCGATGGGAATCAACCGGATCATAGACCGAGATATTGATGCAAAAAACCTGCGCACCAAAAACCGGGAACTCATAACCGGGAAAATCAGCCTCCGCAGCGCAATGGTGTTCGTGATCGTTAACTCGCTTCTTTTTCTGGCAATTGCCTCAACCTTTAACCGTATCACCACAATGTGCGCGCCTTTTGTTCTGATTCTTTTTTTTCTCTACCCTTTTTTTAAACGCTTTACGTGGCTTTCCCATTTGTTTCTGGGTTTCATAGATGGGCTTGCTCCCACTGCAACCTGGATCGCCTTAACCGGCACGATAGCCTTGCCCGCAATTTTTTTAAGCTTTGCCATGATGTTTTGGATCGCCGGTTTTGACATTCTTTATTCGCTTTTAGATATTGAATTTGACCGCCACTCGAAACTCTTTTCTATTCCTGCTTATTTCGGGATTAAAGAGGCTTTGGCGCTCTCGGCGATCTTTCACGCGTTGACCTTAATTTTTTTAGCCTTCGCTTTAAAAGGGACCCTTTACTTTCTTGGCCTTTTGATTTTATTGGTGGTCTTGGTGTATGAACATTGGATTGTGAAACCACATGACCTTTCACGGGTAAATGCCGCTTTTTTTAATGTTAACGGTTTAGTGTCAATCATTTATTTTCTTTTTACCTGGCTTCAGGTAGCAATGACTTGAGATACTATGGAGAAACTGATTTTTTTAGCTGCCATTGCAGATGAATTTGCCCCCCTGCGATTACGACTCAGGAACTTACGCCGTGGCAAAGCAACACGATTTGATTTTATTGAACTTGGCGTAGGGGTGATAGACAGCATTATTACTTTAGAAAAGCACGCCAAACTATTTTCAAGAAATGATCGAGCTGTTTTTTTAGGAACAGCGGGAATCATAGGAAACGACTTTGTGCCCGGAGAAACTTTCTACGCGTCATTTTTCCGCTGGACAAGCATTGGGTTAGCCCTTAAGAAAGGTTTTCTCTCGGACTCACTCTATCAAGATATTAAAGCCCAGAAATTTTTCGGTGACGTACAAGGTCTCCCGGTTATCTCTACGCCTGAAATCACGGCGGATGATAAGATTGCTTTGGCTTTTCAAAAACAGAACGGGCTTTGTTTAGAAAACTTAGAGGCGTATGGTGTTGCGCGGTGGTTTAAAAGTAATAATCTTTCTCTTGCTGCTTTTTTGAGTGTGACCAACCAGGTGGGCAAAAAAAGCCATCGTCAGTACCTCAAGCACCGAAAGCTGGCCTGGGTGAAACTGGCTGATACCGTTTATCACGTTTTAATGCAGGAGAAAAATAAGGATTAAAGATATGATTTCGGCCAGCCCATTGCCAATAACATTTTATTACAGCGCTGATTCTGACGATGCTTTCATGTACTGGGCCTTAAGGAGGAAAATCATTGATACGGGTCCTTTTATCCTTAACATTAAAACCGGCAATACCGAGGACCTCAATCGATCAGCGCTCAATGGGGAGCCCGATATTTGCGCGCTCTCTATCTATGCCTACGGCTTAATTTCTGACCGGTATTTCCTTTTTCCTCATAGCGGATCAGTAGGAAGAAATTATGGGCCGGTGATTGTTGCCAAAAAACCATACACCATTGATGATCTGCCGAATATTACGGTGGCGACTCCCGGAGAAAACACGACCGCCCATTGTCTCTTAAAGTTAATTTCTCCGCAGACCAAAACCAAGGTAATTCCCATCGTTCCCTTTGAGAGAATTCTTGAGGCCATTGACCACGGAGAGATAGATGCGGGTTTGCTTATCCATGAAGGCTTGCTCATGTACTCCCAGTTTGGACTTCATTTGGTGTGTGATGTGGGAAAGTGGTGGTTTCAAAAAACCTCCCTTCCGTTACCTTTGGGAGGAACCGTCATAAAAAAAGCACTCGGAAAAGAAGCGATCGCCTTTCTTTCTTTTTGCTTAAAAAGCTCAATCACGTATGCTCTGGAGCACCGGGATAAGGTTATGCAGAGCATTGTTCGAGAAGAAAAAAGAATGACAAAAAGCCTTCATGATCAAAAACTTATTAATGCGTATCTTTCTCTTTATGCTAATGAAGACACCCGTGACTACGGAGAAGACGGACGACAAGCGATTCAAACATTTTTAAATTTGACCCATGAAGCGGGGTTGCTTCCTAAACGCGTTAGGGTTGAGTTTACACACTGAGCCTGTCGAAGGGTGACAAAGTCGAAAGGTCAAAGAGTCAAAAGGTTAAAAGGGGCAAGTATCCAAGATGCGAAGATGCAGGATACGGGATACAGGATAAAATACACCTGCTTAACTAATCAAAATCGCTATCGTTATCGGTAGTTGTAGGGTGCGCTCCCCGAGCGCACCGGTTAATTATTGTAGTTTGGTGATAAAAATTTTGCCAAATTCCGGCGTGTTCAGGGAACACGCCCTGCGTTTCGCCTGTTGGGAAACATGAAACATGTCGGCACAAAAACAACTTGAGAAAATTGCAAAAAAAGTTGAAGAAGAAAATCCTCTCTCGCGCGACGAAGGACTTATGCTCTTGCAGTGTGAGGATATTTTTTTTCTCGGTGGGCTGGCAAACATGGTTCGGGAAAAAAAGAACGGCAATTACACCCACTATAATATCAATGCGCATATTAATCCGAGCAATGTTTGCATTAACGAGTGCCTTTTTTGCGCTTTTTCTCGAAAGGCAGGTGATCCGGAGGCCTATGATTTATCCGTAGAAGAAATTCTTGTTAACGCAGCGAAGATCATAACTCCCAGGACTACAGAGCTTCATATCGTCGGTGGTGTTCATCCCAGAAAAGACCTGCGTTTCTTCGCGGGGCTTCTTTCTGCTCTTAAGGAGCGGTATCCTTTTATCCAGCTTAAGGCTTTTACTGCAACGGAAATCGATCAGATGGCAAAATTATCCGGGGTTAGTATTGAAGAAGCTTTACAAGAACTCAGGGCTTCCGGATTAGTGAGCCTGCCGGGGGGAGGCGCCGAAATATTTTCTCCCCGGGTGAGAACGAAGGTTTGCCCTAAAAAAATAAGCGGGGAACGATGGTTGGAAATTCATCGGATTGCGCATTCCTTAGGCATTAAAACCAACGCCACCATGCTCTATGGTCATATTGAAACCAATGAGGAGCGTGTGGATCATTTATTCCGCCTTCGCGAACTCCAAAAAGAGACGAATGGCTTTCAGGCGTTTATTCCGCTTCCCTTTCATCCCCAAAACAATCCTTTAGGAGGCGCGGAAACAACGGGTTTCTTAGATATCAAAATTCATGCAATAAGCCGCATAATCCTGGATAACATTGACCATATCAAGGCCTACTGGGTGATGACCGGGATAGAGATGGCTCAGGTCCTACAGAACTTTGGTGTTGATGACTTGGACGGAACCGTGACGGAAGAAAAGATTACCCATGCTGCCGGGGCAAAAACCCCTTCCCACTTAGATGAAGATTTTATTCGTTATCTCATTTCGTCTGCCGGAAGGGTGCCGGTTGAAAGAGATACCCTGTATAATCGCAGAGGATAGATAAAAACATAATCATGTCTGTACCTAAAGACCACATGGTAAGAATCTTGGAAAAAGCAGACAAGGGGGTGAGAATATCTTCTGATGAAGCTCGCGAGCTTTTTCAGTATCACGATCTCCTTTCTTTGGGACGTTCGGCAAATCTGATTGCCCGAAAAAAAAATGGAAAAGTGATTTCTTACGTTGTTGACCGGAACATCAATTATACTAATATTTGTATCGGCGGGTGCCATTTCTGCGCTTTCAGCCGAAAGCAGGATGCCCCTGATGCGTACCTTTTGACTTATGATGAAATTGAACAAAAAGTCTCTGAACTGCTATCAGTGGGTGGCACGCAAGTGCTCCTTCAGGGGGGGCTCCATCCGACGTTGCCGCTTCGATGGTATACTGAGCTTATTTCACATATGAAAAAGAAGTTCCCCGACATTGTGTTTCAT
>DATEXU010000211.1:0-7692 GCA_035256645.1 Thermodesulfobacteriota bacterium | reverse complement strand
ATATTAAAATCTAATGAATTTTTTAAAAACCTCCATCTCTGGTTTCTAAAAAAAGAGCCCATAAAACTATGCAAATAGTTCATAGGCCGCAAAAATTGCGCGATTCCCCTTCTTCCCTTTTTCATCACAATCTCCCCTCTTGTTTACATTAAAGTTGATTAAGGCGTAAAAAGTCGGAGATGTCACCCTGACGGTTCGACAGGCTCACCGTGACAATGTGGTGTGTCACCCCGAGCTTGTCGAGGGGCAGCATGACAAAACCTGCGAATTTTGACTTTTTACGAAGCCGTCAAAGTTAGTTTAGTTTATATTCCTTTAGCTTGTATAAAAGCGCCCGAAGGCTTATTTCCAAAATTTTGGCTGCCTGAGTGTGATTACCATTAGTCTTCTTAAGGGTTTTTTTGATCAAATCGATCTCCAGTAAGCGACCGGCCTTTTTTAATGAAAGCTCATTCGACGAAAAAGAAACGGATTCAGCGGAAGACAAATTTCTTAATTCCGAGGGGAGCGCCTCTTCAGTAATAAGATTATTATTACTTAAAATAATCGCTCTTTCAACGACATTTTCAAGCTCCCTTACATTTCCGGGCCAGTTATAATTAAGCAGGAGCCGAAAGGCCTCAGGCGCAATCTTTTCTATTTTTGTTTCCAGTTTCCGGTTAAATTTCTGCAGGAAGTGGTTAACCAACAGGGGAATATCCTCCTGTCTTTCCCTTAAAGGGGGAATCGTTAGCGTCAAAACATTGAGCCGGTAAAAAAGGTCCGGGCGGAATGAGCCTTCTTGAACTTTTTGCGCCAGGTTATGCACGGTTGCCGCAACAATTCTCACATCCACTTTGATGGGTTGATTTTCTCCTACCCGGCGAATCTCTTCTTCCTGCAAAGCCCGGAGGAGTTTTACCTGAAGCAGCATAGGAAGCTCACCGATTTCATCTAAAAACAATGTTCCCTCGTGGGCCTCCTCAAAAAGACCTCTTTTGGTCCGAACCGCGTCAGTAAATGAGCCTTTGTGATGACCGAACAGTTCGCTTTCCAGAAGGTTTTCCGGAATTGCTCCGCAGTTAATCGCTACAAAAGGTTTCTCTGCTCTGTGGCTGTTGTAATGAACCGCGCGGGCAAGAAGCTCTTTCCCGGTGCCGCTTTCCCCCGCAATAAGAACGGTGGTCTTATAGCCGGCAACTTTTTCGATCGTATCAAAGATCTCTTTCATCTTAAGACTCTGAGCAATAATATTTCCAAACCGAAGTTCTTCTTTAAGCTCTTTCTTAAGGTGAATATTTTCCTGCCGTATTTTTTCCTGTTCGTCAACCCGTTTCAATTTTACCAGCACTTCGTCAGCTTTAAAAGGCTTTGAAATATAGTCTGAGGCTCCGAGCTTCATTGCCTCAACCGCCAAATCCACCGTGCTGTAAGCGGACATCATAATGATGGGAACATCCAGCTTTCTGCTTCGCGCCTCTTTGAGAAATTCAAGACCGTCCATAACGGGCATCCGCACATCACAAAGGACCACGTCAAACACGTTTTCTTCGATGCGTTTTAACGCCTCTTCACCATTGTGGGCGGCATCAACATGGCGCCCTCCCTTTTTCAAAATTTGGGTAAGCATATACCGCATATTTTCTTCATCATCTACCACTAAGACCCGCCTTTTATCCATCGCTTTCCCCTTTTAGTGCTGGAAGGAGTAAAAGAAACGCACAGCCTTTCTTGACCTCGCTGCGAACCAAAATACCTCCCCCAAACGATTCCAGAATGCGGTTGCAAATCGCTAAGCCCAACCCGGTTCCTTTGCCCGGCTCCCGGGTGGTAAAGAAAGGATCAAAAATTTTGTTAAGGTTTTCCTGCTCAATCCCTTCTCCATTATCAGCAAAGAGAATCCTCGCCAGTGGTTGGTTTTCAAAAAAAAGAACATCGTTCAAATAAACTTCCTTCTCCCCAAAACCAAACTCCGGAACACCGGAAAAAATATCCGCAGGCAGTGAAGAGCTTACGCAACGCAAAGAACCGCCCTGCCACACCACTCGATCGGCAAGAACCGCCATTTTCCCTTCCTCCCCCAGCGCTTCTCCCGCGTTGAGAAGCACGTTGAGAAACACCTGCTGAAGATGGTGCTCATCTCCTTCCACCAGCCAGAGATCTTTCTCGATATGCACCCTAAGCGTGATGTTTTGAAACTTTTTTTGGTGTTTGACTAAAGCCAGAGAGCTTTCAATAACCTGCTTAATGTCAACCTTGGTTTTTTCTACTTTCTTCAGCCGGGAAAAATCTAAAAGCTCTCGAATGGTCTTATTGATCCGATTAAGCTCCTGCTCCATCCGCTTAAGGTAATCAGCCGACTCTTGGTTGCAGTTTTCTTGGGTTTGTAACAAGCTGATATACCCCAGGATCGCGCTTAAAGGATTGCCGATTTCATGAGCGACTCCGGCCGCAAGCTTCCCCACTAAGGCCAACTTCTCTTCAGCAAGCAATTCTTTCTGAGATTGCTGGAGTTCTCGATTGAGTTTTTCCAGAGATTCAATCTGAGCTCGAAGCTGCCCTTGGTGTTCGTTAATTCTTTTCGCCATCCGATTGAAAGCAAAGGAAAGTTGACCAATCTCATTCCGGTTTGCGTCAAAAATGCTTGGGGCATAATCTTCTTCACCAATGGCTTCAGTTATCTTTACGAGCTTTTTGATCGGCCGAACAATGAAGCGCGAGAAAAGAAAAATTCCAAAAAACGTTACGAGTGTCGCGGTAAAGACGATATAGGCCAAGATGAGTTTATAAGACTTGTTGATTACCGCTTGCATCTCCCCTAAAGATAAGGTTATCCTCATCCCCCCTATCTTTCGATTTTTGAAATAAAAGGGAGAAAAAAACGATAGTTTTTTATTTGTTTCTTTAAATAAAGTTCGCTTGTCCTGAGATAATTCAAGGGAGGCAGGAGCGGCACTAATGACCTCATTTAAATTCCGGTCTTGAAGGGCCGTCCCTATCAGATGAGGATCACTCGAAGCGATAACCTTCCCGGAGAGGTCAATGATTAAAATGTTTTCCACCCCGTTTTCCAGGCTAAACAGCTTGAGCAGGCGCTGCATCTGCCAGTTTTTCTCTTTATTGTGATAAAAATCATCATCGCCGTAGGCTAAGGCGTTGATGCTGTTTTGAAAAGCATTGCGTAAAGAGATGGCGCCGTCTATTTTTTGGTTGACAATGGTTTTTTTGGTTACACTCATCACCACCAAACCAATAAGGAAACTGGCGGTTACCATGACGAAAAGAAGAGTAAGAACAATTTGCCACCGAAGGCCGGGCTTCACGGTTTTATCTCCCCATCAGGAAGTGATAATACCAGGCAAGCAAAACATCACCCCAAAAAAGACTTAGGAGTGCGCCGATCGACAGAAAAGGTCCATAGGGAATCGCGTACTTTCTGCTTTTCCCTTTTATCACCATAATAGCAACCCCAACCACCGCGCCCAAAAAAGCGCTGAGGAAAATGGTGATTACCACCGCTTTACCCCCTAAAAAAGCGCCGATCATTGCCAGAAGCTTGACATCCCCCATCCCCATCCCTTCGGTTTTCGTGATCAGGTAATATCCCCAAGCTACGAAGTAAAGAATCCCTCCTCCGAGGGCGATTCCGATCAATGAATCAAGGTAGGTGATGCGGGGTAAAACAAAAGAAGCCAGAAAACCCGCTCCTATACCGGGCAAGGAGATGGCGTCAGGGATTATCTGGTGTTTTAAATCAATAAAGGTTACAACCACGAGGCTGGAGAAAAAGGCAAAGTAGATAAAATATTCGGTTAAGGAATAGTGAAGAAATAAAACCAAGGAAAAAAGCGCCGTTAATAATTCCACAATGACATACTGAGGAGAGATCGGCTGACCGCAGAAGCGGCACCTACCCCGGAGCACAAGATAACTTATGAGGGGAATGTTGTCATAAAAACGAATCGGCTGCCGGCAATGGGGGCAATGCGAAGCAGGAAAGAGTAATGATTTTTTTTGGGGGAGACGGAGAATGCAAACGTTGAGAAAACTCCCTACTATACTTCCGAACAAAAAGGCAAAGAAAGGGAAAAACATATGTGTCATTATTGTATCACCAAGAATCATTATTGATGAAGCCGTAAAAAGTTGAAAATCGCGGGTTTTGTCATGCTGAGCTTGTCGAAGCATGACGTAATATCAATTAATTATATTCACCCTTCGACAGGCTCAGGGTGACATCTCCGATTTTTTTTTACGAAGTCGAATTATTTAATGCTTATGCCGCAAGATATCCTCGACAAAAAGCGCTGCCTCCCGCGAACACGCAAGGAGGCCTTGTGCCTCAGCCTGGGCAACCTGGTTTAACAACTCACCCACAACTTTCCCTTCCTGAAGGCCAAACCTCTCGATAATCTCCTGACCGGAAAGAAGGGGCTTCAAAAGCGGGTACTCATTAGCATAATAATGCGCCAGGTCAGCTAAGAAGTTTCTCAAGGCAATGTCCTCAGGTCGTGTAAATCTTTCCGGCGCACAGGCAATATACTCTGCCCATGCAAGCAGAAGTACTGCCAATCCTTCCGGATCCACGTTCTGAAAAAACTGAAAAAAGACACGGGAAGATGGCTTTTCCATCTTTCGAAGAGATAAAACCTGATTATAGTATTTTACCATTTTCCGCAAAGTTCTTCCGGTCCGTTTCCCCAGCTTCAGTCTCCGGGCGATATTATCCGCCACAGTCGTTGCCTTTGACCCGGGAAAAACTTTTCCCCCGTCATGAAATAACCCTGCCAGTTTAAGAAGACTTTTGCGATCCACATTTTCTTCGAGCTCTTCTGCAAGGTAATTTTTTATGTATTCAGGGGAGTGAGGAAAAATTTTTTCGAGGTTGACCAAGCTCCATTCACACCAGCGAACGACGCACAGGGAATGTTGCCACCAGGATAGACCGCCGGGAGATTCTAAACTTTTCCCTTTAAGCGCCTCTGTTTCCGGAATAAGAATGCTTAACAAGCCCAATTCATCAAGGAGCTTCAAGGATTCCGGCGCGTCAGAAAAACTCATGATTTTGAAAAACTCACTCCGAATCCTTTCCGCTGAAACCGAGCAAAGGCTGTTTCTTTGCCGATAGATTGCTTCTCTGGTCTCAGTATCAATGTGGAGGTTTCGCTCCTTGGCAATTCGGACAGCGCGCAGGATACGGAGTGGATCTTGATCAAAAGCACAAGGAGAAGCAAGGCGCAGCACCTTTGTCTGGAGATCCTGCTCTCCCCCTAAAGGATCATAAAGTTTAATCCCACCTTCCCGATAAAGGTCACCTACCTCAAGCGCGATGGCATTAACCGTAAAGTCCCGGTTGGTTAAATCGCGACAAAGGTCATCACCTCGAAACCCTGAAAAATCAACTTCTATCCGCTGATTGTTGTGTAACAAAACAACCCGATAGTTAGGAGGATCAGAGCTTAAGGGGAAAAACGTTCCTTCAAAAATACGGGAAAACAGGCGGGCTGATTTTACCAGGTTATTTTCCATCACAAAGTCAAAATCTTTCTCCGGCGCAATGCCCATAAGCACGTCACGCACGGCACCGCCAACCAGGTAAATTGGTGTTTCAACTTCTTGTGAAACCCGGTAGACAGACTTCATGACCGGATGTTTTTTAAGTATTTTGCACGCTGTTGAAAGCACCTTTGTTCACGCCTTTCGCGCACTTTTTAGACCATTTAGTCAAAATATAACACACATCCCCCTAAAACCCCCACGTTAAACGTAAGGCGCAAAAAACAACCTGTATATCTTCACACCTTACCCTTGCACAAAAAACTGATGGGGTTCCTACAAATCCCCCTCTTTACCGAGACTGTGTCATAAGTCCGTTTATGGTTCGACAAGCTCACCATGCGCGGACTGCGGCACATTAAAAATCAATGAGTTAGCCGTTCACCCTGAGCGTGTCGAAGGGCAAATGGCTAATTGTGACACAGTCTCACAAAAGAGGGGGCAAGGGGAAGTTCCTTCTATTTTTTTCTTTTCTTTACAAATCCCCTCTAACTCCCCTTTGCTAAAGGGGAGAATCTCTTTTTTTTCTTCCCCCTTTCATAAAGGGGGATTGAGGGGGATTTTGATACCCCGATAGCAGGGTGGTTCATTTCAATCGAAGTTCGACTGAACGAGCATGCGCCTCTAAACCCTCTATGCGGGCAAGCCGCATTATATCGTTGCCCAATTTTTTTAACTGCGCCCGGTTAAAATGAGTAAAGCTAAAAAACTTCACAAAGTCATAAACGCCGAGGGGTGAAGAAAACCTGGCTGTTCCTGAGGTTGGCAGGACATGGTTAGGTCCGGCCAGGTAATCTCCGGCAGCCACGGGTGAGAAATGCCCCAAAAATACTGACCCCGCGTTTTTCACCTTTTCAAGCAGGCGGTACGGGTCTTTAACAGCGAGAAGGAGATGTTCGGGCGCCACTGTGTTTGCCAGTGCGACTGCTTGCGAAACGTTTTTCGTGATAATGATCAGCCCATGGTTTTTCAGGGCCTTCCGCAAAATTTCTTTTCGAGGAAGTTTTTGCATCAGGGTCATTATTTTTTCCTGAACGCGTGCCGCTAAGGCTTGGGAAGGCGTCATTAAAATTACCTGCGCTTCTTCGTCATGCTCAGCTTGCGATAAAAGATCCGCGGCAATAAATTCGGGCCGGGCGCTGCCATCAGCAATAACTAAAATTTCACTCGGACCCGCTATCATATCAATGCCTACTTCTCCAGACACTAACTTTTTTGCCAGCGCGACAAAAATATTTCCTGGACCCACGATTTTATCCACCTGAGGGATGGTTTCCGTACCATACGTTAAAGCAGCGATGGCTTGGGCTCCGCCAATTTTAAAAATCTTCTTTACCCCACAGATTCGAGCAGCCGCCAAGGTAAAAGGATTAATCCCCTTGGGAGATGGGGGGGTAACCATGATAATTTCCGAAACCCCGGCTACCTGCGCGGGAATCGCGTTCATAAGCACTGACGAGGGGTAAGCCGCCTTGCCTCCCGGAACGTAGATACCAACTTTTTCCAAGGGAATGACCTTCTGTCCGAGCGCCTCTCCTCCGCTGCCGGTGATTTTCCATGACTGAGTTAATTCCTGTCGATGAAATTTTTCTATCCGCTCCTTCGCGAGGTTCAAGCTTTTTTTATCTTCTGAAGAGGTGTTCCTCCAAGCAGTTTCAATTTCAGCTTTCGAGACCTGAAGATTTTTTTTTGACAGTTTTATCCCATCAAAGCGCGCAGTGTAGTCTAACAGCGCCTTATCACCCCGAGTTCTAACCGTATTGATAATTTCACGGACCCGTGTCTCGATAGTTTCAAGGTGTTTATAAGAAACACTCTGTCTTTTTTTTAGTTCTTTAAAAATTTCTTTATTATCGGTTCTTAAAACTTTCATAATTTTTCCTTTATTATTCTGGTTCTTCTCCTTATCGAATGGGTAGCTTTCAGGGGTTTTCTTAATTCCCCTCTTGAGAGGGGTCAGGGGTGTGTTCTTCTTTACAACAATAGGCACACACCCCGTCACTTCGTGACACCCCTCTCCAGAGGGGATTCACTACACGGTAAACAGAGCTTAGTAAACTTAAGAAGGTGTCAATTCCCAACAACGGTCACTATTACGCATTACATCTGGTAAAGAGTATTTTTTCATGCCTGTAAAATGACATAAAATATCACCTT
>DATEXU010000210.1:0-8216 GCA_035256645.1 Thermodesulfobacteriota bacterium | reverse complement strand
GTATACGCCCGGGCACTAAGTCCCAGTTTATCAATCGCGGTTTCCAGGAGGCGCTTTGAATCTTCTCCAATCTGGCAATGTTTTTTAATGTACCGGGAGGTCATCTGCGCGTTGCAATGAATTTTACTATGACTGAATCGTTCACTTTGGATTGTCCGGGCTTCCTCCACCCTTTGCCTGATCACTGCGGAAGACTCTCCCAATGATTCTTGGGATAACTCTTTGTATTTTACCGCCGGAACTTCGGTATGAATATCCATCCGGTCCAGAAGAGGCCCGGAGACTCTTGACTTATACCGCTGGATCTGGGGAGGAGTGCAGATACATGGCCGTTGAAGGTCTCCGTAAAAACCGCAGGGACAGGGATTCATGGCCGCAACCAGCATAAACTGAGCCGGAAAGGTAAGCGATGTCGAAGCGCGGGCAATAGTGACCTTGCCGTCTTCCATCGGCTGACGCATCACCTCCAGCACATTTTTCCGGAATTCAGGAAGCTCATCCAGAAACAAGACCCCATGGTGCGCTAAGCTCACTTCTCCGGGTTTGGGAAACGTCCCTCCTCCGATAAGACCGGCATCAGAAATCGTATGGTGCGGGGAGCGAAACGGGCGCGTGGTGATAAGGAAACGGCTCTCTCCCAAGAGACCGAGCACGCTGTGAACCTTGGTCGCCTCGAGCGCCTCATCGAGTGTCATGGGCGGCAGGATGGAAGGCAGACGCCGGGAAAGCATGGTCTTGCCTGATCCCGGTGGCCCGATCATGAGGACATTGTGCCCGCCGGCAGCAGCGATCTCCAGAGCGCGTTTTACATGCTCCTGCCCTTTGACCTCATTAAAGTCTTTAGGATACTCCTCCGTTTTAACAAAGAGCGAACTGAGATCAATCGGGGAAGGGGTGAGGGAAAGCTGCTCATTAAGAAAATCTACCACCTCTCCCAGGTCTCGAACCCCGATCGCCTCTATTCCCTGCACTACTGCTGCCTCAGCAGTGTTATCCACGGGCAGAAGAAGCCCTTTTACGTTCTGGCTTTTAGCGGCGAGCGCCATCGGAAGACTTCCCCGGATTGGTTTTATCCGCCCGTCTAAAGAGAGTTCACCCACGATAAAATATTCTTTGAGTTTATCAGGCTTAATGATCCCGGAGGCAGAAAGAATGCCAATCGCGATCGGGAGGTCGAATATTGATCCTTCTTTTTTGATATCCGCAGGAGCCAGATTAACGGTAATCCTCCGTTCCGGATATTCGTATCCGGAATTTTTTATCGCCGCCTTCACGCGGTCCTTACTTTCTTTAACCGCTCCTTCCGGCAACCCAACCGTCGAGAAAGCCGGTAACCCGAGGGCGATGTCCACTTCTACTTCAACCTGGTAGGCATCAATGCCAAGGATAGCTGCGCTTAAAACTCGAGAGAGCATAATCCCCCTTTTTCCCTAAAAAGGTTAGTATTCGTTCATTGTTATTTACCATAACCTGTGAATTTTGCAAGCTTCTTTATTTCAAGGAAAAAAAGGGGGGGTTCAGTCTCCTTCATGAGCCGGATTATTATTTAACCATAAGAAAATAAAAGTTTTTTAAAGAAATTTGCTTACCTTCTTGCCGGGGAAGTGGATATAACCTGTTTTTCTTGCTTAATGTTTTCTTAATTATTTTAATTGGTTGTGTTTTTGTTATGGTTCCACGGGAAAGGCCCAAAGGTAAATGTTTATTGACTTAGCAAGGTTTTTGGTATAATATGTAATACTTCTTTAAATTATTCATTCGGTGTTTTTAGCACAAATGCCGAGAACAGTTAGGCAAAAATTATGTTGACCATAAAAGGTAACGGAAAAACCTTTAAGGTTGGTGATAAGGCAGTCTACCCCGCTCATGGGGTCGGAGTAATCGAATCTATCGAGAGCAAAGAAGTTTCCGGCACTCAACATACCTTTTATATGCTCCGGATATTAGATAACGATATGACGATCATGATTCCCACCAAAAATATTCATTCCGTGGGTCTGAGGGAAGTGGTTTCTAAAAAGGATGTCACCAAGATATATGGAATATTAAAAGATAAAACCATATCTTTGGGGAACCAGGCCTGGAATCGAAGGTATCGGGAGTATATGAGCAAAATAAAGACCGGATCGCTGTTTGAGATTGCTGTGGTATTGCGAGACCTGATTTTGCTGAAAATTGACAAAGACCTTTCTTTTGGAGAAAAACGGATCCTGGATACAGCTCGAAATTTGCTCGTCAAAGAACTTTCGATTGCAAAAAACCGAACGGAAGAAAGCATTAGACACGACTTAGAAACAATTTTCGGTTGTTAGTTTTAGCCCCGGCTTTTGGCTGGGGTTATTTTTTTTAGAAAGGAGGTGAAAAACACAAAAATGATTTTCAAACTAATTCTCATTATTCTGACTTCTTTATTGGGATACTTTCTGGGGGACAAGTTATTCATCACCCAAATCGCTTCCCTCACCGGTTTAGGGTGTGGAACTATCTTGGGTCTTGCAATCATAATACTCGAGCGGAAAATCGAAAAAATGACTACTTGGGTCATCCTTGGGGGGATATTCGGGTTAGTTGTTGGGCTATTTATAGCAAACCTTTTCACCCATATCTTTTTAACCCATAGCACTCAACCACCGGAAGCGGTTGTTGACATGAGCCTCTTGACCAATGCCATCTTCGGATATTTAGGCCTTACTATGGGAATGAAAAAGGTTAAAGAGCTTGATTTAAGCAGGTTTAAGATATTTTCTAAGGGGACTGCTTCTCACCCTAAAGAAAACTACAAAATTTTAGATACCAGTGTCATCATTGATGGAAGAATTTTTGATATTTGCGAGACCGGGTTTATTGAAGGAACATTAGTAATTCCCCAGTTTGTTCTCCAGGAACTTATGCGGATTGCCGACTCTTCTGATCCTTTAAGAAAAACCCGGGGCAGAAGAGGGCTTGATATTTTAAAGAAAATCCAAAAGCAGACTGATTTGGATGTAATCATTAGTGATCAGGATTTTTCCAAGATCAAGGAAGTTGACCATAAGTTGGTTGCCTTGGCCCAGAAAATGGGAGGCATCATTGTTACGAATGATGTCAATTTAAATGAGATCGCGGAAATTCAAGGCATTACGGTTTTTAATATTAACCAACTTGCCTCGGCATTAAGGCCGATCGTTTTACCGGGTGAAATTATAAATGTGTATGTCCAGAAAGAGGGCAAAGAACACGGGCAGGGGATTGCTTACTTGGATGACGGCACGATGGTGGTGATAAAAGATGGGAAAAAAATCATCGGGAGAAACGCGGAGGTTGCGGTGACCAGTGTCCTCCAGACCACTGCGGGCAGGATGATCTTTGCCGAAGAAAAAGAGGATTCTCACCCTCAGAATATCCACCGCTTGAAATAATAATTTATTCAAGAAGAAAACCCAAAATCGCCTCGCAAAGAAACGTTTTGGGTTTTCTCTGTTTAGCAAGCGTGAAAAAGAATAGTGCGATAATCTTAGCTGCTGGAAAAGGAACCCGAATGGGAGGGGAAGAGGGAAAAGCTTTTTTGCCCCTCTTGGGAAAACCCCTTTTGGCTTGGACTCTTTCGGTTTTTGAGTCTTCCCCGGAGATCCGGGAAATTATTGTCGTTGTCCCACCAGGTCAAGAAAATGATTGTCGAAAAAAAATTCTATTCCCGTATAATATCTCCAAAGCAAAAATAGTTTCCGGGGGAACGGAGCGGCAGGATTCCTTGTGGAATGGTTTTGTAGAAATTCATGCGCCCTGCAATGTCGTTGTCATCCACGATGGCGCGCGGCCATTGTTAGACCGAGAAACCTTGAAAAAAGCCCTATATGCGGCAGAACACGATGGAGCTTCGGTCGTGGCCGTTCCGGTCAAGGACACGATAAAAATCGTGGATGAGAAGAAAATGGTCATCAAAACCTTGGACCGCACCATTCTCTGGGCTGCCCAAACTCCACAGGCCTATCAGTACCCCATCATTAAAGAGGCGCTGGAAAAAGCAAAGGAAGACGCCTTTTATAGCACTGACGATTCATCGCTGGTAGAGAGAATTAACGTACCTGTCCGCATTATTCCCGGTTCTTATGAAAATATCAAAGTCACCACTCCGGATGATGTGATTTTTGGAGAGACCATCTTGCG
Source organism: Thermodesulfobacteriota bacterium (assembly GCA_035256645.1). GTDB lineage: Bacteria > Desulfobacterota > WTBG01 > JAGOGO01 > JAGOGO01. The sequence continues at coordinate 4,070 of DATEXU010000210.1, read as the reverse complement.
TAGGCGACTGAAAAACAACCAATCGGAACGGAGGAATAAGCCATGCGAGTAGGTTTTGGATATGATGTTCATCGTTTAGTAGAAGGAAGAAAGCTGGTGTTGGGCGGCGTAGAATTTCCCCATTCTCGAGGCCTCTTAGGTCACTCAGATGGGGATGTTGTTCTCCACGCCATTTGCGATGCTATCCTCGGAGCAGCGTCGTCAGGAGATATCGGTATTCATTTCCCCAATAATGACTCTCGTTTTAAAGATATTTCGAGCCTCGCTCTCTTAGAGGAAACCCATGAAATTATCAAAGGCAAGGGCTTTATGGTTAAAAATATTGATGTCACCATTGTGGCCGAGAAACCACGGGTCGCAGAAATAGTCCCTTTGATGAAAGAGAAGATTGCCAAAGTCTTAAAGATTAATCGGGAAGACATTACTATCAAGGCCACAACCAACGAAGGCTTGGGTTTTATCGGCAGGGAAGAAGGAATCGCCGCTTTTGCTGTTGCCTTAGTGAAAAGGATTATAAGGACATTTAGGAAATATGAACCGGAAGAAGAGTAGAGTTCGCTTTGCTCCCAACGAAAAAGGAGGAAGCCGATGGTTAAGACACCAGAGTTCAATAAATTTGTCGGCACCAACAAGTATATTGTTTCACCGGCATTGCAAAATGCCGTCAATGTTGCCATTGCTCTCGGAAGACCTTTGCTGGTAAAAGGAGAGCCGGGAACAGGAAAAACCCTGCTCGCGCATAACATTGCCCTCGGGTTGAATAAGAAACTCATTGTTTGGAATATTAAATCCACCACCAAAGCGAGAGACGGCCTTTATTTTTATGACACCGTTCAACGACTCAATGACGCCCGGTTTGGCGATCGCGATATCTCCGATATTCAGCAGTATATCAAGTTAGGCAAGCTCGGCGAAAGCTTTATCGCTCCCGAGCAAGAAGTGCTTCTCATCGACGAGGTCGATAAGGCGGACATTGAGTTCCCTAACGACCTCCTCAATGAACTGGATGACATGAGCTTTTACATACCGGAGACCAGAAAAACGATCACCGCTCAGCATCGTCCGATTGTGATTATCACCAGCAATTCTGAGAAAGAGCTGCCGGACGCTTTTTTGCGGCGATGCGTTTTCCACTATATAGAATTTCCTGATTCGGAAATGATGGAACAAATCGCGCGCGTCCATTTTCCTAATATTGAGAAAAATCTTCTGAAGGAAGTGCTCAAACAATTCTATTTTCTCCGACAAATTGACGAATTTCGTAAAAAGCCTTCTACCAGCGAGTTGCTCGATTGGGTGCAGGCGTTAATCGCCGGAGGACTCTCCCCCGGCAAGGTTGAAAAAGAGATTCCTTTTTTAGGTGTGCTTCTTAAGAAAGAAGCGGACGTAGAATATTTTCAAGCCCGAAGCTCCGGTACCCAAGGGGCGCGCTTTAAATTTTACAAGCAGTATTGATGGCTTCATCAGTATTAGACACCCCTTTCCGGTAATCATTAAGAAGTATTTTGTCATGTTCACCAGCTTCTTTTACATTCTCAAAAAATATAAAGTCCCGGTCTCAATCACCGAGTGGATGGCGCTCATTGGGGCGTTGAATCAAGGGTATGCCTGGTCAAACCTCACGGATTTTTATTTTTTAGCCCGCTCGCTTTTAGTGAAAAGCGAAACTTTCTATGACCAGTACGACCTTGCCTTTCAGGAGGTTTTTAAAGGCATTGAGACACCTTCAGAGATCAGGGATGAGGTGCTCGAGTGGCTTAAAAATCCTTTAAATCAACTACCTTTTTCTCCGGAAGAATTAGCCAAGATACAACAGATGGACGCAGAGGAGATCCTTCGCCTTTTTGAGGAACGCCTGCGGGAGCAACGAGAGGCTCACCACGGGGGAAACAAATGGATCGGCACCGGGGGAACATCTCCCTTTGGTCATTCCGGCTATCACCCCGGCGGAATCCGCGTGGGAGGAGAATCGCGCTACCGTTCGGCAATAAAAATCGCCGCGGAGAGAAGGTTTAAAAATTACCGCAGCGACCTTACACTCGATGTCCGGCAAATCAAGGTGGCGCTTAAAAAGCTCCGTCACCTCAGCCGCATCGGGCCTGAAGACGAACTTGATCTTGAGAATACGGTTGACAAAACCTGCAAAAATGCTGGGGACTTGGAATTAGTATGGATGAGAAGCAGACAAAATGCTGCGAAACTCCTGCTGCTGATGGATGTCGGCGGGTCCATGGATCTGCATATTACCGTGTGCAGCCGTCTTTTCTCCGCGGCTCACTCAACCACTCATTTTAAAGCCCTGCAATACTATTATTTCCACAACTGCATTTATGATAAACTCTATAAGGACGTCGAGCGCTGGGACTCCATCGCTACCAGTTCCCTTCTGCACACGTTGCCAAGTGATTACAAGGTGATTATTGTGGGCGATGCCTCAATGGCAACATCAGAGTTGATAGCCCGGTACGGCTCGATCCACTACCATGACCAAAACGAAACCCCGGGGATTGAATGGCTTAAGCGCCTGTCGGATCATTTTACTCATTGTGTCTGGATTAATCCTGATACGCCTTCCTATTGGAAACACCCCACGGTTTCAGCAATTAAGCACCTGTTTCCCATGTTCGCCCTGACTGTGGAGGGGATTGAGCAGGCAATCCAGAAACTGGTCGTAAAACACTAACACGGTAAGAATTCGTTGCGCGGCAAGAAAATGATTTGAAAAAATAAAGGAGTCCTCAATGTCATCTCATCCCATTCACCTTTACAACAGCATGACCCAGAAAAAAGAGGAGTTTATCCCCCTGAAGGAAAACCAGGTGACTATGTATGTCTGCGGGGTAACCGTCTACGACCACGCCCACATTGGTCATGCCCGCGCGGCGGTTATCTTTGACGTTATTTACCGGTACCTTAAATACCGGGGGTTCACGGTTACCTATGTCCGGAACTTTACGGATGTGGACGACAAAATTATCAACCGCGCCAACCAACAAGGGGTTTCCTGGAAAAAAATCGCGGGAACCTATATCCGCGAATACACCGCTGACACTCAAGCGCTCGGCAATCAATCGCCCACGCATGAACCGTTGGCCACGGAACATATCGCGGATATGATAAAAATTATTACGACCCTCATTGAAAAAGGCTACGCTTATGAACTGGACGGGGATGTCTACTTTGAGGTCGGAAAATTTGGAGCCTATGGAAAGTTATCGAAAAAAAATCTGGACGAGCAGATGGCCGGAGCGCGGGTAGAAGCAGACGAGCGCAAAAAAGACCCGAGAGACTTTGCCCTCTGGAAAAAATCAAAGCCCGGCGAGCCGTTCTGGCCAAGTCCCTGGGGTGAGGGAAGACCCGGCTGGCACATTGAATGTTCCGCGATGAGCCAGAAATATCTGGGAGAGACAATTGATATTCATGGGGGAGGACGAGACCTCATCTTTCCCCACCATGAAAACGAAATCGCCCAGGCGGAAGCTGCTTCCGGCAAGAGCTTTGTCCGCTACTGGATTCACAACGGCTTTGTCAACATCAATCAGGAAAAAATGTCGAAATCCCTGGGAAACTTTTTTACCATTAAAGACATTTTAAAAAAGTATCACCCGGAGGTGGTCCGGCTCTTTCTTCTTTCCCATCATTACCGCTCGCCGGTTGACTTTTCTGCTGAAACCATGAATGACGCCAAAGCCGGACTCGAGCGGATTTACACCACGCTTGCGGAAGTCGACGCGCTCCTCGAGGGAAAAGATTTCCCTGAGGTTAACGAAGAAGGATTGAGCGCCCGGGATAAAGAACTTTATGAAGAGATAAAAGCGCTCATTGCCCAGTTCGAACAAGCCATGGATGAAGACTTTAATACCGCGCTCGCTCTCGGACATGTGTATAATGCTGTCCGCGCGCTTAACCGCTTCCTTTCTGATCCTGAGTTTAAGAAAACCAATTCCGCCCACAGTGTTGTTGCACTGGCCCGCAAGGATTTTTCTAAAATCGGCACGGTGTTAGGACTTTTTCAGGTAAAATCGCCGGAGTTCCTCGCGATGCTCAAAAATCAGAAATTATCGGCTCTG
>DATEXU010000209.1:0-3981 GCA_035256645.1 Thermodesulfobacteriota bacterium | reverse complement strand
CGCGGTCAATGATCCACCAGCGATAAATCCTAAGTAAAGAAGAATAAGAACAAAGGCAGTTTTATTGTTTCTATCCATATCAATCTTAGAATTTCGATGATAAAAAGAGGGGAAAACAAAACTGGTTGGACTCCATCTCTTTCCGGAAATTTAGCTGCGTTGATACTTCTGAATCTTTACGGAGGACTCGTTGAGGATCCGCTCGGCTAAATCATCAGGGTAACCATCTTCATAAACAATTTTGGTGATACCTGCACTGATAATCATCTTCATACAGATACTGCAAGGCATGTTCGTGCAGTAAAGAACCGAGCCATTGATGCTTACTCCATGGTAAGCGGCCTGGATGATAATATTTTGTTCGGCGTGGAGACCCCGACACAGTTCGTGTCTTTCACCCGAAGGAATCTGTTCCTGTTCTCTCAAACAACCGGTATCCAAACAATGGGGAAGCCCGGGAGGTGCGCCATTGTAACCGGTTGCGAGAATCCGTTTATTTTTGACTAAAAGAGCGCCAACCTGGCGGCGTTTGCACGTTGAACGTTTCGCCACGAGTTTCGTAATCTCCATAAAATATTCATCCCAGGTTGGTCGCGGCATAGTTTCAATCCATCCGAAATGTATTTCACTTTATCACAAGAATTGAAGAATCCGTAAAAGTCGAAAAATGCAGCTTTTGTCATGCTGACCCTTAGACAAACTGTCCCGGTCACACCCTGCGACCTTTCGACTCTTTGACCCTTCGACAGGGTGACAATCTTAGGTGTCATGCTGAGCTTGTCGAAGCATTTTACGAAGCCGTAAAAAAATTGGTTTATGAACAGTTTTTCATAAGTCGTGATTCTATGTCAGAAATTTTTTGAATCCGGCGAAGATGTCTTCCTCCCTCAAATTTTGTTTCTAACCAGACATGCAAAATTTTTCGGGCCAATTCCTCGTTTATAACATCTGCTCCCAGACCCAACATATTACTATCATTATGCTTGCGGCTCATTTCTGCGGCAGAAACATCGTGACAAACAGCAGCGCGGACGCCGGGAAATTTATTGGCTACGACACACATCCCAATTCCTGACCCGCAGATAAGAATTCCTCGGTCATAGTCACCGTGAGAAACTTTTTCCGCGGCAAGCATGGCAAAATCTGGATAGTCCACCGAATCAGCAGAAAAAGTTCCCACATCAAGGAATTCGATCTTCCTCTCCTCAAGAAACTTTTTAAGCGAGTTTTTCAGCTGGTATCCTCGATGGTCACTGGCTAAGACAACTTTCATGGCAACAAACCGGGCTTATTCAAATTTTTTAAAAACCAGGCAGGCATTTGTCCCTCCAAACCCAAAAGAGTTAGAGAGCGCATAGGTAATGTTCCCTTCTCGAGCGTGATTCGGAACATAGTCCAAGTCACATTCCGGGTCACGAATCTCATAATTGATGGTGGGAGGTATAACACCGGTTTTTATTGCCAACGCGGTAAAAATAGCCTCCATGCCTCCCGCAGCGCCAAGGGGATGACCCGTCATGGATTTTGTGGAACTTACCATGAGCCGTTTACTATGCTCGTTAAAGACCTTTTTTATGGCAATGGTTTCGCAGAGATCATTAAAAGGAGTTGAAGTCCCATGAGCATTGATATAATCAATCTTCTCAGGAGCAACCTTAGCGTCCCGTAAAGCCACTTTCATGCACTGAGCTGCTCCTTCACCGCCCGGAGAAGGAGCGGTGATATGGTAAGCATCGCCATTGAGACCATACCCTGCGATTTCACAGCAAATATTTGCTCCTCGCTTTTTTGCCAGTTCTAACTCTTCCAGGATAACGATCCCAGCCCCCTCAGCCATGACAAAGCCATCCCGGCCTTTATCAAAAGGACGACTTGCCTTTTTGGGGTCATCATTGTGCGCAGAGGTTGCCTTCATATTACAAAAACCACTGAGCGCTAACGGGGTGATGGTAGCTTCCGTGCCACCGGTAATCATCGCATCAGCGCACCCCTGTTGAATCAACTTAAACGCCTCTCCGATCGCATGAGTTCCGGAAGCGCAGGCGGTCACCACACAGGTGTTTGGTCCCTTAGCGCCGCAAAAGATGGCAACCTGGCCAGGGGCCATATTAGGAATCATCATGGGAATCAAAAAGGGCGATACTTTATCCTGGCCTTTTTCGAGAAGAATTTTATGGTTTTTTTCCAGCGTCATTAGACCCCCAAGGCCGGTTCCAATGATAACCCCGGTTCGCTCAGCATTGCCATTGCCTACAAAAAAATTCGCATCCTCAAGAGCCATTTTTGTGGCTGCCACAGCGTATTGGACAAAAAGATCAGTCCGTTTGATTTCCTTCTGTTCGAGAAACTCTTCGGGTTTAAACCCTTTTACTTCCCCGGCGACTCGAGAACGGTAGCCCGCGGCATCGAACTTGGTGATATAGTCGATGCCCGACTTTCCTTCGCAGATTGCCTTCCAGGTATTTTGTTTACCAATTCCTACCGGAGTTAAAGGACCCACTCCGGTTATGACAACTCTTCGCATGTGTGAACTGCACCCCCAAAATAATATTAAAGGCGTTCGTTGATGTAATTGATCGCATCCTGGACCGTCGTTATTTTTTCAGCGTCCTCGTCCGGGATCTCTTGGCCAAATTCTTCTTCCAAGGCCATTACCAACTCTACCAGATCAAGGGAGTCCGCTCCCAGATCATCCACAAAAGATGCCTCGGATTTTAATTCCTCTTCACTTACCCCGAGCTGTTCCATAATGATTGCCTTTACTTTTTTTTCAATGTCACTTGCCATCCTGCACCTCCTTCAATTAATTTCTTTACATATATAAGCCACCATTTACATTTATCACCTGGCCGGTAATATAATTAGAAGCATCGGTTGCCAAAAAGAGAACCGCCTCAGCTATTTCTCCAGGGGTCCCCATCCGGCCCAAAGGTATATTGCTGATAAATCCTTCCCTGACTTTTTCAGGAAGGGTACGCGTCATGTCCGTTTCAATAAATCCTGGGGCTACGGCATTAACCATAATTCCCCGGGAGGCAAATTCCCGGGCTAAGGTTTTGGTAAAACCAATAATCCCCGCTTTGGAAGCTGCATAATTTGCCTGGCCAATGTTTCCTATTTGCCCGACCACCGAAGCAACACTAATTATCTTCCCTCCTCTTTGTTTTCCCATGTAACGAATAACAGCTTTTGAACAATTAAAAACGCTTTTAAGGTTAACGGCGATAACCGCATCCCATTCCTCTTCTTTCATCCTCAAAAAAAATCCGTCTCGGGTGATCCCGGCATTATTGACTAAAATATCAATCTGCCCAAAAGCATCAAAAACCGTTTTCCCCAGATTTTCCGCTTCCGAAAAATTGGAAACATCAACCTTAACCGCTAAGGACTTTCGTCCCAACAATGCAATCTCCTGAGCAGTCTCCTCAGCCTGCTTGTCGTTTATATCCGCAATGACGATGCGCGCGCCGTTTTTAGCCAGGAGCAATCCAATCGCCCGCCCGATCCCCTGTGCTCCGCCGGTTATAATCGCCACCCTATCGTGCAGTCTTAATGTGTCTCCTTCCATACCTTCTCCAATTTTTTGAGGCTTTCGGTATCCCCCACATTACATAGTGTCGCTGTTTTATCTATCTTTTTCACCAAACCGCTTAAAACCTTCCCCGGGCCGATTTCCACATACGTAGTAACGCCTCTTTCCCGCATTGCCATAACCGAATCCTCCCAGAGAACCGGACGCGTTACCTGCTTAATCAGAATTTCCTTCACCAGGCCGGCTTCCTGGTTTGGCATAGCTTCAACATTGGTAACCACAGGGTAAGCGAGCAGGGTTACCGTTACATCGTTCAAATAATCTTTTAACTTTTTCGCGGCTGGTTCCATAAGTGCACAGTGAAAAGGAGCGCTCACCGATAGCACCACTGCTTTCGGAGAACCTTTTTTTTTGGCTAAGACAATAGCCCGCTCAAGAGCTTTGGCCGC
>DATEXU010000208.1:0-3012 GCA_035256645.1 Thermodesulfobacteriota bacterium | reverse complement strand
CCACTGTTTGAAAAAAATATATTGGAGAAATTTTTCGCGATTAATGGTGTCTATAAGTTCTTGTTCAGCTGATCGAAGAGCCGCCGGATATCTATCCCGCAGGTCTCGCGGCCACTCACTCCATGCTTTTCCCTCACAATGCAATTTGAGCGCTGCGAACAGAGAAAAGTCATCAAGCCACGGACTCTCTTGCACGCAAAATCGTTCGTAATCATCATCCCGTTTGGTTTTAAACCGTTCATAGGCTTTTTGAAAAATGATCCCTTTAAAATCAACCACACCTTGGTAATCAACCTTATTGCCCGGAAAATCCGGCAGAGGCTCAAATTCACTTTTATCGAGCAACCCTTCCTTTACTAAAAGCGCAAGACTAATGAACAAAGGATTCCCCGCAAAAGCTGATGTGCTGTGATAAGGAGAATTATAGTATACCGGCGCGGTGGGATTGATGGGAAGAAGCTGCCAGAAGCTCTGTTTTGCTTCAACCAGGAAATCGACAAAACGATACGCTTCGGGCCCCAGGTCTCCAATCCCAAAAGGAGAAGGAAGAGAGGTTATGTGGAGAAGGACTCCGCTTCCTCGTCGTTTCATGGTGATTTTTTCCTCATACCATTTTCACTCACTTAGTGTACCAAAACCGAGAGCCTCTCGCACAAGGACGTAAAAATACTCACCCATTTTTGAACGCTCTCAGAGTGCTCTGCTTTTTCGCGCGCCGTGTGATAAACGTTCTGCAGTAAATCATAAAAAAGGTTTTGAATCTTCCACAGATTTACGGTAAAGGGCAAGAAGGGTAACAGGTCCAAACCAGTATCCAGTTTTTTAAGGAAAGAAACATCGAGAGGGTTTTTAGAAATCTGTTCGGCCATCTCGTCGAAGTTTGTCCTCAACGAATATTCCAGGGTTTCTAAATAAAGCGTTACCCCTTCTATCTTTGCTTCCTCAAGAAGAGCCATGATAAGTTTCGGATTGAGATCTTCATTTTCGAGAGCCTGACGAAGACCGGCATTTAAAACCAGCTCTGCCGCAGCATAAAGGGCCTTGGGGGCGGGGATGCCGGCATCTTTAAGAAAACGCATCAAAGGAACATGATCTTCATAAAGTTCACGATAGTGAGACTCAGCATCAGCTAACGTTGACCCCAGAATCGAGTCCAGGACCTCCCGCTGTTCATCCCGAAAAAGAGACCCCAGGGAATAGATTGAAGTCCCTAAATATTTATCTAATACTCGAACCACCTCCGGTAAATTCCCGCGTTTAAAGGCATCGAATGCTTCTTTTACCAAAGCCCGGTAGATGCCTTCTTCCTGGTATTCTCGCACCCCACAGCTTAAATTGTGATCCCCAAAATGAAGAACCCCAAAGCTCAGGTGCGCTTTTTCGCTGGTTATCTCAGAAGTAATCCACACGTTGCCGATCACGAGCTTTGCCTTCCCCGCTTCCGAGGTCTGGTAATCTTCTTGTTCCGCAGTAAAACAAAAGATGCCGGCCTTTTCCGGGTAATCGTTAAAAAGAGAGCTGATGGCGTAATGAGCGCCGACCTTTTCCAGGTTGACCACGGAAGGTTTTATAATTTTATCATAGATGAGCCGACCATCTCCACACTCGGGAAGATTGCTGGTGGCTTGCGATAGTAAGGGAAGAAAACGGGGTTCCAAGTTATAACCAAAAAGTTCTTTGGCGAGCTGAAGCGCCCGTGCGGCATAGTAGAGGTTTTGGAGAGTTTCGATTCCGGTAAGTTCATCAAAAAACCAGCCGCAGCTTGTATACATCAGCATAGCGTGGCGCTGAAGTCCCATAAGCTTACGAGCGGTGATTGCTTCAGAATTATCCAGAAGATGAAGCGCGTGCCTATTTAAGAAGTTTTCAAAATTTTTCCAGGATGGGTCAAGTAGCACATGAATGTAATCATTTCGGGCTTCCCAGGGATCTTTTAAAAGTGACCGTGCCTTTTTTTCGAAAGCGGCCTCCACAGCATCCCGAAGCCAGTCAAGACTATCGCGCAAAGGTGCCCTCCACGCCTGATTCCATTCCGCATGGCTACCGGTATTACACCCGCAGTTGCTTCGCCAGCGTTCTATTCCATGGCTACAGCTCCAAGAGGTGTTTTCATAAATTTCCACCTCAAAAAAAGGCGGGTGCTTCTCCAAATACTCTCCATAGTTGGTAAGGCGGGCGACCTTTTTCGTCTCAATAAAGTTTAAAGCATACGCTAACGCCATGTCACCGAAACGGTGGTGATGACCATAGGTTTCCCCGTCCGTGGCGATATGAACGATTTGTGGCCAGGTTCGCGATTCGGAAAAACCGCTCATGAGCCTCTGAATAAATGATTCCCCTTTACCAAGGAGGTGCTCAAAAGCAACCGCCCGGGATATTGGTCCATCGTAAAAAAAAAGCGAAATATCTCGACCCGAAGGCAAGCGGAGTTTATAGGCCGTTGTTGGATCAATTTTACTTCCCCCCACATCCTGCCATGTGGTAGACCCGATAGTTCGTATGCGTCGGGCCTGATGAGGGGCAAGGATAGTAAAGCGGATACCTTGTTCGGATAAGATGGCGAGTGTTTCCAGATCAACCGCAGTCTCCGGGAGCCACATTCCTTCCGGCTTTCGGTCAAAACGATATTCGAAGTCCCGAATGCCCCAGATGATCTGAGTATACTTATCCCGGTGGTTAGCAAGGGGAAGGATCATGTGATTATAAGCCTGTGCTAAGGCAGAGCCATGGCCGGAATAGTTTTTCTGACTTTCTTTATCTGCCTCTAAGAGAGACTGGTACAAATCGGGCTCATTTTTTTCTATCCAGGAGATCAATGTCGGACCAAAATTAAAACTGATTTTGGAATAGTTATTGGCAATCTGAACAATTTGATTCTTTTCATCCAAGATTCGAGACCGGGCATTCGGTGCGTAGCACTCAGCGGTCACTCTTTGGTTCCAGTCATGATAAGGATGGGCTGAATCCTGCACCTCAACGGTCTCTAACCAAGGATTCTCACGGGGCGGCTGA
>DATEXU010000207.1:0-4573 GCA_035256645.1 Thermodesulfobacteriota bacterium | reverse complement strand
CCAGGCTCCTTTTTCAAAAATTTTTGGTCCTTGTTTTCCCCCGATCACGAGGTCTCCTTCTCGGGAAAAAATTATTTCATTATCATCAATAGATTTAATATTAACATCAACCGGGGTGTTGGAAGAACCAAAAGGAAATTGGGCATAAGAATATTTCGGGGGAGTAAGAAAGGCTATTTTAAACAGACAAATAGCGATTACCGTAATGACTATTTTGAGATATACATCCATTTTGACCATGTTAAAACTCCTTTAAAAATTGTCTACTCTTGCAAGGGTACGGCTTCATCAACGAGCATCACTGGGATGTCGTCCTTAATCAAATATACAAGGTTGCAGTGACGGCAAATGAGTTGTTGTTTTTCTTCCTGGTATTCAAGTTCTCCGGTACAACCTGGCTCGCGCACACATTTGGGACACGCTAAAATATTAAGCAACTCTTTACTTAATGCCATAGCCTCCCTCCTCTTTCTGTTTTATTGATAAAGCAAGCATTGTTTCTGTAGCCTCCCAAACTTCTTTTACCGTTATTTCCTTCATGCACTCATTGGAAGAGCACTTCCGCTTAAAACAAGGTTGACATTCGGTTGTTTTCATAATAACCCGGTGGCCTTCTCCATAGGGGCCGGTAAGTTTTTGGTCAGTAGGACCAAATAATGCAACTACCGGAGTTCCCATGGCAGAAGCTAAGTGCATGGGTCCTGAATCTGGGATAATGACAACATCCGCCTGCTTTTGTAAAAATGCCAGCTCATTTAACCCCCACATGCCGGCAGTGTTAATCGCAGTAAACCTCATCTTCCCGGTAATCCGTTCGATCAAAGAAAAATCGTTTACGCTTCCGGTAAAAACAACCTGCGCCCCCGTCTTTTCCTGCAGCCAATCTCCTAAAACCGCCCACTTTTCCTCAACCCACATTTTTGTTTTCCACCGAGTGCCGGGGTGAAGAAGTATTAGAGGTTTATCAAGGGTTATCTCGTTCTCTTGCAAAAACTTTAATACTCGATCTCGATGATTTTGTCGAATAGGAATAAAAAATTCTGGGTTCACACCAGAGCATCCCAAGGATGCAATCAAAAAAAGATATCTCTCAACCGCATGGAGAGGGGTTTTGGGGAAAGGGATTTTTTCGTTTAAAAAAATATGGGCTTTTTCTCGAACAGGTGCAAAACCCAGTTTTCGTTTTCCCCGGGAAATCCCTACAAATATTCCACTCTTTAATAACCCTTGAAAATCAATAACAAAATCATATAAACACGATCGTAAGTCTTTACAAAAAGCATTCCCTTCCTGAACGATCTGGGGCAATTTGTCAAGGTTGCTTAATGCTCTTATCCATCTATTTTTTCGTGAAATAATGATCTGGTCAACCAGGGGGTGGCCCTTAAGGAGTTCAGCGGCTTCCTCTTCAACCAACCAGGAAATTTTAGCATCAGGAAATTTTTTTCTCAATGAGATAAGTACCGGCAATGTCTGAATTACATCACCTAAGGAACTAAGTTTAATGATAAGGATTTTCATCCCTTCACTTTTCGACAAACACCAGCCTCCAAAGAATAAAGTTGTTTTGAATAAGTTTTTGTTTTTTTATCTAAGGGAAAAAATAAAGGATAATGCATCACTTTGAAAAAGAAAACCCCCTCTTTTTGTCCTAAAGAGGGGGCGGCGCTCCCTATTCTTATTAATATAAAAAGGAGAAAGCTTAAGCCTTTTTTAGGAATGATTACTAGAAGAAATAGGCAATTCCAAGCCCACCCTTATACATATTTAATCCGGCATTGTGCTTATATAAACTGGCATTAGAAAGATGCTGGACTCCATAACCTACCTGAAGTGCTACTTTTGGGCTAATAAACAAGTTAAACCCTACCCCGGCTTGGGAAAGGAAATTAAAATCATTGGGAAAATCTTTCATTGATAGATTAGTATGGTACGCTCCAATGCCAACCTGGAAAAAGGGTTTAAAACAATCGCTGATGAGGAAATTGTAGCGAAAGAGTGCAGAAAGCCCAACACCATACCTATCTTGATCTAAAACATAATCGTACGTAGCCTCACCCAATATCTCGAAATTTCCCTTTAAAAATGATGGCCCAATTGGATCAGTAAGAACAACCCCATAGCGAATATCAAGGGGAACCATATCAATGCTCTTGTTACTATTAAAAGACGTGGCAAACCCTGAACCGATTCCGATCTCCTTGGTTCCTTTTTTAAGAAGGTAGGCATCATCTTCTGCCCAGGAAAAACTCGGAATAAAAACCAAACAAACAACAAACAAAATTCCAACCCATCTCTCCGTCCTTCCTTTCATGGTTTTCCTCCTTTTTTCTTTCACGTCTATCCTGAATTACAAAGCAATTAAATTATTGGTCTAAACTTTTTGTTTATATCTTTAATATATTAAAATTAATAAGGCAAGTATTTTTTTAAGAAATCTTGAAATTTTTCATCCTGTTCGATTTTAAGTTCTATCTTCAAAACTAAAATATCACATTCTGGTAAGGAAAGCGATTTCAGCTTCACCGCGTCCTTTTCGGTGGCAACAAAAATAGAGTTTCTATCTATCTTTGTTAATTCCCTTGGATGATAGAAATGATGGTCAGGGAAAAACAGGGTTTCTTTTACCTCGGCTCCCATTTGAGAAAGAAAAGAGACAAAATATTCAGGCCGAGCCACCCCTGCTAAGGCCTTTACTGCTTTCCTGTGAAGGAAGTCCAAGGACAGCTTTTCTTGGGATCTAAGGCGTTCAAGTTCCACGGGAATATAATCAGCAAAAAAAATAGGGGCATTAAGGTTAAACCTATGGATTATTTCTTTTATTTTTTCGTAATCCTTGTCCGCATGAGTAACCAAAACAAGATGCGCTCTTCGCATGCTTTCCGGAGGTTCACGTAAATTTCCACGGGGAAGGAGATACCCGTTTCCTAAAGGATTGCGACCATCGAGAAGGAGAATATCTAAATCCCTTTTTAGTTTGATATGCTGAAAACCATCATCCAAGAGAGCAACATCAATTGAAAAATTCTTTTGCGCGTATTCTCCGGCCAATCCTCGGTCTTTGCCGGTTAAGACTACTATTCCCGGCAATTTCTCGGCGATTAAAAAGGGCTCATCTCCCGCTTCTTCAGGACCCAACCTCACCTTCTTACCATCAGAAACAACATTGACGGCGCCTGAAGCGGCCCCTCTGTATCCCCGGCTTAAGACTCCCACCCGTTTCCCCATGCTTTGTAAGAGGCGTGCTAAATAAATTGTCGTGGGAGTTTTTCCTGTCCCGCCAACCGTGAGGTTTCCGATACTAATGACGGGGATCGAAAGCTTCCGGGCGCGAAGAAACCCCTTGTGATAAGCTCGGTTCCGAAGAATAATTGCCTGTTTGTAAAAGAAGGAAATTAAGGTCAGGGGTGAAAGCAAAATTTGCTTGCCCTTTTTCTTTTCAGGAGAAAAAGAATATTTTACAAAAGCATTCTGAAATTTGTCTACTGCTCTCAAAAACCACCTTGAGAAAAACCAAAAAAAATCCGGTAGTAATCTTTTGTAAAAAAATCTTTTCGGGCCATAGGAATGCAGGATGAGTTTCCTTTTTTTATATGTTTTAAATTTGATGAAGCCGTAAAAAGTCGGAGATGTCACCCTGAACTCGTTTCAGGGTCTCATAACATATTTATTTTATTAGATGCTGAAACAAGCCTGCCCTGTAGATTCTGAACCAAGTTCAGAATGACACGTTCAGGGTTCAGCATGATATTTTGCCCTGATATACTAATTGTGACACAGTCTCGAAGTCGGGAATTAAGCCCAAAAAACACTGGATTCCGGGTCAAGCCCGGAATGACAAATAAAGCAAAAACATTTCTGAATCACTACACTAATATCATACTATCAGCCGCAAAATGAATTAATTTTTGGGGAAAAAAGAATTAATTTACCATTTATCAAAATTCAGTTATAATTTTCGAAAAAATTCTTAACTCATTTTTTTGAGGGAGAAAAATATGAAAAAACTTGGAATCCATGTATTAATTCTCTTCATCATTTTCGGATGCTCCTCCACGGTTGAACAACTCAGAACCAAAAACCGGGAAAATTTGCTCCGCCTCTCCCTTGGAATGACCAAATTTGATGTTCTCCAAATCATGGGAACAGAAACCATAGAATCGGTTAACAATCCTTATCGAGTAGAAACCCCAAAAGGGAAAGATGGCTCGTTATACGAAGTGTTATTTTACCATACTGATAAAAAAAAGAAGGGCGATTTGATTACTGACAGTGAGCTGACCCCGTTTGTTTTTAAAGATAATGAATTGATTGGCTGGGGGTGGGCATTTTTAAGTGAAGTTGTCCCCAATTACCAATACCAAATCGAAGTCCAATAATTAAACCCCGTTAGATATTTGATATCTAACAGGGTAAAGATAGGGCATCCTTGCCCGGAGCAGAGGTTCACGATGAAAAAGCTTACTGAGCTAAAAACGACCAATGTAATCCTTCTTACACTCTTCCTTTGCCAGGCTGCCACCGGCTTAGCTCATCCATTGTTTGGAGACGAATTATTTGAAATTCTCCACCC
>DATEXU010000206.1:0-11227 GCA_035256645.1 Thermodesulfobacteriota bacterium | reverse complement strand
CAATAGCCGTATTCCTCGGCTCAGCAAAGGAAGGAAAACCTATTACCATCTGGGGCAAAGGAGATATTACCCGTGATTATCTTTATATTAAAGATAGTGTCCCGGTTTTAATTAACGCTGTCCAAACAAACAATCAGCAGCGCCTTTTTAACCTGGGAAGCGGCAAGGGGACAACCCTTAATGAACTCATTGCAGTCATTAAAAAAGTAACCGGCCGGACAATAAAGGTTACTTATACGGGACAACGGGTCATTGATGTTCCGATAAATGTGCTTGAAATTTCTCGCGTCCGGGAAGAGTTCGGCTTTTCACCCAAAACGACTCTCCTCGAGGGAGTGAAAAAAACCTGGCAGTGGCTCAACCGATCATGACATTTACTACCACGTTGCTTTCAAAAGCAGATCGAGGCGTCGACGAGGAATCGACGTCGAGGAGTATGACGAGGAGACAACAAAGATATGCAAATGAAGGCGACTTGGCATAAGGTATCGATTGTTATCGTCACCTGGAATAGCCGACAATACATTGAAAAATGTCTTGAGTGCTTACGCAAGCAGTTGTATACAGATTATGAAATCATTGTGGTAGATAATGCATCTTTGGACGGTACCATTGAATATCTTAGCCAAAACCATTTCCACCTGACAATTATCAAAAACCAAAAAAATCTTGGCTTTGCTAAAGCCGGCAACCAGGGCATAAGGGCTTCGGCGGGTGAGTTTATTCTTATGCTCAACCCCGATATTTTTCCTGAACCAAACTTTTTAGAAGAATTGGTAAAAACTCTATCTCACAACAGCCGTTATGGCGCGGCAGGCGGTAAACTTTTACTTTTTAACCATGGAGAAAAGTCGCGCACTATTGATTCAACCGGGCTTTTCCTGACAAGAAGCTTAAAAGCGCGGGACCGGGGAAATCTCAAAGAAGACCGGGGGCAGTATGATCAGGAGGAAAATATTTTTGCGGTTTGCGGCGCGGCGGTTATTTTCCGAAGAGAAGCTTTGGAAAAGATAAAAATCGAAGGGGAATATTTTGATGAAGATTTCTTTGCTTACTATGAAGAACTTGACTTGTGCTGGAGGATTCAGCTCATTGGATTTGAATGCGGTTATAACCCCAGAGCGGTTGCTTACCATGTAAGAGGCGGGAGTGGATTTAAACCCAAATTTTTTCAAAAAACTCCCTTCATGCAGAGGATTACCCTGCGAAATCGTTACTTCATGCTCATAAAGAACCTTTCCAAAATTAACCTGCTCATTTTTTTTCCTTTCTTTTTTTTGACAGAGCTCGTCCTTATGTTCTATAGTTGCATCTGCGCTCCCCATTTATTAAAAGTATACGGTGATATTGTCCGGAACTTCAAGCGGTTGTTAAAAAAGCGTTCTTTTATCCAGCAATCTCGAACGAAAAACAGCCGATATATTCGAAATTGGATAAAAAGCAACCCTTGAAAATATAAAATTCAAACACATTTAATCACTATGAAAAAGTTTAATGTTCTCCAGATTACCCAATCTCTGGGTGGAGGAGTACAAAAATATATCACCCACTTATGTGAGCGCCTTGATCGGAGTCGTTTTAGCATCACTGCTTGTTTTTCAAAGAACTCAGAAAAGAACCACCAAAAAAACGACATCCCCTTTCCCGATGCTTGCCGTCATGCAGAAATCCCCTATTTTGTTGTGTCGATGCAAAGAGCGATTAATCCCTGGAAGGATTTTATTGCCTTTTTAAGTGTGTTCCAGCAAATTAAGCGCCGGGGTTTTGATATTGTCCATGCCCATAGTTCGAAAGCAGGTTTTTTGGCTCGAGTCGCCGCGCGCCTGGCGCGAGTTCCGGTTGTGGTCTATTCTCCCCATGCTTTTTCGTTTGATGGGCCACAACCTGCTTTAAAAAAATTCTTTTTTATCTTTTTTGAAAAGATTGCCTCTCTCTTTTGTGACGCAATCATTGTTGATTCTCCCAGCGAGAAAGAACTTGCTCTGAAATTTAAAATCTGCCGAGAAAAAAAAATAACGATAATTTCCCCAAGCCTTAAGCTCACTGATTATCATCTAACAATTACCGGGGAAGAAAAAAAAGAATTTTTAAGAACATTAGGGATCCCGATAGGAAATCGGCTCATTACGATGATCAGCCGTCTTGCTCCCCAAAAAGATCCTTTCACTTTTATTTATTCCGCCGCAATCCTTAAAATTTTTTTTTCCGATCTTTCTTTTTTATTAGTTGGTGATGGGCCGTTGATGAATGATTGTCTCCGAATTGTTCGAAAAATGAACTTATCTGAGGAGGTGAAGCTTCTCGGCTGGCGAACGGATTACAAAACATTACTTCAAATAAGTGATGTTTTTGTCAACCCATCCCTTTGGGAAGGCCTTCCTTTCATCTTATTGGAGGCGATGATTTATGAAAAATCAGTAGTTGCCACTCAGGCCACGGGAACCAGGGATGTTATTAAAGATGGTGAAAATGGCTTTTTAGTCCCTCCCCGTTCTCCTAAACTCCTTGCGGATAAAATTAAATGGGTTTTAGACAACCCCGGTATCGCCGTGAAGATAGGGAAAGAGGCAAAAAAAACCGTGGAACATAATTACAGTCTGGAGAAGACTATCCCCATGATTGAAGAGCTTTACCTTCAGCTTTTTAATAAAAAGAAAAATCTTGCGACGGGAAAATCGGAAAAAGGATAAACCCGTTTACGTCACAAGACCACTAAAAAAAATTTATTTCGTGTGTAATAATAATGCTAAAAAAATTTATTACTTTAAACAAAACCGCATGTAAAAAACTCCGCGATCATTTACCTGAAGCAAAAACCAACATTTTTGAATTATATGAGAAAGTTGTTAGAGAATATCTTAACCTCAAGCGTAATCAGATTGTTGTTGATGTTGGGGGGGGGAAATACTGTCCCTTCGCGGAGCACAAAGATACTATACAGAATGCGAAAATTATTACGGTTGATCTCTCCGAGGAACAGGTGAGAGAAAATCACGACGTAGATGAAAAGCTTATCGCTAACATTATGCAACCTTTACCATTTAAAGATCATGGAATTGACCTCGTTGTATCCCGGGCAGTGCTTGAGCATTTAGAAGACCTTGAGGCTTTCCTGATTGAATCAACCCGTGTTCTTAAAGCCAACGGGTATTGTATACATGCGTTTTCGTCAAAATTTGCTCCCTTTGCGATCATTAATCAACTCCTCCCCAAAAAGTTATCAAAACAGCTTCTCCTTTATGTTCGTCCGGAGGTAAAGGACTTTGCCGGTTTTCCTGCCTATTACAACAAATGCTTTTATTCATGCATTAAATTGTTGTTTCAAAAACATGGTTATGAAATCGTTAAAATCCGGCTGAACTATTTCCAAACTTCATATTTTTCCTTTTTTGTTCCTCTCTTTGTGATAATGGCAATGTATGAGATGCTTTTACAATGCATACAGGCAAGAGATTTATGCGCCCACATATTAATTGTGGCCAAAAAACTATAAGATATACACGGTGCCATAAATCACGGCATAACGCGTCATTCCCGCGAATACCCTGAAGGGCACTGGCGCGGGAATCCAGGCAAACACTGGATTCCGGGTCAAGCCCGGAATGACAATCTTCATAAGACTTATGTCGTTGTGTATAAAAATTTTACAAGGCAGATATAAAAGATGTTAAAAAAATACAGCCAGGTTTTTTTGACCTCACTTTTTCTCAGCGACATCTTAATTATTGTGTTGAGCTGGATCGGCGCTTATTATCTCCGGGTAGGCGGGTATATGATTCCTGTTTATAAAAGCGCCCCCCCTCTGAGCGTTTATTTGCCTCTAACCATCTATGCGGTGATTATCTGGACGATTGCCTTGAGAGTCCTCGGCCTTTATGCGCCAATGCGAATCGTCTCTTTCTTTGAAGAAGCAACGAAAATTATCAAGGCTTCTCTTCTGGCTATTCTGATTCTTATTACCGTGGTTTATTTTGTAAAAGAATATAAATATTCCCGCGTGGTGTTCTTCTATTTTTGGTTTTTGAGCGCCAGCGGCCTTATTATTTCCCGGTCAAGCCTGCGAGCCTTTCTCCGCTATCTCAGGAAAAAAGGCTTGAACCTCAGGTTTGTTTTAATCGTCGGCGCGGGCGAGCTTGGCCAAAAAATACTCAGAAGTATCAACCACCATCCTGAGTTGGGGCTCCGGGTAGCGGGCTTTCTTACCCGACGAAGGGAAAAATTGGCAACCGAAGTTTCCGATGTCCCCATATTAGGGCTCTATGAAGATATTAAAAAAATCCTTGCCGCCCATCATGTTGACCAAATTGTCCTGGCCTTACCCTTAGAAGAGCATTTCCGCCTTAAAACCATCATGGAAGCAATAGGTGATGAAATGGTAGATATAAAAATTGTGCCTGATTTTTTTGACTATATAAGTCTTCGCGGTGGAGTGGAGGAACTTGATAACATCCCGATTATTAACCTGCGAGATTCACCCCTCTATGGATGGAACCGAATTTTCAAACGATGTTTTGATATCCTGTTTTCAATTATTATTTTGACCATCTTTTCCCCTTTATTGGTCATCATTACTATCCTTATCACATTAACTTCTCCGGGTCCCGTATTTTATCGCCAGGAAAGAATGGGCTTGGATGGAAAGCTTTTTACGATGCTCAAATTCCGTACCATGCGGGAAGATGCTGAAAAAGTTACGGGTCCGGTCTGGGCTAAAGAAGAAGATAAACGGAGAACAAAACTGGGCGCTTTTTTAAGAAAAATGAGTCTGGATGAGCTTCCCCAGATGATTAATGTATTAAAAGGAGAGATGAGTATTGTTGGCCCCCGGCCGGAACGGCCCTTTTTCATCCAACAATTTAAGGAAAGAGTGCCGCGGTACATGCTCCGTCACAAGATGAAAGCCGGAATAACCGGCTGGGCGCAAGTCAATGGCTGGCGAGGAAACACTTCGATTGAAAAACGGATTGAATATGATATCTTCTATATAGAAAACTGGTCCCTCGGATTTGATGTAAAAATTATGTGGCTTACCCTCTGGAAAGGTTTTAGCAATAAACACGCTTATTAACTAACCACTGCGCACCGGACTAAGGAGAACCATTATGCACATTCCTCTGTTGGACTTAAAAGCTCAATATGCGACCATCCGTGATGAAATCAAACCGGCAATTGATGAGGTCTTGGAAAGTCAACTGTTCATTTTAGGCGACAAGGTTATCAAACTGGAAGAAGCAATAGCGAACTATTCGGGTTCAAAATTCGCGGTTGGTGTTGCTTCTGGAACAGATGCCATTCTCCTTGCCCTTATGGCATTAGGAGTTGGTTACGGAGATAGTGTTATCACAACACCCTATACCTTTTTTGCTACTGCCGGTTCCATTGCGCGACTTGGCGCGCTCCCGGTGTTTGTGGATATTGACCCTGAAACCTATAATATCTCCCCCCAAAAGATAGTTGAATGCCTCAAAACAGCCTCTGCTAAGGAAAAGATTAAAGCCATCATGCCCGTCCACCTCTATGGACAGTGCGCTGACATGGATCCGATCCTTGCGATCGCGCGCGACCATGGATTACCAATAATTGAAGATGCTGCTCAAGCCATTGGCTCACGATATAAGGAACGTAAAGCGGGTGCCATGAGTGAGTTTGGCTGTTTTTCTTTTTTTCCTTCCAAAAATTTAGGAGGGTTTGGCGATGGCGGCATGGTAACCACCGATAACGAAACCTTGGCGGAAAAAGTCGGAATACTGAGAGTGCACGGCAGCAAACCAAAATACTACCATAAGGTTGTCGGCTTAAACAGCCGCCTTGATGCCCTTCAAGCCGTAGCCTTGCTGGTTAAAATAAAACACCTCGACCAATGGACCGCTAAAAGAAGGAAAAACGCGGATTATTATCGGGAGAGATTTCAGAAAAACGGTTTGAATGAGTTCGTTGGTCTGCCAAAAGTGGAGGAAGGCAACTTTCATATCTATAATCAATTTGTCATTCGGGTAAAAAAGCGGGATGAGCTTCAGAAATTTCTTACCCAGGCAGGGATTGGGACAGAAATCTATTATCCCATTCCGCTCCATTTGCAAGAGTGTTTTCTTTATTTAGGGTATCATGAAGGAGACTTTCCGGAATCCGAAAAAGCCGCGCGGGAAACCCTGGCGCTCCCTATTTATCCCGAGCTAACCATTGCTCAACAAGATTATATTGTAGAAAAAATAAAAGAATTTTTTAATGATTTTTGGGGATGATTAAATGCATTTTCTTAACTTAAAAAACCCATAGGGAGGTATTCGATGACGAGCTTAGTTGAATCAAAGTTCTAAATCTCGGCATAAAAGGATGGAGGATTATTGTGGTTAAATATGTATATATTTGCTCCGCTGCCCATTCCGGGTCGACTTTGCTTGATCTGATGATTGGATCTCACTCTAAAGCTGAATCCTTAGGTGAAATTTCTCATCTACCGAAGAATATCTCTCTAAATTCATTATGCGGTTGCGGAAAACCCGTGCAATCATGCTCTGTGTGGCAGGATGTGTTGACGATGGTGAGCAATAATCTCGGGACTGATATTTTGAAAAATCCTTACGCGCTGAACTTGGGTTATATAAATCCAAATGTTGTTGTGGATAAAATTCATAAAACGAAGATTTATCAGCTTCGTAGAGAGATTTTTCATGGCTTGTGGTATATCGAGCTTAAGTCCGGAATCAAATGTTTTCGCCCTTTTCTCAGACCGATTAACCAGGCAATAGAAAATAATTTTCTCCTATATGATGCCGTAAGAACAGTCTGCAATTCTGAGATAATCGTCGATTCATCAAAAACCTACTTAAAGGCAATTGGACTATATCGGAGAAGGCCGGAAGAGGTAAGAGTAATACTCCTCGTGCGCGACGGGCGGGGCGTTTTCTATTCACATTTAAAGAGGAATGTGCCAAAAAGAAAGAGTCTTGATGCATGGAAAAATTTCCATGAGAGGGCGCTCCCCTTATTTGATGAATGCAATATAG
Organism: Thermodesulfobacteriota bacterium; assembly: GCA_035256645.1. Taxonomy (GTDB): domain Bacteria; phylum Desulfobacterota; class WTBG01; order JAGOGO01; family JAGOGO01. The sequence goes on along the minus strand of DATEXU010000206.1, from coordinate 4,220 downwards.
ATATATTGACGGTGAAGTATGAAGAGCTTGTGAAGGAAACCGGAAGAGAGCTTGGAAGAATATGCGATTTTCTAAACATAGGATTTGAGGAAGAGATGCTTAATTACGCAGCAAAGCCTAACCACACTACGAACGGCAATGATAAGGTCAGGTTTCGAAAATCATCGGAAATTAAGCTCGATGCCTCTTGGTGTGAACACCTATCGGATGAAGACCAAAGATATTTTGAATCACGAGCGGGACAATTAAATAGAAAACTTGGATACACATGACTCTTATTCCTCAAGGAAAAACATTACCAATTAAAAGTTGGAACGATTTTATACGCCGGGTGAGGCCGAAGGGTTGCGTCCTTTTGAGGAGACTGGATGAATTCCCCCGGTCAATACTGGTAACCGGTTGTCAGCGCTCCGGCACAACCATGCTTGCAAACATCATCACTCAAAGCGAAGGAATGACTAATTATCGGTTCGGCCAATATGGTGAACTAGATGCCGCGCTCATCTTAGCGGGTTACGTTGACCATACACCAAAGGGCCGCTATTGTTTCCAAACCACGTATTTAAATGAGTGCTGTTGTGAATACTTTGAACATTTTAATGGGCATAAGATTATATGGATTTTAAGAAATCCATTCTCAGTAATTTATTCCATGCTCTCTAACTGGCGGAGGAGAGGGCTTAATGATCTCTTTAGAGGATGTGGGGCGAGATACCTGGAAGGTTTTGCGAGGTGGAAATATGAACATTTAGGACTTTGGAGTGTAAGCGGACTCCTTCGGGCGTGTCTTGCTTACAATGGTAAAACATGCCAAGTTTTTGAGTTAAAAAAAAGATTAAGAGAATCGCAATTATTAGTTATTGAATACGATAGTCTTGTTGAACAAAAGTCACGGGTACTGCCTAAAGTCTATGAGTTTGTCGAGCTTCCTTACAAGGAAGAATATGCCGGTAAGATTTCTGCAAGAAGCCTCGAAAAATCAAAACGATTATCCAAGCGTGAGCATGGGGTGATCACTGAACTTTGCAAACCAGTCTATGAGAAGGCTAAATTTTTGCTTTCCGACCTCTAATGGATTTAGTGATCTTTTATTAAATGGTTATAATGCTTCACTATATAAGTACATTTTACTAATTACTATGCCGCGCGAAATTTTTGACTCAGAATAATTAGCCCGACAGAATTGTCGGATAAAAAATGATAAGACAAAACTGAAAAGAAAGATGTTTCAGCCAAGAAAAAAATGAAATTCCTTTTTGTGTCTGAAGATAAATTTCCCCCATTCCGGGTCGATATTGCCGTCCTTTTCGGCAAAGAAATGATTGGTCGCGGGCACTCTATTGATTGTATTCTCCAGTCAGAAGCGCCATGTGTAAAAGAATATCAAACCTTATGGTCCGGTTGTAATGTCTGGGTAGGAGCTACTGACCCGGGAACTTCACTATTTCACAGAGTTAGAAAAAACATTCTGAGTTTCATAAACGACTTAAAAATGTTTTCTCTAATCCGGAGAAATGAATACGATTTTATTCAAGTAAAAAACAAATTCATCTCAGGACTTATGGCGATACTTGCAGCAAAGTTAAAAGATATTAAGTTCACTTATTGGTTGTCTTACCCATTTCCGGAGGCGTCAATCTACAGTGCGAAAGAAGGCACCGCACGGTACCCCCTGCTCTATTTTTTACGTGGCATATTTTTTAAATTCATACTTTATCACATAATTATGCCGGGGGCGCATCATATTTTTGTGCAAAGTGAGCAGATGAAAAAGGACGTTGTCTCAATGGGGATACCCGAGATAAAGTTGACTTCTGTTCCCATGGGTGTCTCCCTTGAAAAGATTCTCTATAATCACGCTGCCCTCGATTTCGGAAGGAACAAGAAGGAAAAGATAGTGGCATATCTCGGGACCCTGAATAAAGTTCGCAAGCTGGACTTCCTGCTCAGAGTCTTCACGAAAGTGCTTCGTGAGTTACCTGATGCAAAACTTTATATGATAGGTGGCGGTGACGACCCTTCCGATGAACAAATGTTGAGAGAAGAAGCAAAGAGGCTTAGATTAGAAGATTCAGTTATCTTTACCGGGTTTCTTCAGATGGAGGAAGGTTGGCGGTATGTGAAACATGCTGATGTCTGTGTGTCGCCATTTTATCCGACACCAATTTTGAACTCCACCTCCCCTACGAAGCTTATCGAATATATGGCTATGGGCAAGCCGGTTGTGGCAAACGACCATCCTGAACAACGTTTGGTAATTTCGGAGAGCAACGCAGGGCTTTGTGTGCCTTATAATGAAGAAGCTTTCGCACGCGCAATTATTGAATTGCTTAATGATCCATCACGAGCGAAAGAAATGGGGATTAGAGGCAAACGTTATGTGGAGCAATACAGGAGCTACACTGTAATTGCCGATATTGTTGAAGAAGCGTATTTACGTCTATGTGAAGACGGCGGTAAAAATGGAAATTCACGTAACGGATAAGGGTTGTCGGATTTCGCGGAACTATTATGGGAGTGTACTTGAAGAGGACGATATTAGTATACGGCATATTTGCAATCATTCTCGCGCTTGAACTGTTATTGGGTAAGACTGTCGGTGTAGAAGAATCAAAAAGTATTTATTTATTATATATACTGCCGATCAATGCGGTTCTCTTAGCAGCAGCTATCCGCACTGATGCTCTTGGCCTTCTATGCGCTATCCTCGCCTTTTTGCCCTTTTCAAGGGAATTTTTTCAGGTCGAAATTGGCGTAATCACTTTTAATCCATATACTCTCGGTATTATCGCGCTTTCGTTAGTTGCCTTCTATAGAATATTATTTAAAGGATATAAATATTTCTTTAGATATTATGATCTAATAATTATACTCATAGGCGTAACTTTCTTAATTTCTACTATCCGGTCTAAGACGATGCTCGATAGTGGTTTCCTTGCTTTTCACTCGATTTTCATTCCTGTTATTTCATACTTTGTTATTAAAACCATGGTAAGAAATGAAGATGAGTACAGAAGGTGCGTTATCTTCCTTATTGGAGGTATCAGTTTATTTGGGATTGAAGCGCTTATAAGATTTGTTGCGACGCATGAAAGAGTCTCCATTTTTTCCATGCCCTTTATCGGAATTGCAACTATGAGCGTTACGGCAATCTTTTATCTTGCATACTCAGGGTGGTGGAAAAAAGTCCCGGGACTTCTATCTCTATTAATAAATTTTGGCGCTTTATTTTCCACTCTGGCAAGACTTTATTTCGCGAGTGTCGTTGTATCTCCTGTTTTGTACCGGCTGATAAGAAAAGGGAAAGGATTTTTTTTAATGTTATTGATGATTACAATGACGTTGATTCTGACATTGTGGCTGTCATTTTACCCCGGAATATTTAAATCAACACATTTCGAAAAAGAGAAAGGAGAAAACACCGCGGCAAGATTAATGAATATAAACCTATGGAAAGAAGCATTGCACTGGCGCGCATTCTCCTACCATGAAGGTATTGGAAACTTTGCGAGCGCTCCGGTCTTTGGTGTAGGGTTGTATAAGGGGAAGGTTTATGTTACTCGGCATAATTTCCATGTCGAGTGGTTAGAATATGGCGGAATAGTTGGGTATCTTCTGTATACAGGGTCTTTTCTATTGCATTTTCTATCGTTTTCAGCATATGCGACTTTTGATCGGTTCATCGCCATTAATCTTCTGATTCTATTGGTGATACTGTCTAATGGCTTCACCAACGGGTTTATGCATGGAATAATGCCTTATATAGCTTTTGTTATTATTGGATTCAACGAGGCCCGCAGGAAAATAATCAAATGATGGTCCTTTGAATTTGACTGATCCTGCAGTATGGGCCAGATTTTCACGTTTTACCGTAAGCCAACGGCAACAATAGCTTATCCCCTGTTTTGCCTTTGCAGCAGGTATGCTTGTGGGCACAGAGAGAGAGGAGGCGGAATGAGAATGACTCGCTCTAAGGTGAAATGCTTGATTCTATACCAGATGGATCCGCTGGGCGGTAAAATCGGGGGCATTGAAACCTTCGATAGAAACTTTATTAAATATGCCCCGGAAGACCTCGATATAGAATTTGTAGGGGTAAGTTCCGATAAAAGATGTCGGATAGGAAGGTGGCAGGAAGCTGAACTTTACGGCAAAAAATTTAATTTTCTCCCCGTCCTTTACGTCAAAAACGAAAATGTAAGAACGCCAATCCCCTTGAG
>DATEXU010000205.1:0-7394 GCA_035256645.1 Thermodesulfobacteriota bacterium | reverse complement strand
AAACCTGAGTGTTTATTTTTTTTTAATGGAGGTTTAAAATGAAGAATCAAAAAGGTTTTACGTTAGTCGAAATAGCTATTGTGCTGGTCATTATCGGGTTGCTCATCGGAGCGCTCCTTAAAGGCCAGGAGATGATTAAGTCCGCGAAGATCAAACGGGCGGTAAAACAGGGTGATGAACTTCGGGCCGCGGCATTAACCTACCAGGATCTTTATAAGTATCTCCCTGGTGACGACCCCAATGGAACTCCTGCCGGAAACGGGAATGGCCAAATAACACCCGCTGCTGAATATGCTGCTTTTTTTGATCACCTTCAGGCAAAAAACTTAATTGCCGGAGATTATACGACCACACCTTATCCTGCTCACGCATTCGGAGGAACTGTATGGGTTTATTGGGTTGCTGTGCAGGGCAAAACTACTCATTGGATTCAATATGGCAACATGCCCGGTGAAGTAGCCCAGATCATTGATACCCAATATGACAATGGAGATTATCTGACCGGAAGCATCCGTGCCAGTGCAGCTTATGCTACCGCGGCAGTAGTGCTTTCTGTGGAATTCTAATGAATCATCCTTGGGGGAAAGCATTCCTTTCCCCCATCCTTCCTTTAAGGGAGAAAAGACATGCGCTCGTGCGGAAACAAAGGCTTTACTCTCATTGAGATGGCGATTGTGCTGGTTATCATTGGATTGATCTTAGGGGTGGTTTTGAACGGACAGAATCTGATCGCCAGCGCCAAGAAAAAAAGGCTCATCTCCCACTTCCGGGAATTCGAGGCGGGTTTCTATTCTTTTTATGACAAATACGGGCAGTACCCGGGTGATGAAAATGATATCAAAGGGATACAAATTCCCCCCGGTGATACTGAGGAAGGGAACGGCAACGGCTTTATTGACGGAGCGGAAGATGATAACTTCGGCCGCTATGTTTGGAATGACCTGGCCAAAGCAGGGATTCTCTATGAAAAACCAAACCCTTTTGGAGGGGTGTACGGCTGGACGTCAGTTAACTTTCATCCCAGCCAAAGCCCGGGGATCAATATTTTCCGAAATACCGTGTACGCGACCATTGTTCCTGCCGAAATCGCCCGGGCGTTAGACCTTGATTATGACGATGGGATCTGGAATACCGGCGACCTCATGACCGATAGAAACTACCTGAGCAACACCTTGGTAACAGTTTATTGGGGGCTTTAAGGAGAAAAGACATGAAATCTAAAATTATACAAGGGGAACGAGGCTTCACGCTCATCGAAATAGCGATCGTGATGGTCATCATCGGAATTCTCATGGGAGCCATGCTGCAAGGCCAGCAAATGATCAAAAACGCCAGGGAAAAAACCTTTCAGCAAAAAATCCGTTTTATTGCCACGGCCCAGTTCACCTACCTTGACCGGATGAGCAGATACGCGGGAGACACTACCGTTCCTGCGGATGGTATCATTGATAATAATGCCACCGCCTTTACCGAGCTGCAAGGCCAGCAGATCCTTCAAAACAACGACCAGAACAACGTCTTTAACGGCACCTTTTCTTACGGCGGGGGGGTAGCCCCTAATACCAATAATAATTATATCCTGGCTTCCCGTGTCCCTATGTGGGTTGCCCAATCATTGGACAACAAGATTGACGACGGCGCGGGAGACACGGGAAATGTCCGCTGGAGCACCTTAGCCGGAGTCGCGTATCCTGCTGTCCCTCCTGCTGATCCCAACAATGTGTCCGATATGTACTGGTGGTTCGACCGATGAGAGACACACGGGGTTTTAGCCTGATCGAGATGGCCGTTGTTTTGGTCGTGGTTGGCCTTCTCATGGGCGCAATCATCCAGGGCCAGAAAATCTGGCATAATGCCCGCATGCAAAGAATCGTCTCCGATATGCAGAATTATACCCAGGCATTCCTCCTGTACTACGACCGGTACGGTATGTATCCGGGAGATGAAAATGATACCGTTTTTCCCACCGGCGATACGGCAAATGGAGACCACGATGGACTCATTGACGCCGGCGAAGCGACAAATGTCTGGGAAGATATGGCGAATGCAATGGGTGTGGTAAGGAAATCCTCTCCAATCCGAGGAGGAATGTATGTGTTTGGTTACATGGCTTTTGGCGGAGTTAACCGGAATTATATTTCGGTAACGAATATTCCCAACAATTTAGCCCAATCTATTGATTCCCGGCATGACGACGGAGTATCGAATACCGGGAATATCCAGGCCGGCGCGGCGTACGATGGGAGTGAAACCCTGATCACCTTATACTGGCGGATTTAAGAAAACGAGCAATGAACAATTTAAAAAATAAATTTAAAAAATTACGGGGCATGACCCTGATTGAAATCGCCATTGTCTTGGTAATCTTGGGCCTTTTGGCCGGATTAACCGTCCCCCTCCTCTCCGAACTCAGCAAACACCGGCATTACACTTCAACCCAAAAGTATATGGACGAGATAAAACAAGCTCTGGCAGGATATGCCGGTATGCATTGGAGACTTCCTTATGCCGATACCAATGGTGATGGAATAGAAGATACTGGGCAACTGAGCGGTTACCTACCCTTCATTACCATCGGGATAGAGGCCGTTGATGCGTGGCGTAACCGTTACTACTATGATGTAAATACCCGGCTGGTAACAACCACCACCCAAGGAACCTTTTGTACTGCCTTGCAAAACATTGGCTCCACGGAAAAACCTCAGGTGGCCTTTTCCTCCGGCGGCGCGACTATTGTCCAGGCAATGGTCGTCCTTTCCAGTGGAGAAAACTCGGCCTTAAATGGGGGAAACACCCCTTTTCCTGAAGACCGCAACTATGAATCTTACACCCCTACTGACACTTTCGATGATATTGTCGTGACCTTAAATACAAACTACCTTTACGGTAAGCTTAACTGCAGCTCCACTGCCACCTCTTCCTGCCCCACCTATACGGTACATAATCGGGGCGGTGGCAACATCTGGGTCCGCGGAGGCTCCTACGCGGTTTGTACCCGGATTCAGAATAACTCAACTTTTCTTATCAACGCTGGAGAAACCATATTAATTTATTCGGACTCAGGTTGTTCCTCCCTAACATCCGTGATTACTTTTGACCAAGCGAGCGGAGCGGATACAAACGGAGATTGTGCGATACGCTGGACCGGTGCAACCCTTATCGATGAATAACCTCACGCTCCAAGAGAAAAAGTAATTCACTCGTATTGATACGGAGTCATCTTTTCAGATCCTACCAAGACCTCTTTCATTTTTTTCTTAACCTCTTTCCGGTACGTGCCTTTAAGCCATTTATTCCAGACACCGATGTTTTTCCAGGTACTGATGACTAAGTGCATCGAGGGATCTTCAATAGACTGCAGGGTCTCTCCGGAGATGAATCCTTCGGCGTACATTGCCTTATAACGTAGCTCGCGGACGATCTCGTTGAGCGCTTCTTCTTTCCCGCGTTTTACTTTCCTTTGGATAAGAACCTTTACTGCCATAATGTCCCTCCTTTCATAATTGGGGTTTAAATTCTCTTTCCTCGAAATTTTTTGGTCACCCATCCTTTGCTCAAGCTGTATTCTTGACCGGCGGTAACCGTAAAATTTACTCTTGTGTTACAGGGGAAGTCATCAGTGGAGAGAACCTGGAAAGACTTTTCAATGAGAGTACGGGGTAACGTGATGAACCAGAAGGGAATATACCTGCATCTTTTTTTCTCCATCCATAGTGAAGCAAGAAAAGACTTTATGATAAACACATTTCACCTTTTGGTTATGTGTGAATTTAACCCCTGATATATTTTTTACCATTTAGATCTAATTTTGTCAATAAAAAACAATTAGTTAATATTTTTTTTAAAATCAGAATATAAAAAAACTATTTATCTTCCAGAGGCAAAGCTTTTTTTCACTAAAATGCGACCAAACATCAAACAACCATATTCGCAAACATTGCTAACGTGTTAAAAATAGTATAATATAATTCCCCGTTAGAAGAATTTAACACGGGACATAATGTATTCGTTTTTGATCTTCTGCGTTTCATGACTCATTCCCTTATCACGTTATTGACTGATTTTGGCTCTAAAGACCACTACGTTGGCGCCATGCGAGGGGTTATTTTAGGCATTAATCCAAAAGCTACAATTGTAGACATTTCTCATCACATTTCTCCTCAAAACATACTCGAAGGAGCGTTCTTGCTCAGCAACGTTTATACTTATTTTCCCCACGGCACTATTCACCTTGCCGTTGTTGACCCAGGTGTGGGGTCAGAACGCAAACCAATCCTGGTGAAAGGAGAAAACGTCTTTTTTATTGGGCCGGACAATGGAATTTTTGGGTTAATCTATGACCAGTTAAAAAAAATTACGGTCTATGAACTTACCAATGCGCATTTTTTTCTCAAACCCATTAGCGCTACCTTTCAGGGACGTGATATCTTCGCGCCCGTAGCTGCGTATCTTTCCCGGGGAGTTTCTCCTTTGGAGATGGGAAAAGAAACAAAAAAATTTCAAAGACTGTCTTTACCCCAGCCTATTTTGGAGAAAAAAAGGATAAGGGGTAAAGTAATGTATATCGATAGTTTTGGAAATCTAATAACCAACATCACCGTGAACCATCTGAAAAACTTAGGAAAAGCCCCCGAAAAAATTAAAATTCGCGGAAACATTATTTCCGGGCTATCTAAAAATTATCAAGAGGTTGAAAAAGGAACGTTGCTCGCCATCATCGGAAGTTCAAATTTTTTGGAAATTTCCGTAAGAGAGGGAAATGCCAAAAAAAAACTGAAGAGCCAAGAAGGAGATGACATTAAGGTTTTTTAGGTAAAAAGTGGCTATGCAAGAAAAAACAATAATAATTGCTTCATGTTAAAACAAGCGAACGGAAAATAAATTGAGCGATTTTCATTACAAGACCAGTAGGACAGGCGTCTCGCCTGTCCTGAAGAGTGAAATGGTAGGACAGCCGGGACGGCTGTCCTACCATGGTTTGGGCGCCTTAGCAAACAAGAATCGCTTAATTTAGGGGAAAATAAATTTTTTTTGTCCTTTTAACGTAAGGAGACTTTGGCTATGTCAACCGACCAACCTCAACCATCCCTCATAGACGATCGTCTGGAAACCCTAAAAAGACTTAAAGCGGAAAAATTCAGCCGCTATTTCCTTTTAGTAGTTCTCATTGGAATCGGAATTGTCTTTTTCAACATGCTCAAAATTTTCCTGATCCCCATGATATTGGCAGCGGTATTTGTCGTGCTGTTTTATCCTTTCTACGGATGGCTCCTCAAGGTTTCTCGTAATAAAAAGTCCTTAAGTGCCCTTGTGTGCTGCCTTATCCTGCTTTTGGGCCTTATTACCCCCGTCTCTATTATTACTAACTTAGTCTCCGGTGAGGCTATCAGCCTTTACCAAACCACTGAGCAGAAAGTGGAGGAAATCATTCAAAAAGGAAATGAGCGTCTTCTCACAAAAATCAAAGAACACACATTAATAAAAAGTCTCCACCTAGATAAAATCGACTGGCAAGCCTCATTCCAAGAAAGCGCTCAAGCCGCGGCCAAGCTTCTGGCAACGGCAATCAATAAGGCATCAAAAGGAACTTTTCAGATTCTTGCGAATTTATTTCTTACGTTTTTTTCTATGTATTACTTCTTCCGCGATGGAGACAAGCTTATCCAGCGTTTAAAATATTTAAGCCCGCTCGCGGACAAATACAAAGAAGAACTGTTTATACGGTTTATTTCCGTGTCCCGCGCAACCATAAAAGGCACCGTGGTAGTCGGGTTGATTAAAGGTTTCATCGGAGGTCTTACCTTCTGGATATTCGGCATCAATTCTCCGATACTGTGGGGGGTAGTTATGGCGATTCTTTCGATTATCCCTATGCTGGGCGCGTGGTTAGTAATGTATCCGGCAGCAGCCATTTTGCTTGTGATGGGTCATATCTGGCAGGGAGTCGCTCTATTTTTAATCTCGGCAGTTATCATAAGCAGCGTTGATAACATACTTCAACCTCGCTTGGTAGGACGAAGCTCAGGGCTCCATGATCTCCTCGTTTTCTTTTCCACTCTGGGTGGAATCAGCATGTTTGGAGTCATGGGATTTATTGTCGGCCCTATTATCGCAGCGCTTTTCGTCTCCATCCTCGACGTTTACAGTATTGAATTTAAATCACATCTTGATTTAGCCCAAGGACCATATATAAAAAATAACTAAATTCACCGTATGAAAATCAAGTTTCTTGACTTTTAGGTAAAAATTTGGTAAAAAACCAAACATTTTATCCAAGCCTGCAAAATATTTTCCGCTAACCTCATTGAGCCGGAATTACAGGGAGGAAGGAAAAATGACCAATTCGCTAAGAGTTCTTATCATCGATGATTCAGAGGATGATACCCGTTTAATTACAAATGAATTACAACGTGGTAGCTTTGACCTGCTCTTTGAACGCGTTAACTCCCCTGAAGCCATAAAAGCCGCTCTCGAGCAGAAGACCTGGGATGTGGTTATTTCTAATTTTGCGGTATCACAATGTACCGCCTTAGAAGTCCTCGCTTTGCTGCAAGAAAAAAATCTTGACCTGCCTTTTATTATTGTTTCCGACACCATGAGTGAAGATATTGCCCTTCAATGCCTGAAAGCAGGTATTCATGCTTTTTTCAAGAAAAAAAATATCAAACTTTTAGTTCCTGCGGTTGAGCGCGGTTTGCATGAAGCAACCATACAGCGCGAGCGCAAACGGGCTGAGGAAGCGCTCATTTCCTCAAACCGAGAATTAAATGACATTATTGAATTTCTTCCGGACTCGACGTTCGTGCTTGACAATGATAAGAAGGTCATTGCCTGGAACCGGGCTATAGAAGAAATGACGGGAATCAAAAAGCAAGATATGATCGGGCAAGGAGATAACGCCGTAACAATTCCTTTTTACGGTGAACGGCGGCCTCATCTGTTGGCTCTCATTGATGTGTGCGACCAAGAACTCGAGTCGAAATATGAGTATGTTCAGAGGAAAGGAAATACTTTGTATGCAGAGACCTTTACCCCCGCCTTATATGGCGGGAAAGGCGCCTATGTGTGGGCAACAGGAACGCCCCTTTTTGATGCCCAGGGAAACCGGGTAGGTGCCATAGAATCTATCCGCGACATCACCGAATACAAGCAGGCGAAACAAAAGCTGCAAGCTTCAGAGGAGAATTACCGTGAAATTTTCAATGCCTCTCATGACGCTTTATTAATTCACGACCTCAAAACCGGCGCCATTCTTGATGTGAATCAAAGGGCATGCGAGATGTATAAGTACAGCCGTGATGAGTTAATTAACAGTTTCGTCGGTTATCTTAGTTTCGGTGAAACCCCCTACACAGAGCAAGAGGCTCTCCAGTTGATACACAAAGCATCGTCAG
>DATEXU010000204.1:0-3757 GCA_035256645.1 Thermodesulfobacteriota bacterium | reverse complement strand
AGAAACCTGAGAAGCGCTAAAGCAGCCAGCAGATTAAGCCAGACCAGCTGAGGCGCTCCGGGTTCATGATAGGTAAGCCCGACCGCAAAGAGCGCAAGCAATCCCCATTTCCAGTTCCATAGTTTATAAACCGCCAGACTGATAATCAAAACCAAAAAGAGGTCAAGAAGGCTCCACTGCTTAAACCAGGTTCCTTCTACACCATCAACCCCCCAGGCGCTAAGCAGCTTCCACCCCGGAGGAAGATTTAACACCCCGGATACTGACTGAAAGTCATGGTCCCATCCAACCGCAGGAATGTTCCGGGTTGATGCTTCAAAACGGCCTTCAGCGTCGAGTTGAAGGTGGCCTTTGCGAAGCTCGATTCCCGGCTTCTTTTCTTTACCATGGCCGGTTATCAGTTGATCAACGCCATCGACAGTTATTCTCCCAAGGTGATTCGGAGGATTCATCGCCAGATACCACTGCCGGCTCAGAGTGCCGGTAACCTGGTCTTGAATGGTAAACCCGGCGCCATTAAAATCTAACCACCACGTGCGACGCAGGTGTAACTGATCAGGAGCCGGTTCCGGATCTCCTCGCCGGATTTCCTTGAAAATCATTGCTAACCCCGGCTGCATAATAAAGGTGGGAAAGCCCTGCCACTCGAAAGGAACGTCAGTCTGTTTGGGATCAATAGGTGAAACGCCCTCAATCTTCACCATCCGGAGATGGTTTTGGGATTGAAATGACCAAACCTCCTCTTCCTGAGCTTTTTTTAAAGAACTCAGCTTTTTGATGAGGCCTTCGAAACGGGTCACGATTCGTATTTCCCAGCGGCCAGGCCGTGCTTGAACGATGATATCACCCTCTGGGCCGAGCCGCGCAGGGAGAGGACTTTGAAGATTTACCGGCGCCGCGTGTTCCAAAAGCACCGAATCAAACTTAATTTCCCGCGGTTGCCCGGATACATTAATCTTTAAAAGATTGGTAACCTGCAGAGGGATGGTATCATTAATTAAACGAAAAATACGGCACTCTACCCTATCCTCTTCACCCAAACCCCCTTCTCTCTTTTTGAGCCATAAACGGCCGTTGGTCTCAACCAAAGGAAATTGAATAGGACTGCCATTGATAACAAGACTTATAAGTCCACTTTCTGGAGGCACAGTGATCCATTCCGGAATCTCTTTCCAGAAAAAAAACCCCTCTATGCGGTGTGATCCAGGGGCTATAAAGACTGAAGGGGCATTATCTTTTTCCACTACCGGAGCGGGCTTACCATCTACTTTTATTTCTTCCGGCCAGGTTTCCGGATTTCCCGGCAAAGGAACCCAGGTCTTGATGAAAACCCGCCATTCCTGCGTGAACTCACCTTTATTGGTTCCCAGGTTTAAACGAAGGCGTGACGGCCAGCGACATTGATACAGTTCTCCGTTGTTGTAATCGGTAGGGCAAAGTTTATCGTCCGCGTTATGAAGAACCCATCCTTTCCATTGTTCCAGGTTGGGAGGTAACTCACCACGCTCTGGAGCAACGGCAAGAAGGAAACCTGCGTTTAGGAAATAACAGATGACTATCGCAAGTAAAATAATCGTTTTGTTCTTCATCTTTTTCTCCTCCAGATGGAGCTATCTATTGCAGTGAATCTAACACTTCTTTACATAAATTCAGAGGTCGTCATTCCCGCGAATACCCTGAAGGGCACTGGTGCGGGAATCCAGCCCAAAAACACTGGATTCCGGGTCAAGCCCGGAATGACAAATAAAGCAAAGAAATTTCTGAATCACTACACTAGTTAAAAAAATTTTGTTTATTCACTATAGCACAATTACCTATAACCCACTATTTTTTCTTCCAAAAAATCCCGAAAAGACAAAAATGCAGGTATACACATTGCGCAACAAGACAAGACCAACAAAACGAGGCAATTGAAAGGATCTCCTGGGCTGTATCCCCTCGACAATAAGTTTACATAAAGTGAATCTTATAAATCGATATCCCGTTTGCTGAAAATATTTTTACAAGATATTTCTGCGTAAAATCAATAAACCGGGGGTCTTCATCATAGAGAATTGTATCTTTCCGATAATTTTCATGGATTTTATCAGAACTGATAATATGGGTAAAACTTTGACTTCGCAAAATTCTTAAAATATCCTCACCATTTTTTGCCTTATCGTAATTAATAAATGTCTGGCTTAGATGATCATTATAGGGTTCGAACTTAAAATAGAAATACCGAACAAAACCATGAAAAAGGACCTTGGCGTCATTAGGTAGGTTTCTGTTCGCCCATTCAGCAGGAACGTAACTTATCTCATAGGTTCTCAAAAAATCAGGGGTTAGTTTTTGATTAAAGGCAGTCAAAATCCTTTTATGGCTCAACATGAGATTATAATTTTGAAAAGAATAAAAGATGACAAAAGAAATAAAAAAGCCGAGACAAATATACCTGACTACTTTGCCGAACGACATTATCCTTTGGCCTACTGCTCCACAAAGTAAAGCTAAAAGAATGACTAAGATAACGACATAACGAATATTCCCCGCTAAACAAAGTGTGGCAAGGTAACTCAAAAAACAAATAAGGATAATAAGCGGCCACTTCAACGGATTTTTTCTAAGAAAAAAAATGAAAGGAGTAAAAAATAAAAAGAGTGGCCCGATAAAACGCTGGAAGTCCTCGTCGTGTCCCCAAGCACCAGTCCAAAGATAGGAAAAAGGGAAGAAATAATTTTCTTTTAATTTGTTAAGCCCAAGAACAAAAGCTCCTCCTGCGCTTGTTCCTTTTTCCCATGTCGACTCTGATCTCATCATTTCTGAAGGAAAAATATCATTAAGAATAGGGAAAAAAGGGTTTTCCGTTATCAAAAAATTCCGAACAAACCAGGGAGAAGCAAGGATAATGGCGAGAAGCAAGGCGCCCGTAAAAACAAGCCCCCGTCTTTTAAGGTTCGTCATCTTATACACAAAAAAGAAAGAATAAATGCATCCAACGAGAGGAATCGCCTGGTACTTAATCCCCAAGGCCATTCCCGTTATTAGTCCCAAAAAGGCTACTTCATTTACCTTAGTTTCTTTATTACATTCCATTAAAAGAATTGATAATATCAAAAGGTAAAAACCGAGAATATTACAGGTATAGGCCATGGTTCCCCATGAATTTATTACGGGAGCTGTCAAATAAATAATCCCAGGAATAAGGGCGAATTCTTTTGCAAAATATTTTTGAGTATAAACATAGAGTGCCATTACGGTAAGCAAAGCAAAGCCAAAATGGGTGAGGTTAACCATAACCGGGCCACCAATGACTAAAGCCAACGAAAATAGGAGTTCGCCATTAGACGGGAAAAAAGAAGGAAAAAATGTTGGATTAGTAACTATTGAACCATGGGTAAGGTAAAGTTTTGGGATAGTCATATGATAGAATAGGACATCCGTGGGGCCATGAGGTGGAAGTAGTGCTTTTAAAATATTGATGATTACAAAAATACAAAAAGTTCCTGTTAAGAAATGATGAGAGGTAAAAGAAAAATCGCGGTGATAAAGGTATGAGATAAACGCTTTTAAGAAAAATTTTGCTTCCCTGGCACTTATAACGAAGAGACCAATAAGTAAGAGGCAAAGTGTCATAGGGGTAGAAAACCCTATCATGCCCAGGAAAAGCAATCCCTCACTGATAAGGGCAAACCCTGAGGCGGCAGAAAGAACGAAGAGCTCCAGGTTGCTTTCCTTATTTATGCCTAAAATTCGAAGAAACTTCATTCCCGAACAG
>DATEXU010000203.1:0-7513 GCA_035256645.1 Thermodesulfobacteriota bacterium | reverse complement strand
ATCTCTGGTTCATGGAGCAAGGCGCAACCAAGGGCTAAACGTTGCCGCCAGCCGGGTGGTAATTCCCGGGTAAGCCGGTCCCGGACATCGTGAAGACGTGTGAGATCTAAAACCCATTCGGTTCGTTCTTTCCACTTCCCGGGGGAGACATTATAGATCCCCAGATAAAAACGAATGTTTTCATACGGGGTAAGGTCTCCATACAAAGAGAACTTTTGGGACATATACCCGATCGATTTTTTGATCTCTTCGGCTTCGGTAAAGATATCATACCCTGCCACCCGACCGTAACCGGAGCTTGGGGTTATGATTCCGCAGAGCATGCGAATGGTGGTAGATTTTCCTGCTCCATTAGGTCCGAGGAACCCGAAGATCTCGCCTCGCGTCACCGAAAAGGAAATCTGATTGACCGCCACAAACGGGCCAAACCTTTTTTCCAGGTCTTTTACAAGCACGACCTCAGGATTTGAATTTTTCATCGAGGAGTCCTCGATCAACGTCTTGAATTTTATGAATCATCGCCTGCTCAAGGCTGGGGAACTGGGCTTGCATTTCTTCAGGGGTTGCGATCGCCAGAAACTTTGCCCGATGCATCAGGGCCAAGCGGTCACACTTCTCTCCTTCATCAAGGTAAGCGGTGGAGATCAAGATGGTCTTCCCTGCTTCTCTCATCTGGGTAAGCATTCCCCAGAAATCCTGGCGGGAGACCGGATCAACACCATTGGTAGGCTCATCCAGAATAAGAACCTCTGGTTCATGCACCAGGACACAGGCTAAACCGAGTTTCTGTTTCATGCCGCCTGAGAGATTGCCAACTACCCGATTGAGGAACGGAAGGAGATTGGAAAAACCTAAGTAGCGTTCTTTTCTCTCAGTCCGCTCATGTCCGGTCAGCCCAAAGATATCCATAAAAAAATCAAAATTTTCCTCAACCGTGAGATCTTGGTAAAGCCCGAAGCGCTGGGGCATATAACCAATTTTCGACTTTACCGCTCGTTTTTGGATTACAACATCTAAACCATCAATGAGAATTCTACCGGAAGAAGGTTTGATCAGGGTTGCTGCCACCCGAAGAAGTGAAGACTTGCCCGCGCCATCTGAACCTACCAGACCGAATATTTCTCCTTTTCTTACCCGAAATGACACGTCACTGACTGCCTCTATCGGGCCAAAACGAAGAGAAAGGCTTTCAACGTCAATCATCGGTCGGTCATCGCAACCAGGCATCGGCGGGCATCCCTGTTTTTAACTCAAGGTTAGGATTGGGGATGTTTACTTTGACAAGGTAAACAAGTTTGACTCTCTCCTTCTGGGTCTGGATGATTTTTGGGGTGAATTCTCCTTCAGGAGAAATATAGGAAACCTTGCCCTTATAAACTTTATTGGGAAAGGTATCGATGGTAATCTCTACCGCTTGCCCGGGCTTGACTTTGCCGATTTCAGTTTCGTCTACAAAAATCTTCAAATCAACGGTAGACAGATCAGAGAGGGTAAAAACTTCACGGTTAGGAGTAACAACTTCTCCCGGTTCAACGTTGCGGGTGGTGATAATCCCTTTAAAAGGCGCCAGTAAGGTGGTGTAGTTGAGTTGAAAATTTGCCAGGTCAAGGTTTGCCTGAGCCACTTTAACTTGGGCCTTGGCCACTTCGATTTGTTTTTCTGTTGTTTCAATCTTTTTTAAGTTGCTCTGTGACTGGGCAAGGAGGGCTTCGTTTTGATTGAGCTGGGCACGGGCAATATCATACTCGAGGGTAACCCGATCCCACTCTTTTTCGGAAACCACCTTCTGCTCAAAGAGGTTATCATACCGATTTTTGTCTTTTTTCGTTTTCTCCATGGTATCCCGGGCGCTGGCGACTCCGGCTTTGGCTCTGGTTACGTCCTCGGGGAGGAATTCCCGATTAATCCTTAACGTGGTCTCCAGCTCCTGCAGAGTTTTTTCAGCCTTATCTAAATTTGCGGCTGCTTCTTCTTTCCGGGCGATAAATTCTTCCTGGTCAAGTTCAGCAAGAACCTGGTCCCTTTCTACGAGATACCCCTCATCCACCAGGACTTTTTTTACCTTCCCGCCCACCTGAAGGCCTAATCCCGACTGAACCTTGGCTTCGATAGTCCCGGAGTAATAAAGTTCTTTAAGTTTAGCGTTCCTTTGTCCAAGGTATACTAAAAGACTTACTCCGATCAGAAGACAAAGAAAAACAATAATAATGATTTTTCGTTTCACCTTCTATGCCTCCAGGAAACTAACAAACGTCATCTTTTTGAGAAAAAAAATACGCCCCCGACACGATTTGAACGTGCGACACAAGGATTAGGAATCCTTTGCTCTATCCAGCTGAGCTACGGGGGCAATTTAATTATTTCAAATACTTATAAAAAAATTTTAACTTCCTATTTCTTTCTTAGCTGATTGAGCGCTCGCTTTTATTATACTGAATTATGCCAAATTGCATAGAAAATTTTTGCGTGGCCAACAAAGAACAATCGCCTTAATCATAAGATGTCCCTTATTGTCCCTTAAGCGTGTCACAGTAGCGCGTCCTAAAATGTTCTATATTTTTACAGCGGATGAAATGACATTTCATCCAAAGCAAAAAAAGAATTTCGCAGTTGTTCCCTATAATCGCTCCCGGCCTCGGTTGACAGACAAAACACATTGAGAAAAGTCCCTCGCGTGATTGTTTTTCTGGGTTAAAAAACACCATCTTTACCACCAGCTGCCTATGACTTTTTGGTCAGACCCGCTTGGTTTTTTCATTATTGGCTCAATCTTGCGAGAACATGGCTTTCTTATTACGTATATTGATTGCATAGTCCCTGACCATCGTCCTCTCCATAACCCAGAGGTTAAATTTTTATAATCAATAACTTCCCTTTTGGCTGGGGAGAGAAAATAGGTTATAGGTGGTGCTATAATCCAACAGGAATTGAGATGTCTTATGTTTTGCAAGTTTTTGAAAAATATTTGAATTTGGAATCTTCTCAAAATTATATATCATTATTTTTAACTAAACAATTTGAGCTCTATTATGACTTCGAAAAAAATATATTGTCCCAAAACACGATGGATCCAATCATCTTATCCGCAAGGCTTTATGAAGCTGTTAGGCTCAAAAACTACAATATTAGCACATCAGATTAATTAACGATTTTTTATCATCAGGGTGATTAGAGAGCTTTGCAGAATAGGATATACGAGCAATGACAAATTGAATAATAACGCCATGGTATGGTCATTGCGAGAAGCGTTAGCGACTAAACAATCTGAATTATAGAAGTCAAATAAAATCAATATGGTTACATACTATTTTGGACAATGTCACCGCTAATCCTCTCCTGATTTCCAAGAATAAAATGATATTGAAAAAATTTAAAAATAAAAACAATCGGACTAAAAGAATACTTCGTCCTCAGCCTTTATTGATTGTGATTTTTTTCTTGTTTAATTTTCTTCTGGTGCGTGAGCTAAACGCTATAGGAGAAATGTTTCCTCAGCCTACGGGAGCGGTAAATGATTTTGCTTCCATTGTTCCTCCTGATACAAAAAGCGCAATGGAAGGCCTTAGCCGTGAAGTGCTGGGAAAAACCGTAACTGCGGTAGTCCGAAGGCGGTACAATGAAGCAGTCAAGGCCTATAATGTGGCGATAAGAAAATTCCCTTCCAACTTAATCGCCAAAACCTTCACGTTTGAAAAAGCTTCGTTCTTTGAAGCTCCTGAGGCTGCAACAGAAGTGCCGAAGGTAAAGTTTTAAAGGGGGAGAGCGACGCCCTTTCACGTGTTACCGTGATAATGCTGGAGTAATGTGTTGGGCAGGCGTTTCACCTGATATAAGAACAACAGTAGTCGGTAACGGTTTTAACCTTCAGGCTGAAGGTGGATTGGGCTGGAACGTCAAACGAATCTCCTTCTTTTACGGTTTTCCAGCCAGCCGATCCGGGCAGTAAAACCTCCAGATCACCAGCCTGGATTTCCATGACCTCCTTGTCTGCGGTGCTGAATTCGTATTCCCCGGGAAGCATGACACCGAGCGTCTTCTTTGAACCATCCGGAAACATAACCGTCCGGCTGGTTACCTTGCCGTCAAAGTAAACATTGGCCTTTTTAATTACCGTAACATTTTTAAATTCCGACACAGATTCCTCGCTTTGCTTTTATTTATTGCCATAAATTGTTTAATATTCTCTGGGTTATTATGCGATTATTTTCGCAGGGAATCTTCTTGAACTTTATTCTCCTGAGGCTGATAGGTTTTTGCCTCTGGTTGCCCGACAAACTGAACTTGTTCTTTTCCTTTTAATATTTCAGGAGTAATGACATATGTGCCCCGTACCGAAGGAGTCCAGATTTTTTTGGCAACATCCTGGTTGCCGCCCGTAAGCAGGAACCCTATCCCTCCGGTAAGCCCTCCAACACCAGCATAGACCAGTTTGGCCGGCGAATATACGCACGATGCTAAAACCGAGCCAACTCCGTAACCAACATTGCTCCCGGTGCCTTCTGCTTTAACATTGTAAGGGGTAATTAGACCCAATGCAAAAACTATGATAGCCGTAGCGATAAAATTTTTCATAATGCAGCCTCCTTAAAAAACAAGATGTTAATTTCTTTTCATATCTATCTTCAAAAAGCACACCATTATCAATCTCTCAACCGTGAGCGCTCTTTCAAGCTTTGGAGAAAAAACTTTGTTAGACGAGGCGGGATTATTTTTTTTTGCGATACTAACACTTTAACTTCATCTCCTTCCCGCAGCAGACTAAATCACACACATCAGCGCAACCGCAAATATTATCTACCGACACCACCAGTCCGCACTTTTCGCAAACCAACTTATCGTTTTTTTTCGCTTTTTTCTTTTTTTCAGTTTTTTTAGGAGCGGTTTTCTTAGTAATTACTTTTTTAGTTGGCAAGAATAATCACCTCCCTCCATTTCAATCTATTTTCTGCGCCCGCTTCGCCTAACATTTACATTATAACGAATTTTTTCCCAGAGTGGAATTTTTTCCTTCTTTTTTTATAAATACGACCCAGATTATAGCAAAAAGTTTTCCTTATTGAATCAGCCATGCATCATAGTGTATGATAAAACCATATACGTTAATCTTGCTGATGCTTAGATAGACAGAGGATTTACGAACAAACATGCCCCTGGATAGAAAAATCGCCTTTATTGATTTAACCGTTGGGAAAATTAAGGTTAAGCCGATCCCGGTCGCGCTTCGGAGAAAATTTCTGGGAGCCCGAGGAATTAATATGCACCTTCTTTCCCGGCACTATACTCCCTCCTTAGATCCATTTTCCCCGGACAACCCCCTTATTTTTGGAGCTGGTCTTCTTACCGGATGTTTAAGTTTTGGCTCGCGGATCTCTATCACGGCAAAATCACCCGAATCAGGCCATCTGGGTGACTCGAACATGGGTGGGGATTTTGGCGCCGAACTTGTCAAAGCTGGTTTCAGTCATGTGGTCCTTTCAGGTAAAAGCCCAAAGCCGGTCTATCTCTTGATCACTGATAACCAGATTGAAGTCCGCGACGCGAAGAAATTAACCGGGCTCGATACCCTTGAAACTCAGAAAAAACTGCGTTCCGCGTTAAAGGATGATAAGGTTCAGATTGCCTGTATCGGCCCCGCAGGAGAGAACCTGGTTCGTTTTGCGGCTATCCGTTCGGGAATGAAAAGTTCGGCAGGAAGAACGGGCATGGGCGCGGTCATGGGGTCAAAGAATGTAAAGGCATTAGCGGTCCGGGGAACGCGGGACATAAAACTCTCTGACCCCAAAAAGTATCTGCCATATTATCTTGCCACAATGAAAAGTCTGGCAGGCACCAAATGGGCTCAGGCGTTAGGGAAATATGGCACCCCGCTTCTTTTCAGCCGGGCGAACGCCCTGGGTATCCTCAGCATCCGCAATAATCAATCCACCAGTGTCGGTGACCAGGGTTATCGCTTAGCGGCTGAGGCGCTGGAACCTTACTCCACCGGCATGCTTGCCTGTTTCAGCTGTCCGGTTCACTGCCGGCACCGCTTTGTCATTGAAAAAGGGCAGTATCAAGGAACCAGAGGAGAAGGCCCGGAATACGGCTCTATCGGCTCTCTGGGGACTAAACTGGGGAATCTGGATCTGGAAACCAGTATGTACGCGATTGAACTTTGCAACCGTTATGGACTTGACACCATTTCTACCGGTTCCTATATCGCGTGGGCAATGGAACTTTACCAGCGAGGAATCATCGATCAGAAAGTAACCAAACGCCCGCTTGTCTGGGGCGATCGGGAAACCATTACGGAAGTTATTCACCAGATTGCACATCGAAAAGATTTTGGAAATATTTTAGCGGAAGGCCCCTTTGCCCGGAAGGTTTTCGGGGCAGCATCCAGAGATTATCTCCTGGAAATTAAAAATTTTCCCATCGAAATGACTGACGAAAGGCTCCCGAAAAGCTTTGCTCTCGGGATGGCCACGGCAAGCCGTGGTGCCTGTCATATGAGAAGCCGTGCGTCGATAGATGTGCTTGGTCTTCCCGAAGAAGTCCTCAGGAAGCTCTATGGCGGCCCGGTAAGCAATGATCTTGCCTCGTATGCCGGCAAAGGAAGGATGGTCTGGTGGCATGAGGTACTGAATGCGGTGAGCGATTCTTTAGGAATCTGCCGTTTCCTTACCGTTTTTTCCAGCCCGCACGCCCTCCAGTACCGGGAGTTTTCCCGGTTGATTAAGCTCGCCACCGGGCTTGATCTTCCTCCGAGAGCTTTAAAACAAATCGGCGAAAGGATTTGTGCGCTCGAAAAAATGATGCTGGTTAAGGACGGGATCTCTCGAGAGCACGACACGCTTCCGAAAAGGTATTTTGACGAACCCATTCCCGAAGGGCCGGCGCGGGGAGCGTTCATCTCGCGGAATGAATTTGATCACATGCTGGATGACTATTATCGTCTTCACGGATGGAACAAAAACGGAGTCCCGAAAAAAAATACCTTGAAACGGTTAGGGCTTAAGACATGAAAATCACGGTTAACCGAAAAAGGTGCAGCGGCTGCCATCTGTGCGAACTTGTCTGTTCTCTCTTTCATGGCGGAAGCGTAAACCCGGAAAAATCAGCTATCCGGATAAAAAAAGATGACCTCAATACCAGCATGAATATGCCGATCCTTTGCCGGCAATGCAGGGAGATGAAATGTTTACCGGGGGAAAAAGCAGAGGGAGAAGGGGAAAAGAAAAAGTTTATCTGGGACAAGTCCCGCGCTGAATGCTGTCCTTTTGGCGCTTTACCTGTCTTTGGCAATAAGGCTTATCACTGTGACCTCTGCCAGGGAAAGCCTCAGTGCGTGAAGGTTTGTACCACCCAGGCGATTAGTGTGCGTTAATACCAAGTTGCATTCAAAAGCAGATCGAGGCGGCGACGGTCAAAACGTGAAAAGTGAGACGTGAAGTGTGAAGTGTTTTAACACCTTACGTTTAACTTTTTACGATTTACGAAAACTGACGAGGAGACAACAAAGATATGCAAATGA
>DATEXU010000202.1:0-8516 GCA_035256645.1 Thermodesulfobacteriota bacterium | reverse complement strand
CCCCAGGGCCATGTGCACTAACCCTGCTCAAAAAGCCCAGTTTTTTATTTTTAACGAAGGTCGTTGCGAATGAAATTCACTGCTAACTTATTAATAAGAAAGAGAACCCTATCTGGATTATAGACCTCAAATTCTTAGATTTGATGACAAAAAGTTCTCGGGAAAAAATGACAAGACTATAGCGAACGCTACGAGCGTTCGCTATAGATAGCTGTAAGGGGAAACATAAAGAAGTGCGCCATGAGCAGAGCTTTTATTCCCTTGTATAAAGGGACGCACCTGAAACCTGAATGTTACGAAGCTGCTCGGTGAGGAAGCACTATAGTTGTTCGAGGTAATTGAAATGACTGAGGCAGAATTGCGCGATAAAATCAAAGACTACACCCATTTTACACCAAGGGGTCCTTTGAGTATTATCACCGACACCACGGAGTTCATGAATATCAGCCCAAACGACGTTTTGGAGCTAAATGGAACTTACTACCATGTCCGCGGAGATGAAAAAGAAGAACGCTTTGGGCTGGAGGGAGAACCTAAGTTTTGGGTTAAAAGGGCTGTTGACCTCACCACCGGTGATCCGAAAATCATTAAGCTGGTATTCCATGAATCTTTTACCATGAACCTGGGAGGGGAGGAAATCCTTTGTTACCGAAGTCCCCAAAAGGAAGCGCGCGTCCTTGAGATGGTTAAAGGTGATCCTGCTTTTATGCAAGGGTCTACAGTCATCGACACCGCCGGAAACCATATCCGCATCATCGATAAGATTCGAGGCAACTCATATTATGAATTCCTCCAGAGCCTGAATGTGGATCACGAAACGTATTTTCATCAGTATCTTCCAAACATTCTGAAACAGGTAATGACCTGCATGGAAGCCATAAACACGCTCCACAAAAAGGGCGAGGTTCACGGAGACATTAGAAATGACCATATATTTATTGATCGGAACAATGGAAAACACATCTGGATTGACTTTGACTTCACCTACAACTGGGAAGAGAACCCCTTCGGGATTGATCTTTTCGGTTTAGGAAACATCCTTCTCTTTACCATCGGAAAAGGTTTATACAGTCCCCGTGAGGTAGCAGCCTGGGGACCTGAAGGAGAAAGAATAGCATCCGATCTGCGTCCTGAGGACATGTCTCTTTTTATCCGGCACAGGATTATGAACTTGAAGAAGCTTTTTCCTTACGTCCCCCAGCGCCTAAATGAGATCCTGCTTTCTTTTAGTTACGGAGCTGAGGTTTTCTATGAAACTGCGGAAGAGCTTTTGGAGGATATCAAGGAGTGTGAAGAAGAATGGGCGCGGTAGTTCGCTTTGCAACTGTGAGTAAACCCCGTTAGAAGGCTTTCACACGAGGCATTTACCCCGTGTGAAAAAGTGAGGATTTTAAAGTTTATCTCGCGCTTCTTCACCCCGTTAGATATTCGATATCCAACGGGGCAAGCTGGGCTTTTCTAACGGGGTAAAGCAAATTTTCTGTTCATTTCCTTTTTTAAATAGCAAACCCTTTTTGGTGGAAGGAGGATTATGAGCCGGAAACAAAAGATACTTTTGATTTTTCTGCTAACCCTTGGGGTTTCCTTTCTACATTTTACTACCGGGGCACGTCAACCTGTCTTACACCTTATTCACCGTGAACTTTACCTCATTCCCGTCATACTTTGTTCCTATTGGTTCGGGAAAAAGTGGGGTCTCACCATGTGTGCTATTGCTGCCATGCTTTTTCTTCCCTGGACTTTCATGGGCACCATGGAAGCAGGGCTTCGTTATCATGTCTTGAATGTCATTGAGATAATGGTGTTTTTCCTTGTTGCTTATTTCGTGGGCTTTTATCACGATGCCAGAGTGTCTCACTTTGGTTCTCTGGTGACAGCCCCGGAAGTTCCAACCAGGCCCCTTATGGATCATGGCCGAAATCTGCTCCTTTGTATTCACAATTCGCCGAATGTTTTGAAAGCGGCTAAGTATGTTGCGAACACTTTTGCCAGTCAGAAGGAAACCACGGTGACTGTCCTCGAAATCGTCCGTGAGCCGTCATTCGATCTCTTTAACACAAGAGAGGAATGGGAGAATGCAAAAAAGGAGAGCCAGTCCGAAATTTCCCGCCTCACTGAACAAACACAAAATATTCTCGTTGAGGGAGGTTTTCCAAAGGAATCGATCCAGATCAAGGCCTCTCATATTTCCAAGGAGAGCGTTGCCCTGAAAATCATGGAAGAGCAGGAGCAGTTTCATTACGATACCATTGTAATCGGAGGGACCAAGATGTCTAAAGCTCAGGAATTTCTCTTCGGCAATGCGGCAGTGAAGCTTGTGCGGGAAGCCGGTTGTCCGATCATTACGGTATATTAGACCAAACGAACCTTTAGGTCCATGATCTTCCCGAACGTGAGGAGGGGCCTGGGGAAAAACCAAAAAGGGAGTATGGTCAATTTTGTGAGTTTATGATCCAAGCTTATTTTTTAAAAACTTCGCCACCATCTGAGGAAATTTTCTAACATCAAAGGGCTTAGGAATGAAGCCGGAAAAACCTAAAGCGAGAAAGTTCTCCTGCTCTTCGTGTCGGTTATAACCCGTAAACGCAACCACGGGTATGGAGTTGATCTCAGTATCTTTTTTTATAACTTTAATTACTTCCAATCCGCTCATGTCGGGTAATTCGATATCCAATAAAATAATATCAGGTTTATTCTGACGAGCTTTTTTAATACATTCTTTTCCGGAAATAGCCTCAATTATCTGATACCCTTCCATCTCTAAAAGATCTTTAGCGAGCTCTCGGTTTAATCGGGTGTCATCTACCAAAAGAATTTTTGCTCCTGCCATGGGAAACTCCATCAACCCTGGTTATCAATCCTGGGGATGACAAAAGAAAATTTACTTCCCTTCCCCCCTTCGCTTTCCACCCAAATTTTTCCCCGGTGCAGCTTCACCAGTTCACGGGTTATGCAAAGGCCCAATCCAGTTCCCTCAAAATCCTGAGAACGATTGGGGTCAACCTGATAAAATTCGGAAAATATCTTTTCTTGATCTTGGGGTTGTATCCCAATGCCCGTGTCTGCAACCGTGACCTCAATATAGGTCTGAGGAAAAAGAAAGGATGCTTCTTCAGGTGGGGTTTTAAGGAACTGGGTTGATATTTCCACCGTGCCCCCGGGGTGCGTGAATTTAATAGCATTCGAGAGAAGATGGTGCAGTATCTTCATGAATTTATCCTCATCAGCTCTGATAACAGATATCCCCGCGCCGTTCTTTATTTCCAAAGAAATATTTTTTTTTGCAACCCAGTTTTTCACTGATTCGCATGCTTCATTGATAGCGAGGGAAAGAGAAAAATCAGAATAGTTAAGCTGCGTTTCACCCCAGCGAAAATTCATTAAATCCATCAAGTCATTTAAAAGGGTCAGAAGGTTTTCACCGCTCGAGTGGATATTTTTTAGATAATGGATCTGTTTTTCATTGAGCGTGCCATATACCTGCTCCAGTAAAAGCTCAGAAAAACCAAGAACCGCGTTTAAGGGAGTCTTCAATTTATGGGAGATCGTTGAGATAAATTTGGTTTCCGAATTCACATTCATAGGGTCCCCTTGAACATTTTTTAAAAATATTTCAACTAAGTTTGATGAGTTCGTAAAAAGTCAAAATTCGCGGGTTTTGTCATGCTGAGCTTGTCGAAGCATGACGTAATATCAATTAATTACGTTCACCCTTCGACAGGCTCAGGGTGACATCTCCGACTTTTTACGAACTCATCAAGTTTATACGCGCAACCTGTTTCGCTTTTCATGGAATCCGCAGAGATGTTATAGCTATACAACTGAAGGAAGATGGTAGAATACTAATTGTAGAACTTTACACATAGGTAAACCAAACCACATTAATGGTGCATAATGCCGCCCATTTTAAACACCGGTAAAAACATGGCCAACATAATTCCTCCGACCAGGAGGCCGACACCGGCGATAATAATTGGTTCCAGAAGCGTCATCAAGGTGCTGATCGTCGTGTCAACCTGCTTTTCATAAAAATCAGCGGCCCGAAGAACCATTTCGTCCATCGAGCCGGCCTTTTCACCGGTGGTAATCATCTGCACCATCATTTCCGGGAAGAACCCTTTTCGTTTAAAACCTTCCCCTACCCCAGCCCCTTTTTCAATGCTGTTAATAATCTCAGTAAGGTTTTGAGAAATGATGAGGTTATTGATGGTCTGAGTAGCCAACCACAGCGCGGGGACTAACGGTACGCCACTTGCCACCAATATGCTTAAAGTCCTCGAAAAATTTGACAAAATAGATTTTTTGATGATCGGGCCAAAAACAGGAAGATTTAATTTTATCCGGTCAATGATGATCCTGCCCCTCGGAGTCAAACGGAATAAGTACCCTCCCCCCAAGAATAAAATGACTAAAATACCCCCCAAAACAAAATGATTTCTAATGAGAGAAGATACGCCGAGAAGGATTTGTGTGGGCAAGGGAAGCGCTTGTCCAAAGCCATGATAGATTCTTTCAAACTTAGGGATAATCGCCACCACCATTACAAAAACCACCAAAAAAGCAAACGTAACAATCACACTTGGATATATGAGGGCGGAAATTACCTTTCGCCGCAGGTTGTAATTATATTCGAGGTAAGAGGTAAGTTGCGCTAATATTTGTCCCAGCTTGCCGCTGTTTTCGCCTGCTCTGATAAGATTAACAAAAATTTTGTTAAAAATCTGGGGATATTTTTCAAGCGCCCGTGAGAAGGAAGTCCCTTCGCTTACCTCTATTCCCAGCTGGTGGATTACCTCTTGAAAATTCTTATCCTTTATATCTAATGACAACCCCTTGAGGCTCTGCACTAAAGGAAGCCCGGCGCTCACCATGGCAGAAAGCTGAGTGGTAAAGGAAAGGAGGGATGCGAGCTTCACCCCGCCGCCAAGCATAGGAATGCCCTGGGGGAAAAGCTTGTTTAAATTAAATTTTTGTTCTTTTTTTTCACGTTGCTCAGAAACCGAAAGAACAAGAAGCTTTTGCTGGTGGAGTTTTGCAATTAAGGCGCTTTCACTTGCTGCCTCCATTGCCTCCACTATCTTTTTTCCTTCCAGATCTCGAGCTTTAAAGTTATAGACAGGCATAACGCAAAAAATTAAATCATACTTAAAGGACCTAATCTTCTTCCGTGGTAATCCGTAATACTTCTTCGATAGTCGTTAATCCCCGGAGAACCTTTGTCATCCCACTCTGATATAAGGTGACCATTCCCAATTCAACCGCTTTATTTTTTATCAACCCGGGAGAATTATATTGCAGGATCAAATCTCTTAGTTCCGGCTTTACTTCAAAAACCTCATAGATTCCTACCCGGCCATAATACCCGAGGTTATTACACCGCTTGCAGCCTCTGCCCCGATAAAAAACCGGTTCTTCACCCACGATATCCCACGCATTCAAACTATCGAGCAACTCACTCGACGGCGTATAAGGTTCCTTACATTCTTCACAGATCCGGCGCACCAGCCTTTGTGCCATAGAAAGCCGCACTGCTGAAGCAACCAAAAAAGGTTCTATCCCCATATTGATTAACCTGATTATCGTGCCTACGGCATCATTGGTATGGAGAGTAGAAAATACTAAATGGCCGGTTAACGCTGACCGAATCGCAATCTCAGCCGTCTCCTGGTCGCGAATCTCGCCCACCATAATAATATCCGGGTCCTGGCGGAGAATCGCCCGAAAGCCCATGGCAAAGTCTAACCCAATCCTGGGGTTTGCCTGGACCTGATAAATCCCTTTAATTTGGCATTCTACCGGATCCTCAATGGTTACGATGTTTTTCTCCGGAGATTTGATAAAGTCTAACGCTGAATAAAGAGACGTGGACTTTCCACTGCCCGTTGGGCCGGTCGCTAAAATTAATCCGTAAGAGCGGGTTATCGACTTCTTAAAAATAGCCAGACCCTCTTCTTCCAACCCCAACTGTTCAAGACCAAGAAGGAAAGATCCCTTATCCAGAAGCCGTAGAACCACCTTTTCTCCAAACTGGGTTGGGAGGGTAGAGACCCTCAAGTCAAGCTCACGGTGTTCTAAACGAATCGTTATTCGCCCATCCTGTGGCAGTCTTCGCTCAGCAATATCGAGCTGAGCCATGATTTTTATCCTTGAGACAATAGCCATGTGGAGGTATCGCGGGGGCGTCATGATATCATAAAGAATTCCATCAATCCGGTACCGAATATTGAGCCGGTCCTCTGAAGGCTCAATATGAATATCGCTGGCGCGCTTATCCACTGCGTTGGCAATAATATAATTAACCAACTTGATGAGGGGGGCTTCCCGCACCTGTTCTTCCAGTTTTACAATGTCAACCGCCACATCATCGCTGTCCCGCCTAAGCTCCACCTGGATAGTGGTCAAATCTCCCAGCACATCACTCATTGGTCCGATCTCTTCTTCCTTTTGGGGATAAATAATTTTTAAGCTTTCCTCAATCGCTTTCCGGGAACCCAGCACGGGATTGATTTCGCAACTCGTAAACTTCCTCAAGTCGTCTTTGGCCATGACATCAAAGGGGTTAGCCATGATCACGGTGAGTCCGAGTTCATCTTTTTTTATGGAAATAGTATGATATTTGCTGGCCAAAACTTCGGGGATAATACGAGCAATTTTCGGATCAATATTTTCCATCCCCTTAAGCGACATGTAGGGAATACCGTGCTGCTTCCCCAAGAGGCGGAGTCGCGTTTCCTCAGTAATAAGCCACATATCAACTAAAATATCCCCTAAATAACCACCCACCTCTTTCTGTCGTTTTAAGGCCTGGTCAAGCTGAACTTCGGTGATCAACCCTTCTTCCCGCGCGAATTTCCCCAGTTGTTTAACCTCACCCAGGTATTCTTTGGGCATCAGTATCTCCTGTAGAGTCTCCGGTAAAAATAGTAGGAGTAATAAAGATAATAAGCTCCCTTTTTGTCTTACTTTTACTGTCGTTCTTAAAGAAAAAGTTTATGAGAGGGATCCGATAAAAAAAAGGAACCGCATGAGTAGTTGTTATCTCTTCCTCTTCGGTCAATCCTCCCACCACAAGAGTTTCACCATTCTTGACCGAGACTTTTGTCGTTAAAGCTTGAGTTGTTAACGTGGGATTCCCCGCGATGGCAAGTTTGAAATCAGGGGTTTTTCTTGCCACCACAATATCCATAAATACTTTATCGCCCACAATATGAGGGCTGACCTCCAGCTCAATGGCCGCATCTTTAAACATTACCGTAGTCGTTGTTGCTCCACCTGAAAACGTTAATTGCTGATAGGGAATTTCATCACCGATTTTAATATAGGCCTTCTGGTTATCCTGGGTTACTACCCGAGGGCTTGCCAATATTTTCCCCCTCCCTTTGTCTTCCAGCGCGGTAAGCTGGATATCCAGGAAGTCTTTCGTTATATCTCCGAGGAGGAAACCTATACTCCCCCCGTGTCCTGCTGCTGCAATTGCGGCTGGAAGATCAACGCCCGCAACCGAGCCCGCCTTCGAGCCGGTATCCGAGGTTGCAGTAGTGCTGGAACTTGTAGACGTAGTGCCGGTAGTGTCTGATGTTGTTGTTGACCAGCTTCGATCTCTCTGGCCGCTAATCATCAGGTTTTGATTTTTAGTTCGCCCCCCCCACTCAATTCCAATGTCCCGGATATGATCGGAATCAACCATAACAATCCTGGACTCGATCATGATCTGAGTGGAAGGCTGATCCAACTCCTTTACTAATGTTTTTATCTGTTCTACCTTTTCCGGGATATCAGTAATAACCAGAGCATTGGCAGCATCTACCACCTGGATACCTGCTCCTTTTCGGTCACTCAGCATCTTTTGTAAAGCTCCTGCCAGTTGGGTTAAATTCCTGACCTCCTCTTTTCCCACCGTTATTTCTTTTACGATTGACTCGTTAGATTTGGTATTGAGGATGTATTTCACTTTGATCGTTTCACTCACCATTGTCTGGGCTTCCAAAATCTTCTTATTGGCTTCAGTCTGTTTTTCTATCTCTTTTACGCGCGCAGTCTCATGTTCCAAAAGTTCTTTTTGGGTTGCGACCAGGATTACATTTCCTTTCAGGGTATAGCCCAGACCCGCGGTCTTGAGCACGGAAAAAAAGATATCTTCCAGAAGGACCTGGTCAAAATCAACGGTAATCACGCCGCTGACATTTTCACTGATAATTAAATTTAATTTGTATTCTTTCGCTAAAAGCCTTAAGACATCCTTAACCTCAGCATCCACAAACCGCATGGAACACCGCTCTTGGGGAAGTTGTAAAACCGGAGCCTGATCATCGGAAAAGGTGCGCTTTACGCTGAGAGGAGATAAAAGCATAAACAAACTCATGACAAGGGGTAGCCACCACGTTAGGATTAATTTTTTAGACATAGTGTTTCCCTCTCTTTTGGATTTTAAACTCACTGCACAACCTCCTCTGTCTTTAAAGGCTTTTCTTCTTTCGTTTGGGGTCTCGGGGTTTCTTTGAGCCGGAGGGTATGGA
>DATEXU010000201.1:0-3609 GCA_035256645.1 Thermodesulfobacteriota bacterium | reverse complement strand
TCAAAAAACTTTGAAAAAAGAGAGCCTTACCCTGCCCCAGCTCGACATTTTGGTTTGTTTAGGCCGAGCCGAAGGTTTAACGCTCGGAGAAATCGGCGAACGGCTCATGGTCACGGGGGGAAACATCACCGGTGTCATGGACCGCTTGGAAAAAAGCGGATTCGTTTATCGGGACCGTGACACGGAGGACCGGAGAATTATTCGAGCGAAGCTTACCCCAAAAGGAATTTTACTTCATAAGGATATTCTCCCTATCTTCCAAAAAAAATGGAAAGAAATTGTGGGTATTCTTGATCTTGAAGAACAGCGCCACTTGAGTCGGTTGCTTAAAAAATTCAGCCACGGCCTTTTCGCCATGGCTTCTTCCCCACAGACAAAGGGCAAAGGAGCATAACGCATGATGGCTGATCATTCTTCTTCCACATTAGCGCGGTTTGTCATCCGTCACCGGTTGTTTTTCAGCCTTTTGCCTTTAGTGGTTACTGCTTTTTTCCTTTATACCCTGAAAGATTTAACTATTCATACCAGCGTCCAGGACTTTATTCCTCAAAAGCATCCCTTTGTTGAGGTTAATAACCAGCTCATGAAAATTTTTGGCGGTCTCAACCAGGTCTCTATTGCCATAGAGCCAAAAGAGGGAGACATCCTCCAAACTCCAATACTCGAGAAAGTGGTGCGGATTACCAACCAACTTTACTACCTCGAAGGGGTTAATATCGGGAGGATCGTTTCGCTATCCGCGCGGAAGATAAAGCGGGTTGAAGGCACGGAGGAGGGTTTTAAAGTAACCCACTTGATGCGAAAAGCCCCTGCGACACCCGACAGCATGGGGTTTTTAAAAAAGGCTATTATGAGAAATAATCTTGTTTACGGACCGATCGTAGCCAAAGATTTCTCAGCCACTCAAATTGTCTTGGACTTTTATCCAGAGGTTTCTTCCAAAAAAATATTTCAACAACTCAACCAAATCATTGAGAAAGAAAAAGATGGCAGGACCAATTTCTATTTGGCCGGGCGGCCGATTTTAGAAGGGTGGCTCGATTATTACCTTCCCAAATTGCTGACGGTATTTTTGGGAACTATCCTTATCATGGTTTTTCTTCTGTTCTTCGCGTTTCGTTCCAAGCGAGGAATTTTGCTCCCTTTTGCCTCGGCATTGATGGGAGTGATCTGGGGGCTGGGGATCTTAAGCCTCTCAGGCTTCCATTTAGACCCAACGACTACTTTGGTCCCCTTCCTCATCTTAGCGATCGGGATAAGTCACGCCATCCAATTCATCAAGCGCTACTATGAAGAAATCAAAGCCAATCCTCTTGACCGATTACAAGCGGCGGAGAATACTTTAGCCGCGCTTTCCAACCCCGTAAGAGCCTCATTGTTTACTGACGGCTTAGGATTTCTTTCGTTAATGATTGTCCCCCTGGTCATGATCAAAACCTTAGCCATTACCGCTGGGGCCGGGGTCTTCAGCCTCTATCTTACCGTCGTTACCTTTATACCCGCGATCCTTACCTATATCCCGGTGCCCGTAAAAATGGAGGTAGAGCGAGAGGAGCAGCCTAATAGTGTGGATAGGGTGCTTAACCTGATTGCCGGCATCGGGAAACATTCTTGGGGAAGAAATATCATTTTATTTTTCTTTATCATCCTTACTGTTTGGGGAATAAAAGGAATAACCCAGATCGTGGTCGGAGACAACGAAGAAGGTTCAGCCACGCTTTATCCTCATTCTCCTTATAATATAGCGGAACGTTTCATCAATAAAAAATTTACCGGAGATAACCCGTATTACATTTTTGTCGAAGGCAAGAAGGATGAAGCCATGCTGGATTGGAGAGTGCTTAAAGAAATGGATGCTCTCCAGCGCTATCTCGTTGCTAAATTCCCGGAAATCGGAAGCGCTGTTTCTTTGGCCGATTATATCAAAGGTCTAAACTGCGTCATGGACAATAACAATCCTGCCTCCTTTAAGATTCCCGAGAACGACGGGACTATCGCGGAATATTTATTCCTCTATTCAATTTCCGGTTTTCCCGGGGACTTCGACCCGGTTTTGAGTCCGGATTATAAGCACGCCAATATCAAATTTGACCTGAAAGATCATCGCGCGGCAACCATCAATAAAACCATCGCTGCCACGCGAGACTGGATCAAAAAAAATCATAATAGCGGAAACGCAGAGTTTAAGCTTGCCGGCGGGCTCATCGGAACCACTGCGGCAGTGAATGACATTATTAAACAATCAACCTATTCCAATATTATTCTGGTCTTCATTTTAGTGCTGCTGAGGGTTTCGGTCGCGCTCCGATCTTTTATCGGTGGTTTGTTCCTTTTTATTCCCCTGATATTCAGCATTATTCTCACCTTTGGGATATTCGGACTCTCAGGGGTAACCTTGACCGTTGAGACCTTACCTGTAGCCGCCATGGGAATTGGGTTAGGGATTGATTACAGCATTTATATAGCGGCCCGTATCCATGAGGAAATTCTGAGAGGCCATGGTAACCCTGACCTCTCAGGAGCGATACAAAAAGCGCTCGTAACATCAGGAAAAGCGGTTTTTTTCACCGGCATGATCATCAGCGCCGGAGTGCTCTCCTGGCTCTTTTCCGGTATTAAACTCCAGGCCAAGCTGGGAGCGGCGTTAGGCTCTCTTTTGTTTATCAACATGATGGCCGCTCTCTTTTTGCTTCCCATCTTTATAAGAATCATTAAGCCGCGTTTCCTTTTTCGCAAAGAATCATCGCCACTTTTAGCCAATGGGTAAAACGATGGAATGGGAAAAAACTACTCAGGAAAAATTCGAACTCATGATCGCTAAACTCCCGGTCTTTCATCGGGGGTTAGCGCAGGTCTTTGCCACTAAAAAAGCGGAGGAGAATGCTCAAGCAAGAGGGTCACATTTAGTTGAAGAGCACGATGTGATCAGCGCTTTTTTCTCAGAGGCGCCGAAACCATTCTACAGCATGATGGTGAGGCTCTTAGAGCACACCGGTTTTGATTATAAGAAATATGGATTCCCTAAATAATATGAAGATCGCAGTAATCGGCGCCGGGGCAATCGGCAATATCGTCGCCGGGTATCTCGCGCTTAACAATGAAGCGGTGAGTTTGATCGGCCGCGCTCGCACGGTTGAAGCGATCAGAAAAAATGGCTTGCTAATCTCCGGAGCACGGGGAGAAAAACGCGTTAACCTTGAGGTCAGTGAGCGCCTGCGGGAGAAGCCAGACGTCGCGATTCTCGCGGTTAAGACTCAAGACCTGGAAGAAGCGCTCGAAGATAATCATGCTTTTCTCAAAGAAACCTGTTTACTCACTACTCAAAATGGGGTGCGCGCAGACTCTCTGGTTGCCCAGCACCTTCCTGAGAAAAATATTATTTCCAGTATCGTCATGTTTGGCGCGACCTCTTTAGAAGACGGAAAGGTCATCCACAACTTTGACGGCACCTGGATCATCGGCAAGATGTTTGGACCTAATGACAGCTTGGTCAGTGCACTACAGGCTGTGCTCAATAACATTTTTCCTACCATCATCACTGATGATATCCGGGGCATGAAATATCTCAAGATCTTTGTTAACGCCAATAACTGCATCCCCGCCATATTA
>DATEXU010000200.1:0-4952 GCA_035256645.1 Thermodesulfobacteriota bacterium | reverse complement strand
CTTAATGATGAGGAAATGGAAGCCGTGATTGCCCATGAAGCCGGGCACGTCAAAAAACTGCACATGATTTACTACGGCCTGCTCTTTTTAGGATTTCCGCTCTTTTTTTCTTTACTCTCAAGTCTTCTCGCGCTCGCTGTTTATGGTTTCTCTGATTACATAGATCCGCATATCACGAAGTTTACCAATGACCCCACCATGTTTTCTTTATCCGCACTGATGTTTTTTGCTTTGGTGATCGTCATGTATTTTCGCCTCTTTTTTGGGGTTCTCTCCCGCAATTTTGAGCGGCAGGCAGACCTCTTTGTATTCGAGGTCGTGGGACACCCCTTCGCTCTCATCTCTTCCCTGGAAAAAATCTCCCGCGTGGGAGGGCACGTCAAAGACCAGCCCAACTGGCATCATTTTAGTATCGGGCAACGGATAAAATTTTTAGTAGATTGCGTTGAAGACCGACGATACCGTGACCTTCATGAAAAAAAGATCAGGCGGATTAAAAGGGCGCTGATTGCGTTTGTCTGCGTGTCTTTACTGCTCCTGGGAGCGATCAATCTTCCTGCCATTAAAAATCCGATCGAATTAAACTTCCTGGAAAACCAGGCTCAACGAATAATGACTAAGAATCCGCACCAGGTTGAGTTACCCATTGCCGTGGCCGATATTCTGTATGCGAGGAAACAATACCGTCGCGCAGAACACATGTACCGGCACATTATTCAGAATAACCCTGATAATGCCACAGCCTTGAATAACCTTGCCTGGCTCTATGCCACTGCTGATGACTTATCCCTGCGCGATAACAAGAAAGCCCTCGCCTTGGCCCAAAAAGCCGCGTCACTAACCAGGGAGCCGCACATCCTGGATACGCTGGCCGAGGCCTACTTTATTAACGGTAATACCGAAGAAGCTTTAAAAGCGATTGGGGAAGCGATTGCCTTAAGGCCTGCGGACCTTGAATACTACTATAAACAGAAACAAAGATTTCTGGGAAAAAAGGAATCTCGCGAAAAGTGAGGTGCCTGTTTGAGGAAGGGAGCCTTTTAATTTCTCAGGCTAACCGCAGACTAATTTCTCTCTTTTTACATTCAAAAGCAGATCGAGGCGGCGACAAGGAGACAACAAAGATATGCACATGAAGGCGCCTTGGCATTACACCTGAAAAATTTCTTCGCTGCTGGTAGTTAATTTTTCTACTCCCTGGTTTGTAATCAATACTGTATTTTCAATCCCAACGCCTGCTTCATCAGGAAAAACCATTTTGGGTTCGATAGCAATCGTTGTTCCTCCCTCCAATGCGTAATGTTGCCCGGCAGCTAAAAAAGGTATTTCATTTATCTCCAGGCCAACCCCGTGAGCGACAAAGGAAGTCTTTTTCCCCGGGATGCCAAGATAGTATTCTTTATAACCTAATTTTTCAGCAAGAGTAACAGTCTTTTCATAAATTTCTCCGCAGTCTGCCCCTGGCCGAGCCTCTTCCAACACCAAGTGTTCTATCGTTCTCGAAGCTTCATAGGCTTTAACATACTTCTCGGGTAATGCACCAATACTGTACATGCGGGTAGAGTCAACGATGTATCCGTTATAGCAAACTCCGAAGTCAACTAAAATTGGTTCGTGAGCTTTTATTTTTTTGGTCCCTGCGCCGACAGGAAAAGCAGGCGAGAGTCCCGCTCCTCCCATGGGTGAATTAGCCTGACTTACAATGCTGCCGCTTGTACCGCTTAACACATGCCAGGAGTAGGCTTCATAATTGAGAGACCTAACCCGGATAAGCCCCTCGTGTTCTAATTGTTTCGCCACCAACTCTAAATGCCCCCCAAATTCAATCTCCGTCATCCCCTCTTTAAGAATATTTAAACCTTCTTCATGAACTTTGTTTCCGATCTCCCCCGCCCGCCTCATCTGAGCGATTTCAAAGGGGCTTTTGCGCATGCGAAGCTGTCTGATAATCTTCGCGCTGTCTACAATCTCCGGCTTTAAAAAAAGTTCCTGAAACCTGAAATAATCCCGCACAGGTACCACATCCAGCTCTAAACCAATCCTCCGGGGAAGGGAGCCATAGAAATTTTTAATAACTTTAGAGAGATCACCTATGGATTCAAGAGGAACAACCTGCTCGAGCGGGGACTCTTTTTTGGCCCGGTCGATGTCTCTGAGGACTAAAAGAAGCGGTTTCCCTTCTGCGGGAACAAAAAGGATGGAGTCCTGTGCCTGGCCGGAAAAATAAAAATAATCCATTTTATACGCGATGAGGACTGCCTCGATCTGGTCTCTGAGCAGACTTTTTTGCAGTCCACGGATACGAAAATCTATTTCTGCTTGAGGAACATATTTTTCTCTCATGTCTGGCTCTCCTTTCGAGGCTTCCTGATTTATGGCACATTAAAAAAATATAATAACAGATATTCCTATCGCGTAGAAATATTTTAAAATAAAAAATAGTTCTTGGTTAAAATTCTCCAGCAATCCTTTGGTAACGCAGGCCAACACCAAAGTGGTCTATCAGGGGTTTGGGACTGCTACCGGAAAAGTAGAGCTTTACTCCACGGCCCTGGAAAAGCTCGGTTATGATCCTTTGCCGGTCTTCCGGGAACCCCTTGAAAGCCCGGTCAGCACCCCTTCCTTAGCCCAAGAATATCCTCTCATCCTCACCACCGGTGGGAGGTTTCTCCCGTATTACAATTCTGAGCACCGGCAGGTGGAAAAACACCGCAAGCGCTATCCCTGGCCGCTCATGGAAATAAACCCCGAGACTGCCGGGAACCTGGGCATCAAGGATGGGAACTGGGTCTGGATTGAATCTCCCCGTGGCCGCTGCAAACAAATCTGTAAATATTTTGAGGGCATTGCCCCGGGTGTGGTTCATGCCCAGCACGGCTGGTGGTTTCCGGAAGACCCTGGGGAAGAGCCGTCACTTCATGGGGTCTGGAAATCCAACATCAATATTCTCACTGATGATGATCCGGATCACTGCAACCCGATCAACGGGGGGTGACCTCTCCGGGCATTGCTGTGCAAAGTCTATCCGTGCGAAAGCTAAGACATTTTTTGGGGGGTTAGCCGGTCTTTTAAAAATCCTTGACGGCTTTTAGGGCGAGTGATATATAAATAAAAAAATACATATTGGAATATAGGTACCGAAAGGTTTAAAAGGGAATCCCGTACAATCGGGAACGGTCCCGCCGCTGTAGTCCCGCACCTTACGGAAAAAGTAGGGTAGGTGCCTTAAACTTACGCAAGAATATTTGCGGACAGAACCACTGTCCCGATTAATCGGAATGGGAAGGTTGGTTTAAGGCGCGGGAGAGTCAGAAGACCTGCCTATAGAGTACGCAAACTTTCACTGCTTTGCGAAAGATAAAGGGTGAAGTAAACTGGGTGCAATCCTTGAATCGAACTGGTTCAAGGATTTTTTTATTTTGGGAAACTTTATCTTTTTGTTTTTCTTGGAATAGCTCAATGGTTTTATCGTTTATAAAAATAAAACAATTTTTTATCCCGATCGAGAACGAAAACGCGATTCATTACCTCCCGGTTGATGCCATAAAAAAACCGATCAGACCCTTTGATACCACGTTGCATTCAAAAGCAGATCGAGGCGGCGACGAGGAATCGACGCAGGCGTACGTTTTAGTACGTCGAGGAGTATGCCGAGGAGACAACAAAGATATGCACATGAAGGCGACGTGGTATGAGCCGCGACTGAGGAGCATGGTTGTTCTTTCTTGCGCGGTTCATTGCGTGTTGTTAGCGCTCTTCTTTTTTATCCAGGGACAGCAAAGTAGCCCATTAAATTCGCTTGCCTGTTCCACCCTGGTAAGCCTGGTAAACTTAAACAGCCTGCCCGGAAGCGGAGATAGTAGGGCGATAGCTCCCTTGACCCCGGAAACGAAAAAAGAGGGGGTGCCGAAAACCCCTCCCCTGTCCATGCCGCTTCAAAAAAAATCGACTGTCAAACAAACAAAGGCCCCTGCAATAACCCCTGAAAAATTACCTGTCCCTCCCCAGGCAAACGCGGTGAGTCCTCCTTTTGATTCCGTCAACAAGGAGCCGGTATGCTTAGCAACACCATCTTTGTCTGATTTCGGAAACGATTCTGATTCCCCGGAAGGTTATGAAAAATCAGAAAATTTTGCCACCTGCGGTCGCGAACTCTTTTCTCGTGACAATGGATCAGGAAAAAACAGCCGGGGCAGTGGGGGCGGCGCCGCGGGAGATCCCTATTTGCAGATGGTGCGGTCAAAAATAGAGCAGCACAAAATTTATCCTCGACAGGCGAGTATTCGACAAATCCAGGGAACCGTTATTATCCATTTTATCATTACCCTCGAGGGAATTATAAAGGGAGTCGACGTGGTTCAAAGCTCAGGATTTACGGTGCTCGATCGGGCCGGGCTCAAAGCAGTAAAAGACGCTTCCCCTTTTCCCAAACCACCCGTGGAGTTTTTTCAAACCGCGGTCTCTATAGAGGTCCCGATCGTGTTTGAGCTTACCTGAATATCCTAAGGCGCTTCATAAAATAAGTATAGCAAGTCATCCTTGGAACTTATATAATCATACAAAACTTCCCCTGCTGTTTTTGGCGGCTTTGATAATCTTGATGGACTCGTAAAAAGTCGGAGATGTCACCCTGAGCTTGTCGAAGGGTGAACATAACTAATTGATATTTTGTCATGCTTCGACAAGCTCAGCATGACAAAACCCGCGAATTTTGACTTTTTACGAACTTATCAATTTTGGTGGGAACCCAGGCGGTTAAGGTGTTGATGTTGGTTATGCGAGTCATAGGTCAAAGACCTTTCGTGCATTATTGAATAAAACTTGTTTTTGTTTATTCAGAATCATTTTTTTAAGTGAGCGCTCGCTTTCATAGAGATTAATGAATGGCAAATATCAATTTCAAAATACCGTCCCCCATTTTAAAAGTCTCTGAACTTACTCAGCAAATCAAA
>DATEXU010000199.1:0-4637 GCA_035256645.1 Thermodesulfobacteriota bacterium | reverse complement strand
ACCTACAGAAGCTTGGACATTAAAATTTCGTCTACCCACGTCTCTTCAATCCGGTACCGATTTTTACGGACCCCTTCCTCCTGGAATCCGAATTTTTTGTAGAGCAATATCGCTTGCTGGTTGGTGGATAAAACCCCAAGCTCCAAGCGATGGAATCCTTTTTTGCGCGCCCAGGTTATTGCTTCTCGGAAAAGAGTTGATCCAATTCCTGATTTCCGAAAATCTTTTCCAATTGCCAAGCCTATTTCGATAACATGGGAAATCTTCCTAAATTCTCCTCCGATAAACCCTAACACTCCTACAATGACACCACTATTTTCGGCCACCAGAAGAAGGCTCCGGTTAAGGGTTTGCAGGTGAACCAGCCCTTTGATCTGTTCCACTGTTCTCTCGTCTGGTTCGAGCATAAAATACGTATTTTCTGCTCCCACTTCATTCAAAAGGTCGTAAATTTTTTCAGCATCCTCAAGTGCCGCAGGTCGAATCATGAACTCAAGGTTTTTCATCTTAAGGCATTGGCTCCTTTTTCTCTGTGCTGGCTAAATCAGCAATATTAACTCTCACCATTGATGGCTCAAGGTTTTCAAGGACGATACCCTGGGGAAAGGAGAGGTCGGATTTTGAGACTTTTATTCTACGTCTTCCCTCTTTAGCGTTCCAGAGCTTCAAAAAAACCTTGATCTCCTTTGTACTAAAAAAGTAAAATGCCCGGCGTGGCCCGGAAAAGGAAACCTCAATTTCTTGAGGGTCAATATCTCCAACAATAAGACCGGAGGGTAAAGCCGAATACTCAATCGGAATCGTATAGGTTTTATAGACTAATTTTGATCCATATACCAAAACAAACCAAAGCGCCGACGTCATAACCAGCGCTATGATTTTTTCCCGGGAATTTTTTTTGAAAAACTCCTGCCAGAGCTTATTTCCCGGCGGGGGGCTGATCTCCTGATAAAAATCTTTTATGATCTTGCTCAGGGTTTCACTATCATTAACAGTCTGAAGCGCGCAATTGCGGGCGATAACAATTGTTCCCCGTTCCTCGGAAACCACGAGACAAAGCGCATCGGTTAATTCTGACAACCCCAGCGCAGCAGCATGGCGGGTACCGGTTTGACCAAGGGTTTTAAAATCCTTGGAAAGTGGAAGCTGACAGGAAAACCGGCTTACCTGATCCCGTTCAATCACCACTGCTCCATCGTGCCCAAAAGAGTGGGGATCAAAAATACTTTTTAAAAGTGCCTCACTGAGTTTTCCGTGTAACTCCACTCCTCCATCCAAATGGCGCATGATCAAATCTTTCCCCTGAATAACAATAAGAGCACCTATCTTTTTGTGGGCGAAGTCATTGAGCGTACGAATCAAGATTTCTACTTCAGGGCGAGATAACCGCATCGGTTTTTGGCTTTTTCGGTTTAAGCTCCAAACCGCTATCTTTTCAAAAAAGTGTCGCAGTTCTTCTTGAAAAATTACCACCACCACAATTAATATCACGGCAAAAAAACCTTGCAGAACTGAAGCCATTAACGATAAATCAAATTCTCGAGCAAAAAGATAAACCCCCGCCATGATGATGATGCCGGTCAAAACAAAGGCCGCCTTGGTCTTTTTAAACCAAATCAGCACACTGTAAATAATAAGCGACATAAAGAGGATATCGATAAAACCGGCTATCCCAATCTCTTTAAGAAAGTTAAAAAACTTCATCGTGCAGCCACCTTATTTTATGCGGGGGGTTATCTTGAAGGGAAAGTAAAATGTACTCTTTCCTGATATGTTTAACCGTTCGATCAGTTTTTGGGTAAGGGACTCTTCCATGTCTTTCCAGGTGGATTCGACACCCTCCTTCCCCACCTCAAAACTACCTCCGGCAATGGTATCGTGCCCCCCGGCTTCTTTCGGATCCTTGACAATGTCTCGTAAAATATTTGCCGCCAAAGCATTCGGGTTGGTCGCTCGAAGCGAAAAGTGAATCCTTTCATTATATCTTCCCGTACAAAACGAATAGCGCATCCCTTTATAGGTCAGTAAAAACTCTGTTATCTGCGAGACTAAATCCGGGTTTTCTACCCACCCGAGGTGAGAAACAATCAGCTTTTGACAAACCATGGCGTCTTTAATACCTTTTTCCAGAGTAGTAAAAAATTTTCTTGATCGCGAAGGATTTTGGATGTGCGCTAAAATACGCATATCGCAAAAAGGCAAAAGAGCGATATAGGTTTTAATAATATCGGCCCTTTTAGCTCTATAAAGGTTAAGCGTATCAGTTAAAATACCATAGGCGAGCGCTGTTCCTATCCTTCGAGGAATGTCAATGTTACTTAAAAGCAGCGCCTGTGCAAGAATTGCCGATGTTGCTCCGCACTCGATGTCTATAATGCTACAGTCAGCCGAAGGTTTGATTACTGAAGGGTGTTGGTCAATAACAATGGTAGCCCGCCGGTCTCCAGGAAAAGAATTATTTTCAAACTCAGGCTGGGTATCGATAAGTGCCACATGAGCATATTTCTTAAGATCATTGGCTTTAAACTTATGGACCGGCATTTTAAGAATTTTAACCATCTCCTGGTTCTCCGTCCTCCCAATAATACCACCATACACTATCCGGGTATAAATATTAAAACCCTTCTTGACCAAATAAGCAAGGGCAAAGCTGCTTGCCAAAGCATCCGGATCAGGATAATCATGGGCAAGGATCAAAAGAGGAGATAAAGCTTCTCTCTTCTGCTCAAGAAATTGGAGGAGCTTACGCGCAGCCACCCGGACAGTTTTCCCCAAGGGATTACCTGATTTCATCATGCAGTTTAAACATAGGTTTCATTGTCAGCTCAGTGCCCCCACCGAAAAATTAAAGCTTGGCGGTAATTTAATCAACCGGGTTGTTATTTTTAAGTTTAGAATAATTAAAGAAAAATTTCAAGCTTTGATTTTCTCGGGGAAAATCGCTTATGCGATCTTTTCTTCGGGGTTGATGGGATTGACCACCAGGCCGCTTAAAAGCTTGGGGAAAAAGTAGGTTGATTTTTGCGGCATAACTTCCCCCTGGGCAACAACATCACGTACCTGTTCAATCCGGGTAGGGTTAACCAAGAAGGCCACTTCGCACGCGCCTGATTTCACCAACTCAATCGCCTCGCGCTCAGTATGCACAAACGTGAGATGTTCTTCCCATTGCGGATCACTGCAGCTTATCCCCAGGAGGTTATTAAAAACTAAGAACTCCATGATATTTGCGTCAAGAAGGCGCAGCGCCGTGGATAGCTCTCTGTTGATAACCTTATCAAGCAATGAAAAATCCTTGAGCCGCAAGAGAACATGGCTGCTTTGCTTTTGGGTCACCATTCCAACCAGATAGCGCTCTTTCGCTTCTTTTTGCATGGCAGCTAACGCCTTTTCCCGTTCCTCGGTGTCAGAACCAAAGGGAAAGGCTTGGATATCAAAAAATTCTTTTGCCTTGTTTAAAAATTCATTTGCGTTAAACTTAAAGTTTTTAAGTAACCGGTGGGTAGGCAGGATCACCAAGCCCGCATCATCCATGTTGGTAAAATACATCAAGGTGTAGTTAAACGGTTCGGCACCCGTTGAGCCGGGATACTGCTCCCGCATAATTTTTTGGTAATTAAGCGCGGTCTCATACCGGTGGTGTCCATCGGCAATTAATACTTTTTTATCGTGCAGTGCTTGTTTTATTTCCTTGATTACTTCCGGGTCATCCACAACCCACAGTTTGTGGCGAACACCATTTTCATCCGTGACATCAAGATAAGGAGGCTTTTCCTCAACCGCATCACTATGACGCTCAATCGTAAAAGCA
This sequence comes from Thermodesulfobacteriota bacterium, assembly GCA_035256645.1. Taxonomy (GTDB): domain Bacteria; phylum Desulfobacterota; class WTBG01; order JAGOGO01; family JAGOGO01. The sequence continues at coordinate 826 of DATEXU010000199.1, read as the reverse complement.
GGGTCTGAGTAAAGAGAAAAAATCGGATTAAAATTAGCCCGGCACGCCATGGTGAGATTAAGGCGGTCAACCTTGGGTTTGCTCAGCGTTCTTTCGTGGGGAAGGATTACGCCGGAACTAAACTCCTCCAACTTAAAAAGGCAAATAAACCCTTTCCTTCTCCGGGATTCACCTGAAGGAAGCTTAAAATCCTGGACATAAAAAAATATCGCCGGCTTAGGAACCCTCACCAGGGTCGCATCCTTTTGCCAGGTTGCTAAAAAATGGGCGGCCCGGGTATACTTATTGCTCGTTTCATTATCACCCGACCCTTCTTTCCCCAAAATTAAACGGATGATATTGAGCGGATGTTTCTGGTAATAGTAGGCTTGCTGTTCAGCGTTAATAACATCATACGGCGGAGCCACTACCAGTTCCAGATTTCCAATTTTTTCTTTGTTGTAAAGATAGCCGCGAAAAGATGATATAATCGCCATGTGAGAAAAATCCCTTTAAAATAGAAATGGTTTAAAAAATAATGAAGCCGTCAAAAAATTATCGTCCTTTATTACCATAACCTCAAATTTAGTTCAAGGATTTTATCATCATGCGGATTGCCATTGCCACCTTTGGCTGCAAAGCCAACCAATACGATTCTGAAATAATTCGGGAAAGTTTTGAAGAAAAAAATTTTGACATTATCCCTTTTTCTGAACCCGCAGATATTTATGTGATCAACACCTGCACCGTCACCGGAAAAACCGACTTTCAAGCCCGCCAGCTTATCAGAAGAGCACATCGCGTTAATCCTCAAGCAAAAATAGTGGTCACGGGCTGTTATGCTCAG
>DATEXU010000198.1:0-2515 GCA_035256645.1 Thermodesulfobacteriota bacterium | reverse complement strand
TGAGAAATCTTGTGAAATGCTTCCCCTGCTTTCGAGTCCGGGTGTTGAGTCACAACCGGAACGCCGCTATCTGAACAGATAACCATTTTGGGATCAAGAGGAATCCTCCCCAAAAAGGAAACACCCATCTCCTGAGCCGCTCTTTCACCCCCACCAACTTTAAAAATATCTATTTCTTTATTACAGTGGGGACAGGTGAAACCGCTCATGTTTTCTACCACGCCGATAAGGGGAATTTTTATTTGGCGCAAAAAGGTAATGCTCTTCCTGGCATCCAGAAGAGCCACGTCCTGAGGAGTCGTGACAATGATAGCGCCATCGACATCTTTTATGAGATGAGCGGTGCTTAATGCTTCATCACCGGTTCCGGGAGGAAGATCGATGACAAGATAATCTAATGCCCCCCACAATACCTCTCCTAAAAATCTTTTCAGAAGGTTGTGTTTTAAAGGACCTCGCCAGATAATCGCGTCATCTCTATGGCGGAGTATAAATGCCACCGAAATAACCTTGACCCCACTTTCTGTCGTGATGGGCAAAAGGCCATCGGGACTGCTTTCGATCCGTTTTTCTTCTACCCCCATCATTTTGGGGATGTTAGGGCCATGGATATCAGCATCCAAAAGTCCCACCTCAAAACCTTCCTGCGCTAAAGCTACCGCTAAGTTGACGGCTACGGAGCTTTTACCTACTCCCCCCTTGCCGCTCAGAACCAGGAACTTATATTTTATCAAATCCATGGTAGCTTTGAGCCGTGTTCGCTCGTGGACTTCTTTTTCTTCTTCACTGCATTTATGAGCCACCTTACAGGTTTGACATTCAGTCGTTTTATCGCATTTCTCAGAACTCATGGAGTATCTCCTTTTACCAATTAATATCCTCGAATCTTCATCAGGTTCCGGCGCTCTTTCTTGGTTGGTCTCCCTGGAAACTTAATAACTGATCGTTTAATTAATCTTATTAACTCAAGAGATTCTTCCGGTAATTTCTCTTGTTCTTCTTCTCGGTAAAGCTCTCGTGCTTCCTTGGCGGATATGCTCTTAAAAGAAATATCTGCTACGTCAATCTCCCGATAGCGATTTTTCCCTTTAACCGTAAGCTTATCTCCCGGCTTTATCAGTTTGGCCGCCCTGGCTACCTCCCCATTAACCTTCACATGGTTTTCATCACACGCATGACTTGCTTGGGATCGGGTTTTAAAGATCCGCGCGATTTTGAGCCATTTGTCGAGCCTTATTTGTTTTTCCGCAACGTTATCCATGAGATTTATTTCTTTTTACATCACACAATCTCTAACATGCGGTTGACCGCGTGAACGGCTCTCTCCCGGATATTCGGAGGAACCGTGACCGGGAACTCCATCCGCTCCAGTGCCCACAAAACTTTTTCTAAGGTAATTGATTTCATGTTAGGGCAGACCGCTCGTGGTGAAGCAGGAATAAATATTTTTTCCGGATTCTCTTTTTTAAGCCGATGGATGATACCAAGTTCCGTGCCGATAATAAATTCCTTAGATAAACTTTGGCCGACCCGTTTAATAATTCCATCAGTACTGAGAGCATAGTCCGCCTGCGCAATGACATCGGGACGGCATTCCGGATGCACCAGGACCTCAGCGTACGGGTGCTCTTTTTTAAGATTAATAATATCATCAACACCAATTTTCATATGCGTGGGGCAGTACCCTGGCCACAGGATAAGCTTCTTGTTGGTCTTGGAGGCGGTATACGCGCCCAAATATTGATCGGGGATAAAAATGATTGGCCTTTCATCCCCTAAACGTTCCACCACCTTAATAGCATTAGAGGACGTGCAGCAGACATCACACTCCGCCTTGACCTCAGCAGTGGAATTGACATAGCACACAACCGGCGATCCGGGATGTTTCTTTTTTTCTTCGCGAAGCTGTTCGGCATTAATCATATCCGCCATCGGGCAGCCGGCATTAAGATCAGGGAGAAGCACAATCTTATCCGGCGAAAGCATGGCCGCAGTCTCCGCCATAAAATGGACCCCGCAGAACACAATCACCCTGGCATCAGTCTTTGCCGCTTGTTGACTTAAACCCAAAGAGTCACCGACAAAATCTGCGATGTCCTGAACCTCTCCGAGCTGATAATTATGGGCAAGAATAACCGCCTTTCGTTTTTCCTTTAAAGCAAGGATTTTTTCTGTTACATTATTCAAGACCGTGACTCCTGTGCTCCTCTTCTTTATCAAAGGGAGCGCGATTCAGTATCATTTTTTGGTTCCCCAGGACTTTGTAGACAATTTTTGGAAAAAAATTTTTCGACGAAAAATCCTGGCTGGTTTTAAATGCATGCTGTTGAGTGAAGTCCTAAGCACCAACTTAATACGGAAGATTATATTACTCCGGCAAATAAATATCTCCATGATCCTTCGGTGTCATTCCGGGCTTGACCCGGAATCCAGAATTATTACTTATAGATTCCCGCTGGAGTTTATCCCCGCGAAGGCGGGGGCGGGAATGACATATTGTGCTGTTTAATTGCCG
>DATEXU010000197.1:0-2653 GCA_035256645.1 Thermodesulfobacteriota bacterium | reverse complement strand
GAGCCAAGGGAAAGACTAATCCTGCCTATCGACGCTATTGAACAACAGATAGTTTAAAGTTTTAAGGGTTAAGTTTCCTTGCTTTTAGCTGATAGCAATAAACCATGAGCGGTGAACTATGAACTAAATCCTTAATGCATCGGGTGTCACCCTGAGCCTGTCGAAGGGTGAATTAATAGCACATCATGCTTCGACAAGCTCAGCATGACAAAAACAGCATTTTTTGACTTTTTACGAAGCCGTTTTATTTTGCTGAAATCTGTTCCCAGACCGCCTGCAGCCCCAAAAGGTAGCTGGTGGCCCCAAAACCGGAAATTACTCCAAGCGCTATCGGGGCGGTTAAAGATTTTTGGCGAAATTCTTCCCGGCGATAAATATTAGAAAGATGAACCTCAACAGTAGGAATTTTTGCGGCTGCTAACGCATCCCGAATAGCAATACTGGTGTGCGTGTACGCGGCGGGGTTGATTACCATAGCATCAACAGTCCCTTTTGCCTTCTGAATTTTGGTTACCAATTCCCCTTCATGGTTAGACTGATAGAATTCCACCACGAATCCTTTTTCTTTAGCAAACTTTTTAATCCGCTTATTAATCTCCTCCAACGTGAGATCTCCATAAATTTCATTTTCCCGGCTTCCCAGAAGATTAAGGTTGGGACCATGAAGCACTAAGATTTTTTTCACTTCTTTTTCCCTCCCGGTTTTCTCTTAAAAAATTTTTAACCTTTCCACATAGTGGTGATAATGAGAACGGATCTCTTCGATCGAGTCGCCTCCAAACTTTTCCAAAAAAGCCCGCGCTATCTCAAAGGCAACCACTGATTCTCCAATCACCGCCAGAGACGGGACACGGCAAATGTCTGAGCGCTCCACTGCTGCTTCCACCGGCTCTTTACTCACGAGGTCCACTGACTTTAAAGGTTTCATGAGCGTCGATATAGGCTTCATCGCGCACCTGACCACTAATGATTCTCCATTAGTGATCCCTCCTTCGATTCCTCCGGCATTGTTGCTTTTGTGAAAAAAACCCCATGACCTCTTGTCCCCGGAGGGTGTCTCATAAAATATTTCATCATGCACCTGCGAACCAAATCGCTTTGCACTTTCAAAACCAAGTCCGATTTCCACTCCTTTTACCGCCTGAATACTCATGAGCGACTGCGCTATTCTCCCGTCCAGTTTTCGGTCCCAATGGACATGACTCCCCAGTCCGGGAGGAAGACCGATGACAACGATTTCTGTTACACCACCTAAGGTATCACCTTTTTGTTTGGCTTCATCAATCCGGATTTTCATCTTTTTTGCCGCTTCTTCATCCGCACAACGCAGTTCGGAGTTTTCTGCCCGGGAAACAATTTCAACAAAAGACATTCCTGAGTAATTTGCTTCAATCCCTCCGATTGATTTAGTATAAGAGTAAAAACTGACAGTAAACGCCTCAAGAAAAGCTTTACATACAGACCCGACCGCAACCCGTGCGGCAGTCTCCCGCGCGCTCGACCGCTCTAAAATATTGCGCACATCTTTTTGATTATACTTGAGCGCCCCCGCTAAGTCAGCATGGCCTGGCCGCGGACGCGTAACCCATAATGCCTGATTTTCATCTTCCTTCTTGACCGACATCTTGACTTGCCAGTTGACCCAATCCTTATTGGAGATAACCAGACAAAGAGGAGAACCCAGCGTCTTTCCCCACCGCACTCCGGCAGTGATTTCTACTCTATCCTCCTCAATCTCCATCCGCCCGCCTCGACCGTAGCTTACCTGCCTCCGCTTCAGGTCACAATCAATATCTTCTGACTGCAAAAGGATTCCCGCCGGAAGTCCTTCAATAATCACCGATAGGGATTTCCCATGAGATTCACCCGCGGTAAGAAATCGTAGTCTATCCATTTATTCTTTTTTACTCCCGTATTCCGCATCACCTGCGAAATTGACATCTATTGCAAGTGACATTTTGTAAAAAAAATGCACCCCTGTAGTGAAAGGGTGCATTTTATTATAACGCAAGCTTAATTTTACCTCAACTCACAGGGGTAAGCGCCATCTCCAGTGGTTTCTTCGGGAATGGGATAATAGTTGGAGTAATAAATATGATCATTTCAGTCTTTTCTCTCTTTTTGGTAGTGCCTTTAAAGAAAAAGTTTAAAACTGGTATCCGGCCAAAAAAAGGAACGCTGTTACGAACATCCCGATTGGTGTCTTCATAAATGCCGCCGATCACGACGGTATCCCCGCTTCGAACTAAAACCTTGGTTATCGCCTTTCGAGTATCAATGCCTGGTTGGTTCCCAGCGCCAAGCTGTGCTGATACTTGGTCTTTTTTAGCCTCAATATCCATCATGACACTCCCGTCCGGCGTCACATGGGGAACTACTTTCAAAGAAAGGGTCACTTTCTTAAATTCGGTAGTGGCAAGGTTGGTACCGGCGGCGGCTCCTGCTTGAGTATCTATTTTCAGGTAAGGTACCTCAGTACCTTGTTCAACCAGAGCCTCCTGGTTGTCGAGGGTCATAACCCGGGGGCTGGAGATAACTTCAAGTTTTTCGTCCTTTTCCAAGGCTGCAATCTTATTAAAAACATTAAAGTTATCCCTGAAAAAGCCCCAGGCCAGCGAACCGCCAACCCCTGCTCCAACAGTTGATGGAGCTA
>DATEXU010000196.1:0-2312 GCA_035256645.1 Thermodesulfobacteriota bacterium | reverse complement strand
TATTTTTCTTTGATTACCCGTAAGGCACCGGGGTCTGGATGATAATCAATTCATCGTTATGACTACATTTCCTTTTTTGTGTCCCTTTTCGACATAGCGGTGCGCCTCGGCCACATGTTCCAATGGATAACGCCTATCGATCACCGCTTTTATCTTCCCCGCCTCAATCAGCTCTTTGAGGAAAAGCAGGTTTTCGAGCTTATCGCCGCCGTCTGAGTCGGCGTGAACGTTGATGTAGACGCCGCCGGGTTTGAGCACTCTTTTGCCCTGCGCAGATGAAAGTTTGCCGACAGCGTCAAAGATCACATCGTATGTCCCCCCGTTTTGTGTGAAATCCTGCCGGGTGTAATCGATCACCTGACCCGCTCCTAGGGATTTTACCAATTCCAAATTCGTGCCACTGCACACCCCGGTCACGTCAGCCCCAAAATGGTGGCTGGCAAGCTGGACCGCATACGTGCCCACCGCGCCGGAAGCGCCGTAGATTATGACTTTTTGCCCCGGCTGGATTTTTCCCTTTTTGAGACACTGCCAGGCTGTCTGTCCCGCGCCGGGGATGGCAGCGGCCTGCTCGTAGGTGAGATTGGCCGGTTTGATAGCGATCACTCCGTTTTCGGGCAGGCATTTGTACTCGGCATGGCCGCCAAAATTGACGGCGAAGGTGGAGGCGAAAACCGCCTGGCCGGGCTTGAAGCGGGTCACCTTCCTGCCGATGGATTCAACCTCCCCGGCCAATTCCATCCCCAGAATGGGGCGCTTGGGACTGTGCCACCCCAGGAAAAGACGTGCCAGGAGCTTTTGCCAGCCAGAGACGGGCAGGTTGAAACTGCGCATGATGGTGTCGCCGATGGTGACAGTGGTGGCATGTACTTTTACCAGGACTTCATTGTCCTTGGGAGAGGGTTTTTCTACCTCTTTGAGCTGAAGAACTTCCGGTGGCCATATTTTGTACATACAATCGCTTTCATTTTTTCTCCTTTTATTAACGGACTTCATATATGAAGGACAGTAGAAGTTAGAGTAAGAAGAAGAGAAAGGGGTTTCCCACGCGCGAGAACTTTATTAGATGTTTAATCTTTGCTTTTATATGAGTTCCACGCTTCTGCAATCATTAACATTGATGCGATAAAAAACATCGCAGCGTCTATAGTTATCTGTCCATCTGGGAGTTGGCTATTTCCGGCTGCAACCAAGGGCCAATAAAAAAATAGGCTAAAATGAGTTAGTGCAACACCATACATAATCCAACTCATAAATCTTAAACCCGGAATCCCCGTTGTGTTTGATTCTTTTCTAATATTTTTTCCAGCAGAGTATGCAAGTGGAACAGCAATTGAGAAAAACAATATTTTACTTAAACATGCGGTAACAAAAAGTGCTGAACCCGAAATATGATTCGCATCAGCTACAATACCTAACAAATAACCAACAATCGCAAGTACTAAACTTAACATTATTTTTGCTAGGCTTAATATTATTTTTTTGTTCATCTTATTTTCACATTCTGTATATTATTTTGCATATCTTTGGGTAATCTGATGGTGGCTATTTTGGGAAGAACTTTCTGTAGGGTAGGAGGAGCCCCAGCAGCGTTATGGTCGTAATCGGGATGAACTGCAGCATTTGGGAGATGTCACCAATGAAGATACTGCTGAAGAGTGCATCGCTTACCAAGAGGGCAGGAACGGACCACATAAAGTACCAAGCCCACTTTTCTCCCTTCCGGTAGCCCGTTAGGGTAATGGCTAAAACAAAAAAGGTCCAGCTTATCTTGAGTAGGCCCATTTGCCCGTATATGAAGATAATAAAGTTAGCGGCTATAGGACTCGAAGCCTTGAGCTCACTCCAAGGCATGTTTGTGACAGCTTGGGCGTCCCCCTCAAATATTCCTTCTGGCTGGAACACAGCAACGAATCCAACCACCAACCATAGCAGCCCTACAGCTAGTAATATCACCCACGCGTACTTTTCGCAAACCTTCATTTTGAGTCCTCCTTTGAGATTAAATTTACTGCCGATTTGATCTTGTTTCATTACAACTTGCTTTTCGGTAATCTTATTGATTGTGTTCATTATTTTCTCCTTTTTTTGAACGATATGGATGAGATTCGTTGAATTAAACTTGTTGCTCATGTTTTGCAGGACTGGCAATCCAGTGTCATTTCAGGACTGCCAGTCCTAAAGTGCGTAAAATCAATCCGTTATTCTGTTTTTGCAAACAGGGCAGCGATCGCAGATGGATTGAATCCCTTGACGATAAGCCAGACCGCCATTACTATTTCCTGTGGCGCCAACACCATTTCCAAATAAAG
>DATEXU010000195.1:0-4788 GCA_035256645.1 Thermodesulfobacteriota bacterium | reverse complement strand
ATGAGCAGCCAGATATTTTCCAGAGAATGACCGTAAGCAACCTGAGCATTGTCACCATCCAGCATCGGTGTCCAGTCCCGCTGGTATTTATCCGTGCATGCTCCCACATTTTTTCTTACCATTGTGGTGCTTTGAATATGGATTAACTCCAGCAGACGCTCGCGGGCGAGCGGTAATGCGCTGGCGCGGTAGAAATTAGTTATAGCCTCCAGCAGGTGGAGATGGGTATTCATTGTTTTGGTGTCAGGAGGCGTTCCCAGATAGGAACGAGTGAGGGTTGGGACAGTCCAGTCTTCCGCAAAGGTCTCACAATAGCCCCCATACACTGAGTCATGGGCTTTGGCTTCCATAAGCTCAAAAATTTCCCGCGCAAAAGTCAGGACCTCCGGTTTTTTGCAGGCCAGATAATATTCAGATACAGCATAGAGGCCAAAAGCCTGGCCGCACATCATCTTCCCGGCAAGGAGAACCTTATTTCCCGTGGCATCGACCTGCCAGTAAAACCCGCCCTGTTTTTTGTCCCACATCTTCTCTTTGAGAAACCGATAGCCTAATTCCGCGGCATCCAGGCATTCCTTGCCGCCGTATCCTTCGCGTACCAACCGTGAAAAAAACCAGACCTGGCGTGCCTGGGTGATGATCATTTTGACCCCCGGTCCTAAGGGTTCGCTGTTGAGACCAAAATTGATTGTGTAGCCTCCGTTTGTCGGATCAAGAGTTTTTTGCAGCCAGAAGGGGACGATGTTCCGGCGTAAATTTTTTTCAAGTTTCGGGATATAGTCATGCGCCACTGTCTTTATATCACGCGAAGGTGCATCACTCATGACGCAGCCTAAACAGGCGACAACACAAAGACTAAAAATAGATGGTCTTAGCTTTTTGATAATCCTTTTTAAAGAGGATCTCCTTGCAGTTTGAGAGTGCGAATAATCCTGGAAGCAAGGCATTGAGTTTTTACTCATCATGTGCCTTATCGTGTGAAAATGGCGGTTAGAAGTTGAGAGAGCGCTCCTGCGCTTCTGCTATCGTGTCCCTCGTATCATAAATTGTTCGGAAAAGTACTCATCGGGCAAGCCGGTGTCAAATCAAAAGAGATAGTTCGACCAATCCCGGGTGGCATAATCTTAAACTTTCCGGACAGGCATGATCTTATCATTTTTGAAAGGGTTGTCAATGCCCCAACGAATAAATCACATAAAATTTTAGTTTTGCGCCTGTCAATACGGCTGATACTTACGCATTCATTTTGTTCGAGGTAAAACAATGATGCCTGGTTATGCAAAGAGTTTTTAAAACCTGCTTGCACAGCGCACACAATCAATTTTTTTCAGAAACGGGGGTCTCCTCGGTATATTTTCTTGAAATCGCTCCCTTAATTGTGAGAAAAAGAATATGCTTTATAACGAACGGGCCCCGTTAGATACAAATATCTAACGGGGCAAGCGGAATGAATCCCATTAGAAAATTTTCTAACGGGATAAATGCCCCGTGTGAAAATCTTCTAACCGGGTTTATTGGCACGATGAACTATGATCAGCGTAGAAAATCTTTTCAAGCGATTTGGTAATCAACTTCTTTTTGACCAGGTGAACTTCAAGATTAACCCCCGCGAACGGGTTGGATTAGTGGGCCGTAACGGCCATGGGAAAACCACCCTTTTTCGGATCATTGTGGGTGAAGAGCCGCCTGATGAGGGCAGCGTCATCATTCCCCGAGGATACCGCATTGGTTATGTGCGACAAACCTTGGAGTTTACGGAAGAGACCCTACTCCAGGAGGGCATGAAGGGGCTTCCCGAAGGGGAGCGGGACCACTACTGGAAAGTAGAAAAAATTCTTATGGGGCTGGGTTTTTCACTGGCGGACATGAAAAGACCACCCTGGGAATTTTCCGGGGGTTTTCAGGTCCGACTGAATCTGGCTAAAGTACTTGTATCGGATCCTGACTTGCTCCTGCTTGATGAGCCTACCAATTATCTTGACATAACCTCCATCCGCTGGGTGGAACGTTTTTTACTTGACTGGCCCCATGAGCTTTTGCTCATTACCCACGACCGGAGCCTGATGGATAAGCTGGTGACCCACACCATGGGGATTTATCGCCAAAAAATCAGAAAAACCGAAGGGGTTACCGAAAAATATTACAGCCAGATAGCTCAAGAAGAGGAAATACACGAAAAAACGCGGATTAAAGATGAACAGCGTCGGAGGGAAATTGAAGTTTTTATCACCCGCTTCCGGGCAAAAGCGCGACTCGCCAATCTTGTTCAATCCCGCATTAAGACCATTGGGAAAATGGAAAAAAAAGAAAAACTTGAGCACCTTAAAAATCTTGAGTTTGCCTTTCGGAGCAAACCATTTCAGGGAAAGTATGTGTTGGGCGCCCAGGACCTTTCTTTTGCTTATGACGCCACGAAACCTCTTGTCAGAAACTTGAGTTTTACGATTAAGGCCGGAGACCGGGTCTGCGTTATCGGGAACAATGGGAAGGGAAAGACTACCCTTTTAAAGCTTCTGGCGGGAACGCTCGTCCTGCAAGGCGGTGAGATCGCTCAACACCCAGGAGCGGCATGTGGTGCCTTTGAACAAACCAATGTCAAAAACCTGGTGGAGTCCCGAACAATAGAGGAGGAAATACTTGCCTCGCATGTGAGTGTTGATCGGCAGATGGCCCGCAATATCTGTGGCGCGATGATGTTTGGGGGGGATGCCGCGCTTAAGAAAATAGAGGTGCTCTCCGGCGGTGAGAAAAGCAGGGTAATGCTGGGCAAACTCCTCGTTACTCCTCTTAATCTTCTGCTTCTTGATGAGCCTACCAACCACCTCGATATGGAATCATCCGATGCTTTGCTTGAGGCCATAGATAGTTTTGAGGGCGCCGTGTTATTGGTTACTCACAATGAGATGTTTCTCCACGCTTTGGCGGAACGATTGATTGTATTTGATAAAGAAGGCCCGTATTTTTTTGAAGGAAGCTATCAGCGGTTCTTAGAACAGGGGGGGTGGCACGAAGATGAAGAAAGGGAAAAAACTGCGCTTAAAGATAAACCCAATGAAGAATCGGGCGATAAGCGGAATAAAAAAGAAATGCGGCGCAAACGCTCGGTTATTATTACCGAACGCGCTAAAGTTTTGAATCCCGTTAAACAGCGCATCGAAAAGATTGAGCAGGAAATAGAAAGCCAGGAGCAGGAGCTGAATCGCCTTGCCAACGCAACGCAGGAGGCGTTAAGTAAACACCACGGTTCGGCAATCACCGAACTCGCCCAGGCAACGCACCAGTGCGAAAAAACCGTTGATGCCCTTTTTGTTGAGCTCGAAAAACTTACCGACTTACTCAAGAGACAAGAAGCGATATTTGAGGAGAAATTACAGAACATTGCGGAGGAATAAGAATTAAGATCTAAGATTTAAGTTTTAAGTTGTTCGTTTGATCCTTAAGCCTTAAAACTTTAAATTTAATTTGGCATTGTTGAGTTTGTTGCCAACTGATTAAGCTTAGCTATAGAAATGAGGCGCCGGGAGTAATCTTGTTTTGGTCTGCCTACGATAGAGAAGCTATTCAACAATTTCAAAATCCGGATAAAGCTTCTTCATACACTCCGGACAGATGCCATGAGTGAATTCTGCTTCAGAATGATCCCGGATATATGAGTCGATTTGATTCCAGTATCCTTTATCATCCCGTATTTTTTTACAGGCTGCACAAATAGGCAGCAGGCCACCCAAAGTTTTAACTTTTTCAAGTGAAGCACGTAGTTCAAGAATTAGTTTTTCACGCTCTTCCTCGGCCTGTCTACGCTCGGTGATGTCGCGCACTAATGCCTGCAAAACCGTTTTCTCCCCTAAAAGCAAACTGCTAAGCCGTACTTCGGCTGAGAAGAGAGTTCGATCTTTCTTTTTATGTACCCACTCAAAGGAATCTGACCCTTTTACAAGAGCGGTTTCAATATGTTCCAGAGAAGCACTAAAAGAGTCTTTTCCGTCAGGTTGTGTTGGGGGTGATAATTCGCTGGGGGGTATTTGAATGAAGTCTTCTTTTGATGTGAATCCGAACAGTTCAAAAGCGGCTTTGTTGCCATCAAAAAATTTACCATCACGGTCAAGCATCATAATCGCGTCATTTGAGGTTTCAAACAGGGTCTGGTATTTTTTGCTCTCTTCCTCCGCCCGCTTGCGTTCGGTGATGTCCTGATAGCTGCCTATAATTGCCTGGTTTCCTTGGTGCTGAATAGACGCGATTGACTCTAAAGCCCACTTAATTTTTCCATTTTTGTCGATTGCTCTGAATTCGTACGGAACGATACGTTTTTCTTTAAGCATTTGAATGGCGTTATTCCTGACTGTTTCCCGGTCTTCAGGGATTACCAGGCTCTGTGCTTCCATGCCTAATAATTCGTCTTCACGATAGCCGATATCTCGCTGAAACTGTTGGTTAATGTAGACGAATTTCCCTTTCTGGACAATGTAAACGCCAACCGGTGAATTTGCCGCCAGACTTCTGAATAGCTCTTCCGCTTGTTTGCGCTCGGTGATGTCACGCACTAACGCCTGTACCACCACCCCCTCTCCCAAGGGCAGGCGGCTGAGCTTTACCTCTGCGGGGAAAAGCGTCCCGTCGGCCTTCTTATGTACCCACGCAAAAAAATCAATCCCTTTTGCAATAGCGGTTTTGATATGTTCCAGAGAAGCACTAAAAGAGTCTTTTCCGTCCGGTTGTGTGGGTGGAGAAAAATTGCTTGGGTGAGTATTAATAAAGTCTTCTTTTGATGTGAATCCGAACAGTTCA
>DATEXU010000194.1:0-37530 GCA_035256645.1 Thermodesulfobacteriota bacterium | reverse complement strand
AAATTCCGATAAAGCCTGAGATTCAGGAATTCAGACTGGAGGAGGCAAATCAAGCGCTGGTAGAACTTAAGGAACGAAAAATTAGAGGCGCTAAGGTTTTAAAAATCGCGTAGGGTAGGTGGTGAATGGGACCTCGTTTTTTGGTGCTTGAGTTAACCGGCAGATCAACACTGAATGAAAACTAAGAGGAGAAACAGAGAATGAACAAAGATTTGCGATTTAGAATTAATAAACCGAGCGTCGTCTATGAGAAATTTGATGATGAACTTGTCTTAATTAATCTTGATAGTGGTAATTACTATAGCTGTGAAAAGGTTGGGACAGATATCTGGGGATTTATACAAAACCGTGCTTCGGAGACTGAAATCATCGAGGAGATTTCTCAGCGATACGTAGAGAGCTTTTCGACTATTGAAGATGCGGTAAAAAAATTTTTGAGCGAATTAAAAGAGGAGGGACTGATTGTTCCGGATGAAACGCAAAAAACCGAAAGCACCAAAAGTTTTCATAACAAAAATACCATCGGTTCCGAAACAGAAAAACTCATTTTCGAGTTCCCGGTTCTCAGTAAATTTACTAACATGCAGGATTTTTTGTTGGTAGACCCAATTCATGAAATTGATTACACCGACTGGCCTAAAAACAAACCTGAATAATGTGAAGAAATGTCAGTACCTTTATTTTATTTCTGAGCGAAAATAAAAAAATAAGTTCAGGTTTACCCCGCTAGAAATGCCCCGAGCAGAAGCACGGGGTAAAATTAAAGATTCTTACACTTTTTACACGGGGCATTTACCCCCTGTGAAAGCCTTCTAACGGGGTTTACTTGCTAATATTGTGTTGTCTTTTCAACTCTCGTTTGGATAACAAACGGGACACATGAAAAACTCTTCTACCGGGTCATTTATTTTGTTACTTTCATATTTCAATGAAGCCTTCAGAGTTTTTTTAGACGCTGAACAGGATACAAGCGCTGTAGACCGATTTTATACTATTGCCAATCACACGGTAAGGTTACGTTTTGTGGGGCAAACATTAGTGGACTCTCTATCTCCGGCCTTGGAACACTTAGTTGCTGAACGGGTACCGGAACAATCGTTGACGGTTTGTTTATGGGATGGCGCTTCCACAAAAAAACAAATTCCCTCTTTTCCCTGGGATGAGAATGTAACGATGGCAAAAAACATCCAAAGTCCAAACGAGGGAACGAATCCGGTCATATATTTTTATGATGAACGGATTCGCGGAGCTTACCAGGTAGGAACAGACACGCTCAGTATGCTGGATACAAAACTGAATACTGCCATTTTTTGGGTTCCTGATGTCTTCAAAATCTCGTATTATGAGCGAAGTTCTCCGCTCCGCGCTCTTTTTCAATGGTGGGCGAATAATCACCGGCTTCAGTTACTGCATTCCGGAGCTATCGGCATAGATACAGGTGGTATACTGCTGGTCGGTGAAGGCGGTTCCGGAAAGTCAACGACCGCTTTAGCCTGTCTGCAATCGAAACTTTGTTACGTAAGTGATGATTACTGTCTGGTGGACAGGGATTCGCATCCTTACGCCCACAGTGTTTATTCCTCTGCCAAGATCGACGAGAAAGGTCTTCAAAGATTTCCTCATTTGGCATTAGCAGCAGAGAATATAGAGCGGCTTGCGGAGGAGAAGGCCCTTCTTTTTTTAAACAGACACTGGCCAGAAAAAATTTCAAGAGGTTTTCCGGTTCGCGCTCTCTTGGTGCCACGAATCACAGGTGGGGAAAAAACCAGATTGACCCCGGCTTCGCCAAGGGACACTTTATTGGCTTTTGCGCCCAGTACAATGTTGCAGTTACGGGGCGCGACCCAGGAAGATCTATCCTTTATGGCCCGGTTAAACAGACACCTGCCAGGTTATTTTTTAGAACTTGGGAAAAATACTGATAACGTGCCGGATATTATTTTAGATTTACTTTCAAAAAATGATAATTCTGTGAATGCCTGGGCGTGATGAACCCTGAGGTATTATTTGTTTTCCGGAAAGGATGTGAGTGATGCAAGGACCTTTATTAAGTGTTATTATTCCGGTTTATAACGGCGAGCGTTATTTGGCGGAAAGCATTCAAAGCGTGCTGGCTCAGGACTATCGCCCAATTGAAATTATTGTTGTTGATGACGGCTCAACCGATGGCACCGCTGAAATTGCGCGCTTCTACAAGAATATTCGTTATCTCTTCCAGAAAAATAAGGGTCTTTCAGGTGCCCGGAACACCGGTATTGCCGCGGCCCAAGGGGAGTTTCTTGCTTTTCTCGATGCCGATGATATGTGGATGCCGGAAAAATTAAGCAGGCAAGTTTCGTATTTGGCCCAACACCCTGATGTGGGGTTTGTTTATGCTCACCGAAGAATGATCATTGAAGAAGGGGTTAAAACGCCATCATGGTATATTGAACACGACAGCCCGGGGCTTATACCGAGTACCTTAGTCGCACGAAAAAATATTTTCGAGACGGTGGGTTATTATAATCCAGATTACAAGTTCGCCGAAAATGCGGAATGGTTAGCACGGGCCAGGGATGCCGGAATTCCCATGGCCGTTCTTCCGGAGACGCTGTTAATTTACCGGGTTCACGACCGGAACCTAACGCATCATTTAGATGAAATGCGTCACGATGTTTTGAGGGCACTAAAATCTTCGATTGACCGCCAGCGGAGCAAGGGCCAGACGAAGAAATCAACTTCTCTTGATGAGGAACAAGGGTGATAAGTGTTATTATTCCGGTTTATAACGGCGAGCGTTATTTAGCAGAAACGATTGATAGTGTGTTGGCCCAGACACATCAACCATTTGAGGTGATCATTATTGATGATGGGTCAATCGACAATACTGCTGACATTGCTCGATCCTATCAAAACCTCCGCTATATGTATCAAACCAATCAGGGGCTTGGGGCAGCTCGAAACGCCGGTATTGTTGCCGCTCAAGGCGAATTTATTGCCTTTCTTGACGCTGATGATCTTTGGACGAAAAATAAAAACGAACTTCAGATGACCGCTTTTCATGCCAATCCTCACGCGGATATCGTTACTGGGTACGTAAAACAATTCTACAGTCCGGAAATGGATGAAAGTGAGAGAAAAAAAATACGCTGTACTGATGAATTACTGCCAGGACATTTGATGCAGGCAATGCTCATCAAGCGAGAAGCTTTTTTTCGAGTTGGTCTCTTTGAAACTCAATGGGTCGTAGGAACCGACATGAGTTGGTACCTAAGAGCGATGGAGAAAGGTCTCTCGATGATCATACTGCCTGATTTGGTTCTTCTCCGGCGTCTTCATAAACAGAATAAGGGTATCATAAAACGCAGTTTCATTAACCAGCGTGTTCAGATCCTCAAAGCCGCTCTCGACCGCCAACGAGGGAAAAAAGTTGGTACAACAATTACTGAGAGTTTGATTGAAAAAAAAGTGAACTAAAATTTTCTTCACCCACTCTGGCTTTACTACATTCTTTTCAAAAGATTAAAACAACCCCTTTTTTTCAGTCGTTAAGATTGGTTCCCTTTGTTTTTTCGCGGTTTCGTTGTTTTGCACCAACAGTAGTTGATATAGAACTAACCAACCACTGCGACCTTCACTGTAAAATGTGCGGGTGTTGACGGTGAGGCAATTACAGAGATTTTGGAAGCGCGTGAAGGACTGAGACTAATTACCCGACCATATTTTCTTCATAATAAAGGGAATAATTTGGTTGACTTTTTGAAAATTAACGTGTTGAATAAAGTAACTTTTTTCTATAAAAAAGGAGGGGTAGTCATACAAAGCTATCCGTTAAATTCACCCTTTTTCCATGTGTTATTATGAACGCGGCGAGACCCTTGAGGATGTTTCCTGAGGCCTGCAGAGAAAGTTCTTTGCAGGCCAGTAAGATGGTTTTTGTGCTCTTACTATTTTCTTCGCTTTTTGTACACGTGAAGCTTCCTGGTCTTGGCTATGGCGTGTATAATCTTTTACTCCCTCTATGCGCAATTCTCTTGGTTGCGCTCAATTTAGGGCAATGCAAAGAAACATTAAGATATCATCGCCAGGCATTGTTTTTTTTATTTTTGTTCTATATCTGGATGTGGGTTTCGGCGCTCTTTAGTAACTTTCACGGTATAGCCTTCACGTATAGTGTAAAGTATTCCATCCACTTCATCGTGCTGGTCGCTTTTTTAATCCTGACACATAATAAACGAGAACCGTTTTCCTACTATCGCTGGATACTTCGCTTTTTGATACTTCTCGCTGTATTCGGTATCGTAGAATATTTGTTTCATGATCTATGGTTTTTTCCCTTATTTAGGTCCCCGCATTCCTTGGATGTATATCCCCGAATCAGCTCCCTCATGCAGTGGCCTAACCAGCTTGGGGTTCTTATGGGTATCGGAATACTTCTGGGATTAATATTGCGTAAAGAGAAATTTATTTCGACTTTTGAATTTTATCTGGGTCTCTTTCTGTTCACGATAGTGATTGCTCTCGCAGCCAGCAGAAATTCGTGGCTTCTTCTGCCCGCAGGGATTTTTCTGGCATGGCTCTATAAGGTGATCACATTACGAAAGGGTTTTTTTATTGTGGGTTTTTTGGTTTTTTGTATTTTGTTTTTTCCCGTTTCTACTCATCAATTGGGGATAAGAGGGAGCAAAGTGGTCCCTCTGGAGAAGCATTTAAGGAAAAAAAGTTTGGTGGTAGTAGTAGAAAAACTCAAAAGCCCGGCATTTTTTACTCCACGGCGGACATCAACGTCAAGATTTGTGTTGTGGAAAGCAGCGCTGATGAAAATCAGAAAACGACCCATCACCGGTGTGGGGATAGAGGTGTTTGAAAAGATTATCGGAAAGCGGATTCGTAAGGAAGAAGGTTATCACACGCATAATTTGTTTTTAAATCTCCTGGTTGAGTTGGGGATTCCCGGTCTCTTACTATTCCTTGTCTTTATTTATAGTCTGCTTAAGAGAGCGGATTTGTATTGTCCGATTATCGGAATTCCTTTGATTATGATTTTCGCGTCCCAAATGGTGGACTTTTTTATGCATGATTTTACTTTTACAACTATCGGGCTTTATTTTCTGGCCGAGGCGGGAAACTCTCAGCATGAAGGCAGCTAAGAATCTCAGATGGCAATTCTTTGGACAGGGGATCGGCAAGGTTTCGATCTTTTTATTTTATTTATTGCTTCCCCTCTCCATCGGTCTTAAAGAGTATGGGAAGTTTTCCTTTGCTTTGGCCCTTTCCTTTATTATCGTTCAGCCCCTGGTCGAGATGGGATTAGATATCATCATTGCCAAATGGGTAAGTCGGGGCAAAGTGGATGTGGTAAAAAAGGCGTTCATCATTAGGCTAATTGCGGCTTTAACCGCATTTCCTCTCCTTTTTATAGCCTCTTTGTTTTTGAAGGTTGATCGCAATGCGCTTTTTCTGCTTTTTCCTTATTTCGTAATAATCTCTTTTCAAAACGTGATCTTTGCATTTTTTCGAGGCATTGAAAATATGAAACTTGAGGGCATCATTGTCCCGGTTCAAAAGATCTCTGCCCTGGGATTACTGTTCGTCTTTTGGTTTTTAGGATTCAGGAATGCCTTGCTGGGATCAGTGACTTTATCGTGTTCTGCTCTTTTTGGAATAGTGCTTTTACTCGTTATATCACGGCCACAGTTGAAGGAGATTTTAAAAAGTAAAACGGATCTTCTGAGGTATAATAATTTGATTAAAGAGGGGGTTGTGCTTGGGGGGATTGCTTTTCTTTGGCTCATCTATTTTAGAATTGACAGCGTGATGTTGGGAATGATGAGAGGTGATATGGAGGTGGGCGTATACAATGTTGCCTATAGGATTATGGAAGGGGTTTTCTTTATACCCAGCATCATCATGATCGTGTTTTTTCCCATGCTTGCCAAGCGGGACAGGTTTAAAGAGATATTCGGGAAACTCCTTTTTATCCTGGGAGGTATTGGTTTAGGGACATCAATTGCGCTTTATCTGTTTTCCCCGGGTCTGATAAGGCTCGTCTACGGACCGAATTTTTTTGGCTCCATAGCGGTTTTGCAGACGCTCGCTTTAGTCATTCTCCCGGTTTTCCTTGGTCATTTAACGACCCAATCCCTTGTCGCTCTCGACCTGAACAAGCTCTATTTATTGGCGGCTCTCCTGGGGGCAGGGTTAAATATCATACTCAATTATTTTCTTATACCCCTCCGGGGCGCGGTTGGAGCGGCCTGGGCTACCTTAGCCACCGAAATATTCGTTGCGGCGCTCTGCGGTTATTTCGTTTTGAGGAGGGAGCCCGATGTCTTACGCTCCTCAATTACCGCAGCCAGAGAAACATTATCCCGGGTAGTGAGAACGATCACTCCATGAAAGGCAATAAGAGCAGAGTCGCCATCAATGCCACCTTTGGCCATGAAAACCCCACCGGTCTGGGAGTCTACACCCATGAGCTGGTTCTCGAATTACTGAAGGCCGAGTGCGACTATGATTTTACTGTATATTCAAGTTCTCCTGCCTTAAAGAAGATGTATCCTGAAAAGGTAACCCGGGTGAGTCCCCTTACGTCACCTGCTTTGGGGTTCACGGGGCATTTGATGAGGGTTCTCTGGCAACAAACAATGCTGCCGTTTAAATCAAGAAGACAAAATGCATCGTTACTGTATTCTACTGTTCCTGAGGGCATTTTGTTCTCCCCTTTGAAACAGATTATAACGATGCATGATATTTTACCCATGAAATATCCGGAGATGTACCCGAGGATGAAATATTATTTTTATTATACGGTGCCGCTTCTTTTAAAGAAAGCGCGGGCCGTTATCTGCACTTCTGAAAACACGAAGCGGGATATAATTACCTACTATTCGATTAAGGACAAACCCATCTATGTGATCTCTGAGGGATATAATAAGCAGAGGTTTTATCCGCGGGAAAAGGGTGTGGTGCAAAAGCGGTATGGCCTGGGAAACTATCTGCTTTATATCGGGGACATGAGGCCCTACAAAAACCTGGAAAGGAGCCTCGAGGCATTTGCTCGGTTGAATCTAACCGACCTCTCCTTTGTCATTGGAGGCAAGAAAGACCCTCACTTTTATCCGGGTATCGAGAAAAGGGTTGACAAGCTTTTAGTAAAGGATAAAATTATTTTTTTGGGCTATGTGCCTGAGGAGGATTTGCCCCACCTTTATTCCGAGGCAGCGGCTTTTATTTTTCCTTCTCTTTACGAAGGGTTTGGTTTGCCTCCTTTAGAGGCCATGGCGTGCGGTTGTCCGATAGTTACATCAAGGGCGGGTTCCCTTCCCGAGGTTTGTGGGGATGCAGTACGGTATGTTGATCCTTATGATGTGGAAAGCATCGCTCAGGGAATACATGAGGTGCTCACGGATGAGGTGATGAGGCAAAACCTGAGAGCGAAGGGACTCGAGAGAGCGAAGCTTTTCAGCTGGGAAAGGGCGGCAAAAGAGCATCTTAAAATTTTTGAAGAATGTTTAGGTACGTAAAAGGGGAAAAGATCAGATGAAGAGAGCACTGATCACCGGTATTACCGGGCAGGACGGTAGTTATCTCGCGGAATTTCTGCTTGAAAAGGGCTATGCAGTTCATGGCATTGTGCGGCGCTCGGCCATTGAAGATCCCGAACACCGGATGTCACGGATCATCCATATTATGGACCGCCTGAGCATTCATTTAGGGTCAATTGACAGTTATCCCAGCGTTTCCACTGTTGTCAAGAAAGTCGAGCCAAATGAATGTTACCATCTTGCTTCCCAGAGTTTTGTCGCGGATTTTTTTAGTGACGAGTTTTCTACCCTGTTGACCAATATCAATGACATCCATAATATGCTTTCCGTGATAAAAGAGATCGTTCCTTCATGCCGCTTTTACTTTGCCGCTTCCAGTGAAATGTTTGGTAACACAAAAGAATCGCCTCAAAATGAGGACACGCCCTTTAGACCGCGGTCCTCTTACGGTATTTCCAAACTTACCGGGTATCATTTGGTCAGAAATTATCGGGAGGCCTATGGTCTGTTTGCGGTCAACGGCATTCTTTATAACCACGAATCTCCCCGCCGGGGCTTTGAGTTTGTAACGCGGAAAATATCGTCGCATGCCGCAAAAATCAAACTTGGGTTGGCCAAGGAACTCCGATTGGGAAACCTGGATGCCAGAAGAGACTGGGGCCATGCGAAAGATTATGTTAAGGCGATGTGGATGATGTTACAGGCTGATTCTCCTGAAGACTATGTGGTCGGTACCGGTGAGGGCCACTCAGTGAGGGAATTCGCCACAACCGCGTTTGATGCTTTAGGATTAGACTTCAGGGAGTTTGTCGTCACCGATCAGATGTACTACCGGCAACGTGAAATCTGCGACCTCGTGGCCGATTCCTCCAAAGCGCGATTGAAACTCGGATGGAACAACAACTACCGGTTTAGCGATCTTGTTCACGAGATGGTTGAAAACGATCTGAGGCTCTTGCAAAGAAAATCGTAAAGAGACTGCCGGCAAGAGACAGGAAGAGTAAAAAGGAGATAACGCGTTGGTGAAAGTAGCCATTATCCATGACTGGCTTACGGGTATGCGGGGAGGGGAAAGGTGTCTTGAAATCTTTTGCGAACTTTTTCCCCAAGCTGATCTTTACACTTTGTTGCACGTGCCGGGTTCTGTTTCTCCTTGTATCGAAAGAATGCCCATTAAGACGTCCTTTATTCAAAATCTCCCTTTTTCGAAAAAGGGTTACCGAAAATATCTTCCCTTGTTCCCGATGGCGATAGAAAGTTTCAATCTCAAAGGGTATGACCTTATCCTGAGCTGCAGTCATTGCGTGGCCAAAGGGATTATTACTCCACCGGATGCTCTCCATATTTCTTATGTGCTTACGCCGATGCGGTATGCATGGGATATGTATGATGAGTATTTCAGGGAAAAACGAAATAGAATGATACCGTTTTTTATCCATTACCTGCGGATATGGGATGTGACCTCGATCCAGCGGGTAGATCATTTTATGTGCATATCAAAACATGTGGAGAATCGGATAAAGAAGTTTTATCGAAGGGAAGCTGAGATAATACATCCTCCGGTGGATAGTAACCGATTTAAAATTCACGAGCAGAAAGAGAATTATTTTCTTATTGTTTCTTCCCTGGCGCCGTATAAGAGAATTGATCTGGCGGTTGAGGCGTTCAATCGGTTGGGCTATCCTTTGAAAATTATCGGTTCCGGTCCGGAGGAAAAAAGGCTCAAGGCGAAGGCTGGACCGAATGTTGAATTTTGCGGATGGTTACCGGAGGATGTGGTTGCTGACGCCTATTCGAAATGTCGGGCCCTGATTTTTTCGGGGGAAGAAGATTTTGGGATTGTTCCGTTGGAAGCTATGGCCAGTGGAAGGCCGGTGATCGCTTATGGCAGGGGAGGGGCATTAGAAACGATCATCTCGTATGATCAAAAAGAAAAAACCGAGGGGAGTGTTCCCACCGGCTTGTTTTTTCATGAGCCGAATGGTAATGCACTCATTGATGCCATCGAAAGGTTTGTTACGATTGAAAAGGAATTTGATCCTCTGGCGATTAGGAATCATACCCTGAAATGGGACCGAAAAATTTTTAAAGAGAAGATGAAAGGAAGTATTTTTAATAAGATGAAATCGAAGTGTTGAAAATTTCGACCCGCCCTTCATTTCTAACCAAGGTAAATGTCGATATAAAAATAACGGATCGGGGTTGTTGATAAAAAGGATGCAGAAAACAAAAAAGGCCTGAGAAAAAAATCAGGCCTTTTTATTCATTGAGTAGGGGGAGCGCTTTGCTTTTATTTTCCAAAGACTTTCTTTAAAAGGTCGGTAACCCGTGCCGCCGGGTTGGTTCTGATCTTTTTCTCTTCCTGTCCGATCATATAAAAAAGACCGTCCATCGCCTTGTTGGTTACGTAATGGTCAAGGTCAAGGGACGGTGACTTCATAAACGGTAAGGCGGTGTATTTGTCCATCATTGTTTTATAGGAGCGGGTAACTCCGACCTCATTCATGCTTGAAGAAATAATCGGCTTGAAGGCCGTATAAATGTTATCCGAGGTTTTTTTCTTGAAGTAATCGGTCGCGGAAGTATCACTACCCGTAAGGATCCCTTTGGCATCCTCTAAGGTCATTTCCTTGATCGCGCCGACAAAAAGTGACGCGGCTTGGGGAGCGGCTTTTTCCGCGGCTCGGTTCATGCTGAGAATAAAGTCATCCACCTGTTTTTGGTAGCCTAACTTTCCCAGCACACTGGCAACATTCTGTATTTTTTCGGGCATAAGAATCTTAATCATCGCATTGCCAAAATAACCGTCCGTTTGAGAGACAGACGTTACCGCGTTTTTAGTCCCGATGGAGAGGGCTTCTTTCAGGCCAGACGCGATGGTGCTATCATCCGAGCTTTTTTGCTGGGGAATCCCCGCGCCCTGCTTAATAGTATCCAATAAGCCGGCATTACCGGATGCAGCAAAAAATAAAAGAAAACCGATAAGTATAAGAGATGTTTTTTTCATCTTCGCCTCCTGTGATAGATAGGGACATAATTTGTCTGCCACCAAGAGTATCACTTTTTAAAACACGGTTCAATTTCCTTGACCTCTGATTTATGAGTTCTAACCAACTGAAAATAATTAAAAAAAAGATTTATGCCAAATGAAGCAAGGATAACCACCCAGCCGCTTTAAAAAATCAAACACAAAGAACCAATTAAAATCAATATGTTTCAGGGGATAATTTTTTTTGCCAAAAAAAAGAAAATTTCCTTTATCCCATAAAGAACCCGATATTTTTGAAGGTTTCTTTTTAAAGCTTACTATAATTTCCTTGAAAAAGTATTAAATTTCGATAAAGTGAATTACCTACTTTTTGTCTAATTAAAAAAAATTATGGTGGGATGATTTCGCGGGGAAATTAGTTCCATTAACTGGTGTTTGGAAAGGATTGGTATGGACAAGGATGATGGTAGTAATAGCAGTAGAATCAGCACCTTACCATTCATGGAAATTCGTAAGGTGCTGACCCTGCGCGGCCCTAATATTTGGGCAAATTTCCCGGTACTCGAGGTATGGGTAGACCTTAAACAATTTAATGATATTCCTTCCAATGAGATACCGGGATTTAACGAACGCCTTATGACCTGGTTGCCCACCATGATCGAACACCGGTGCAGTCGCGGTGAGCGTGGTGGGTTTTTCGCTCGCTTGCATGACGGCACGTATCTCGCTCACATCTTGGAACATATTACCTTAGAGCTGCAGACCTTAGCAGGAACCAATGTTGGTTATGGGAAAAGCCGGGAAACATCTGAGCAAGGAGTCTACAAAATTGCCATAGAATATGAAGAAGAGGCGCTCGCCGAAGAGTGTTTGAAGGTAGCGGCAGAGGTTTGTTTTTCAGCAGTTCACGATATCCCTTTTGATATATCACGCGAGATAAATCGCTTAAAGGATATCGCCCAGGATATTTGCCTGGGGCCAAGTACCCGGGCGATTGTAGAAGCTGCCCGCGCCCGGAAAATCCCGGTGCGCAGACTTAATTCCGGCAGTCTTGTCATGTTTGGATACGGCTCTCGCCAGCGTCGCATCCTTGCTTCCGAGACCGATCAAACCAAGGCGATTGCCGAAGAGATTGCCCAGGATAAACAAGTAACCAAAACGCTTTTGAAGGCAGTGGGTGTTCCGGTGCCGAAAGGCCGGATCGTACACAATGAAGAAGATGCCTGGGCGGCGGCGAGTGACATTGGTCTGCCGGTGGTCGTCAAACCGCTTGATGGCAATAAAGGACGAGGTGTTTCCGTGAATCTCACGTGTCAGGAAGAGGTCATTACCGCCTATACCTCCGCAGCCTCCGAAGGGTCGTCGGTCCTGGTTGAGAAATTTATTCCCGGGCAGGATTATCGTCTGTTAGTGGTGGGAGATCGATTGGTTGCCGCGGCGCGGAGGGAGCCTGCTCACGTGATTGGGGATGGAACGCATACGGTTTCTGAGCTGATCGAGAAGGAGAATGAAAACCCTCTTCGGGGCAATCACCACGCGCTTCCCCTGAGTAAAATCCCCCTCGATTCGGTTTCAATGGCGGTGCTCGCCGAACAGGGGCTTACCGTGCAGTCAATACCTCCCGCGGGGATGATGGTTCTCATTCGCCGCAACGCTAACCTCAGCACCGGGGGAACTGCTATTGATGTGACTGATGAGGTTCATCCTGAGGCGGCCACGGCCGTGATTGATGCCGCGCGGGTGGTTGGTTTGGATGTGGCGGGGGTCGACCTGATTGTTTCGGACATCAGCCGTCCGCTGGGAGAACAGGGAGGAACAATCGTGGAAGTTAATGCCGCTCCCGGCTTACGGATGCACACCCAGCCTTCTCACGGGATCGCGAGGCCCGTGGGGGAGGCAATCATCTCCACGTTGTTTGCTGAAGGCGAAACCGGAAGAATTCCCATCGTTGCCGTAACCGGCGTAAACGGCAAGACCACGACAACACGGTTTATCGCTCATATCCTCAACGGCAGTGGTCTTAAGGTGGGAATGGCGTGCACTGACGGGGTTTACATAGACGGACGGCGGATTGACAATGAGGATTGCAGCGGGCCTCAGAGCGCGCGGGGGGTTTTGTTGAATCCGGTCGTCGAAGCCGCAGTTTTGGAAACGGCACGAGGCGGTATTCTCCGTGAAGGGTTAGGGTTTGATTTCTGCGATGTCGCGGTAGTAACCAATATCGGCCAAGGAGATCATCTCGATCAGTATGACATCGACACCGTGGAAAAATTGGCGGTGGTAAAAAGAACGGTAGTAGAAGCGGTTACACCCGGGACAGGCACCGCGGTGCTGAATGCCGCTGATCCTTTGGTGGCAGCGATGGCACCCTACTGTCCGGGCCGGGTAGTATTTTTTGCCTGCAACGAAGACCACCGGGTGATCGTGGAACACCGCCGCAAATCCGGCCGCGCGGTATTCATGCGACATGACGCTGTTATCCTTGCCGACGGAGATCAAGAGCAACACCTGGTCTCGCTTGACTGCGTCCCCCTTACCCTTGACGGCAGAGTGCGATTCCAGATCGAAAACGCCTTGGCGGCAATCGCGGCGGCGTGGTCTTTGGGGATACCCCTGGAAAAAATCGTGGCCTCGGTGGCATCCTTTACCGCTGATATCGACAACGTTCCGGGCCGGTTTAATCTGGTAAAGCTCAATGGCGCTACCATGGTGGTTGATTATGGGCATAATGCCTCGTCGTTAGAAGCTATCATCGAAGCCCTTGATAATTTTTCGTCGCCCCATCGAACCATTGTTTACTCCACCGCGGGCGACCGGCGTGATTCCGATATTATTCTTCAAGGATTACTCCTTGGTGAAGCGTTTGACTCGGTTATTCTCTATGAAGGTCACTATATGCGGGGGCGGGAAAAAGGAGAAATTATCGGTCTGTTTCGCAAGGGCATGAACGGCACGGCGCGGGTTAAGGAAATCATGGAGGTTTATGGTTCACTCAACGCGATCGACCAAGGTTTGCGGTTTTTGCGTCCTAATACATTAGTGGTGATCCAGGCAGATGTTGTTGACGAAACCATAGCGCATCTTCAAAATTATCTTAGCACTCATCCACACCCTGCATGAAACCTCAAAATCTAATCCGTGTTCTCGATAAATCACCTCAAAACGAAAAAAGGAGTTTTATTACTTGTCTGAGATTAAGGAATTCCCGGTTGAGTTCCAAGCACAGATAAACGGTTTCTTGAGCGAGGGTGAGATCCCGTTAGCCTGGTTTGCGCCGGACTTAGACAGCCGTCTCCATTATGCCTATGGCTTGGTCGTCCTCACCAACCGCGCGCTGATCAGCATTCAACCCCACCCTCAGGCAAAGCACCATGCTTTTTCACAATCATTTATTTCAAAGTTCTTGAGAAGGACAAAAAAAGGGGACGCGCCCGATAGCGATAGAGTTTTCAAGACCTGGTCACTCACCTCGATCGTCTCTTTACGGGCTACTGAGCACAAAGGAATAGGAACCCTTCATCTTCTCGATACCGCTCATCTGCTTACCCGGTGGAAGTTCACCACCAGTCAAAAAGTCCACGCGCATCGTCTGGTAGAGCGCTTTCTGGAGCTTAAGGAAAGCGATAAAGAAAAAGCCGACGCGACCTCATCCTTAACGGAAACTACCACGGGGGTGCCGTGCGATGGGGAACACGCGGTACTGTTGGACTACGCTCCTGCGGCTGCTCCTCCGCCGGCACGATCGTTATTCCGGTTGTTTAAATTTGCCCGGCCCTGGACCGGCATGATCACCATAGGCTTTCTGCTGAGCGTGGCCAGTATCGCCGCTGGTCTGGTACCGCCTTATATTACCATGCCCCTCCTTGATAAGGTCCTGATCCCTTACCAGAGCGGTAAGACGGTTGATTTCCATCTGGTGGGATGGTACCTCTTCGGTTTGGCAGCTGCTGCGCTCCTTGCCTGGCTGCTTGGCTGGGCGCGCACCTATGTTCTGGCATGGGTCAGCGAACGCGTCAGCGCCAACTTAAGAACTATTACCTATCCTCATTTGCATCGTTTATCCTTAGAGTTTTTCGGAGAAAAACGTACCGGTGATCTTATTTCCCGGGTCAGTACTGATAGTGATCGTATTTGTTATTTTTTGTCCGTCTCTTTATTGGAGTTTGGCTCGGATGTGTTGATGATCATCATGACCGCGGCCATTCTTTTAAGTATTAACCCTTTTTTGGCAATCGTGACACTCTGCCCGTTTCCTGTGATCCTGTGGCTTACCCATCGGGTGAGAACGGTTCTCCGGCGTGGCTTTTCTCTGGGAAGTCGCGCCTGGGCTGATATGACGAGCGTGCTGGCGGATACGATTCCCGGGATGCGCGTGGTTAAGGCATTCGCCCAAGAACAGCGTGAAATTGACCGATTTCAGGAATGCAATACGCGGGTTCTTCAGGCTAACGATTGTATCAATACTACCTGGTCTTTTTTTGGGCCGATGGTGACCTTGCTCACGGATGCGGGTTTGCTGGTTGTTTGGATCTTCGGCGCCTGGCAGGTTTTTCAGCACCACATTACGGTGGGTGTTCTTACCGCCTTTCTGGCGTATATCAGCCGTTTTTATGCTCGGTTAGAGGCGATGATCAAGATGGTTTCAGCGGTACAACGCACGGCCGCGAGCGCGCACCGGGTGTTTGAAATTCTGGATCGAGTGCCAAGTGTTCCCGAGGTTGTTAATCCGATCATTCCCGGACGATTCCGCGGCGAGATCGAATTTTCCCATGTTGGGTTTCGTTATGGCAGCCGCCGGGTGATTGACAACGTGAATTTAAAAATCAGACCGGGAGAGATGATTGGTTTGGTAGGGCCCACGGGCGCGGGCAAGAGCACTTTGATTAATTTGGTGTGCCGGTTCTATGATGTCTACGAGGGCGCGCTTATGGTTGATGGTACTGACATCAGACGGTTTTCCATCGAAGGATACCGGCACAATATCGGGATCGTTTTGCAGGAATCTTTTTTATTTTACGGGACCATTGCCGAGAATATCGCCTATGGGAAGCCCGATGCCGCGCGAAGCGAAATTATCAGGGCGGCACGAGCTGCCTGCGCTCATGAGTTTATTCTCAGACTTCCCGACGGCTACGATACCCTGGCGGGCGAACGCGGTCAATTTCTCTCCGGAGGTGAGCGCCAGCGAATCGGCATTGCCCGGGCGCTTCTCATTGATCCGGCTATACTCATCCTTGATGAGGCAACCTCTTCCGTGGATGTGGAAACGGAGAAAGAGATTCAACGGGCGCTTGAAAATCTTGTTCAGGGCCGGACAACCATAGCGATTGCTCACCGGTTAAGCACGCTCCGGCGTGCCGACCGTTTGGTGGTTATCGAACGGGGTCAAATCATTGAAGTTGGCCGTCACGCTGAGCTGCTTGAAAAACAAGGGTCGTATGCCCGGTTGCATCGGGTAAACCTGGAAATGGCCCAATCAATGGCAACGTGATGAAAGGAATTTGTGCGTGAAAAATTCTTTTAAGAGAGATGACGAGCGCCTTGAGAAGAAGGATGATGCGGATATAAAAGAAGGTTTTTCTCTTTTCCGGGATTCTTTGGGCTGTTTGGTGCTTTGTGATCAAAAGGGGCGGGAGCACATAGACGTGAAGCCCATCCGCATATTCCCGATTTCCGATCCGGAACACTGGGTTTCCATTTGTGACGCGGATGGTAATGAAATAATCTGCATCGAGGATTTGAATCAACTTCCCGGCCAGGTTCGTCACATATTGTCGGAAGAATTGGGTGTTCGCGAATTTCTTCCGATCATTAAAAAGATTATGGGGATATCATCGCGCTTTGAACCATCGGAGTGGCAGATTGAAACCGACCGGGGTGAGACCTGTTTTGTCCTCAATGATGAAGATGATATCCACCGGCTGAGCACCTACCGGATTCTCATTATTGACGCCCACCGGATCCGATACCTTATCCCGGATATGCGCCGACTCGATTCCGCCAGCCGCCGGGTTCTTGCCCACTACATTTAACCTTCAGCTCTGAACTTTATCCTGTGGCTTACCGTGTTGGTGAGGCACATAGTCAGCAATGGTTACGTGCCGCAGCAATCGCCTGCCCATGAGGGAAAAGTTAGCGGGCGCCTATTTCACGATCAGATCGTTCTTTACGTCTCTGACTCCTTTGACGCTCCGGGCAATCTG
Source organism: Thermodesulfobacteriota bacterium (assembly GCA_035256645.1). Classification (GTDB taxonomy): domain Bacteria; phylum Desulfobacterota; class WTBG01; order JAGOGO01; family JAGOGO01. The sequence goes on along the minus strand of DATEXU010000194.1, from coordinate 20,812 downwards.
CCCCGCTTTACTGACGGCTTTTTGCGAATCCACGAAGCCGCTCATCTGAACGATACCTTTATAAGTTTCGACACTGATGTCGAATGACTTGAGGAAATCATCAGCGGCAATCAGAGATTTTACCTTGGTGGTGATGACCGTATCGTCAACGTATTGCCCGGTGCTTTCATGTTTGCGTGACGAGGCACAGGCCACAAAAGCAACGATCAGGGCAAGAACGATAAAATAGCGAATTAAGATCGTTATTTTTTTCATATTGATTACTCCTTTCTGTAACGTGCTGGTAATATTTAAAAAAGCCGATCGCCTTTCTTATTGGCACGTATTGATCACCTACCACACTGTGGAGCGGCAAAGGAAGATCGATCAAAGGGAGCGAATGGTCAGAACTATTTCTACTTTTTTCTCTTTCGTTAACTTCTTCTTGATGAATCTGAAAAAGCGTTTCCAGTCCTGAAAACAAAGAGTCAGAAACGCTCCAACTGTCCCTGCTGATGCCAACCCAACTGGGCATCCTTGTTGACCACAAAATGGACAAACAGCGAATGTCGCGTAAAGACCCGTAAATCCAAACCACCAACCGATGAATCTGAACAAATGCCCAAATGGCGATATTTTCCTCTTACCATGTTCATCTTCAGATGGTTGAGATCGTTGTTCTGTCTTATCCGTATTCTTCATCGTTCTACCAATGTTTATATTGATCCGTATAATATCCCGTTGTTAAGAATCCTTTGTTTCACCCATTTTATACGATTTCAATCCAGCCCGAGTTCTTTCTCAAGGGTCCTGATCCGTTCTTTGACCTCATTCAATTCTTTTGGGTCAGAAATGCCTTTTTTTAGTTTCTTCCTGAGGCCAAGGAGTTCCATGGTTTTTCGGTGTTCCTGGCAATTGATTTTCATTTAATAAGACCTCACCCATCTACTTCTTTCTGTCACGTTCACCCCGGTAGAAAGGCACCGCTTGCCTATTAGATATCAAATATCTAACAGGGTGAAAAATCACGGGGTAAATGCCCCCTGTGAAAGCCTTCTAACGGGGTTCCCCTGACCAAGAAAGGTCATATAGATGATAGGCTGTTTATCGATTAAACGATAATTTCCCCTCATTGTATTTGTGAATCAACATTGATATGAGGGATTGATACGGTATCCCCTCTTCAATTGCTTTAGCCTGAATCTTCTTTAAATCTCGTTCACTCATTCGGATATTAATCCGCTTTCGTTTGCCCAGGCTGTAGCGGGCGTATTCCTCGTATTGTTTTTTTTGTTTCTTAGTGAGGTCGGAAATCCATTTTTCATTCTCAAGTGATTTTGCCAATTCCATTTCGTCTTTGTCCAAATATGCCGGTTTCTTCATTCCTTGCCTCCCAAATACTTTTTTGTTGCTTTGCTATTTGGTATTATTGTTTTTAAAAATATTTTCCCGTTATCCTCAATATATGGCACCGAATAAATATAATTCTCAATCTTTACCAAAAAAACCTCCTGATCCGGATATTTTGTCGGATTTGGATGTTTTATTCTGTCAACCATATCTCCTAATGCAATGGCCAATTCGACCTGTTCAAACGACACGCCTCTTACTTTCTTGAGCATTTCATTTTTCTCATCATTCCAGTCAAAATATTTCATGGCGTGTGCCTATTGTATTCTCGGTTACATAATAACGATGATTCTTGTCTCTGTCAAATCGTTTTTACAAAAATAAATATTTGTTCGCTTCAAGTGAATGTGATGAAGTTAGTTAGCTGATTGGGCAGTGCCCAAAACAAAAAAAGCCCCATCGCTTTCTTATTCAGCAATTCGGCCTTAATTTGATATTCTCATCAATCTTAAAAATCCTTCCCATCAAAGACACCCTTTTCCTCTCCGCTACTTATCTTTTTTGGGTTTATATTTTTTCTCCTTTTTAATTTTAACCAGGATAAAAGTCAACAAAAAAGTAAAGGACCGGGGTTATTGTTGAAAATAATTCAAAAAACAAAAAGGCCTGAAAAAAATCAGGCCTTTTTGTTTTTCATTCAATAGGCGAAGCAGGTTTCGAACCTACGACCTCCGGCGTTTGCCTCTCCGATATTAGCCATCCGTTGGATTTTTTGCTATGTCAATTCTTTTATTATATGCTTCGCTATGTTTTCGTCTATTTCATTATGCCTTGGAACCGGCTGCTTTTTCCCGGTGGTAGGATTTTTGTATAAGTCGTGGCGGCTTCCGTGTCTGACGAGAATACATCCTGAATCAGTCAGCTTTTTGATAAGATCTTTTCTTTTCATACCGCGAGGGTAAGTTCTTTAACTTTATGTTTCTCCGGAACGTCCTCCATCGTCATAATGATATATGCATCTTTCATGTTTTCCTCAAGTTCTTCTAATGTCTCTCCCTGCGTCATTATTTCAGGATGTTCAACGAGTTTACCTACCCAGAATTTTTCACCTTTCCAGTAAACCATTTTTATTTTGGTTTTCATTTGTTCACCTTAGGTACTTTTTTCTTCAGTTATGATAGCAGAACAATTAGTATCTTGGGTAAACCTAAATTGAGCGATTTTCATTACAAAACCAGTAGGACAGGCGTCTCGCCTGTCTTGAAGGGTGAAATGACCGGACAGCCGGGACGGCTGTCCTACCGTGGTTTGGGCGCCTTAGCAAACAAAAATCGCTCAATTTAGGGTAAAGTTATTTGATTTATCTGAGTCGTTAACTCCTTGCAATTATTCAATAGGCGGAACAGGGTTCGAACCTGTGACATCCGGCTTGTAAGGCCGGCGCTCTCCCAGCTGAGCTATCCGCCCGTAAAAGGGCTTCGGCACGTTTAATGGGTTACTACTTCACCCACCTTTTGAGTGGAGGATTTAAAGAACTCTTCGGTGCGCTCGAATTTTTCTTTTAAAAATTTTTCCGGGTTATCCAAAATAAGCGCCCGCCGAAGCACTTCATCAACATGGTCGGCGAGAACAATCTTCAAGTCTTTTTTTACCCGGGACGGGATTTCTTTAAGGTCTTTTTCATTATCGCGGGGAATGATCACACAGGTAACATTCCCGCGGTGAGCGGCAATAAGTTTCTCTTTTAATCCGCCGATGGGAAGCACCTTGCCGCGGAGGGTAATTTCTCCGGTCATCGCGATATCTTTGCGAACCGGCTTTTTCGTGAGCGCTGATGCTAATGAGGTAGCCATAGCCACACCCGCGGATGGGCCATCCTTGGGGATCGCGCCTTCAGGGACATGGATATGGATATCAATATTCTGAAAAAAATCTTTATCCAAACTCAGATATTCCCCGCGGGAACGGACATAGGTTAATGCTGCCTGGGCAGATTCCTGCATCACGTCTCCCAGTTTGCCGGTCAGAAGCAGTTTGCCTTTTCCCGGCATGATGGTTGCCTCTATGGACAGAAGCTCACCGCCGGCTTCGGTCCAGGCCAGTCCGGTGGTCATGCCGATCTCATCTTTTTCTTCGGTCTTGCCGTATCTAAACTTATACACTCCCAAATACTTGGAAATATTCTGAGCAGTAATCTGGTAATGGCTCTCTCTGCCTTTGCGAATGACTTCCTTAGCAATTTTACGACAGATAGAAGATATCTCCCGCTCCAAGTTCCTGACCCCGGCCTCCCGGGTAAAGCGCCGGATAATGGTAAGGATGCCGTTGTCAGTAAACGCGAGATTTTTCTCCGTCAAACCGTTTTCTTTTATTTGTTTCGGAATGAGAAATTGACGGGCAATACGCAGCTTTTCATCTTCAGTGTATCCGGGGAGACGAATGATCTCCATTCTATCCCGTAACGCAGGAATGATCGGATCCACTAAATTCGCGGTGGTAATGAACATGACCTCTGATAAGTCATAATCTACATCAATATAATGGTCGTTAAAAGCATGGTTTTGTTCCGGGTCTAAGACCTCAAGGAGCGCCGCGGAAGGATCACCGCGGAAATCCGCGCTCATTTTATCTACTTCATCGAGGAGAAAAACCGGATTATTAGAACCAGCTTTCTTGAGGTACTGAAGGATTTTTCCGGGTAAAGCTCCGATATAGGTGCGTCGATGGCCCCGGATTTCAGCTTCATCCCTAACCCCGCCCAAGGAAATGCGGACAAAGTTTCGTCCGGTGGCCCGGGCGATAGACTTGGCTAACGAGGTCTTCCCAACTCCAGGCGGGCCGACAAAGCAAAGGATCGGGCCTTTGAGTTTTTCCACCAGACCCTGGACCGCTAAATACTCCAGGATGCGTTCTTTGGGGTCTTTAAGTCCGTAGTGGTCTTCTTCAAGGATGCGGGCGGCTTCATCAATATTGAGTTTGGCTTCGGTTTTTTCAAACCAGGGAAGCGAGAGTATCCAGTCGATGTAGTTTCGTACGACCGTAACTTCCGCGGACATCGGGGGCATCATCTTGAGCTTCTTAAATTCTTTTTTTACCTTGTCGGTTGCTTCCGAAGACATCTTTTTCTTTTTTATCTGGTCTTCGAGGTCTTTGAGTTCCGTGGTTATATCATCGCGGTCGCCCATTTCCTTTTGGATCGCGCGCATCTGCTCGGAGAGGTAGTATTCCTTCTGGGTTTTCTCCATCTGTTTTTTGACGCGGTTGCGGATTTTTTTCTCGATCTCGAGGATCTCGATTTCTGCCTCCATAAAACCGTAGAGCTTTTCCAGCCGTTCCTTCCCGTTTTCAATTTCTAAAAGTTTCTGTTTGTCATCAAGCTTCAAGCTCAGATGGGCGGCAATGGTGTCGGTAAGCCGGTTCGGTTGATCGATCGTGCTGACGGAAACCAGCATCTCGGGCGGAACTTTTTTACTCAGCTTGACGTAGTTTTCGAAGGTGGAGTGTGCGCGCCGCATCAGGGCTTCAACTTCAGGGGTGATCTCGGTAGCGTCTTCAATTTCTCTCACGTAAACCTGAAAGAAATCCGGATGAGGTGAAAACTCCTGGATGACTCCGCGTTTTTTCCCTTCGACTAAGACCTTTACTCCTCCATCGGGAAGCCGAAGGAGCTGGAGGACCGTTCCCAGTGTGCCGGCACTATGGATGTCGTTTTCCACGGGATTGTCATCCTTGGCTTTTCTCTGGGTGGCTAAAAAAACAAGTTTTTCTTTGTTTAAGGCCTCTTCCAAAGCCTTTATGGACTTGGCGCGGCCGACAAAGAGGGGAACAACCATATACGGGAAAAGCACGATATCCCGCAACGGCAAAAGAGGATACGCTTTTTCTTTTTCCCGATCAAACGGTACCAGCTGGTCTTTTTGGTTTTTGAAAATCATTTTTGTATAACCTATGCGGATTTTGTTTCTTTTTCATACATGAGGAGGGGTGATTCCCTCTTTAAGACTACTTCTTCATTAATAATGCATTCTGTGATGTTTGACTGTGACGGGATATCAAACATGACATCGAGCATGATGTCTTCCATGATAGACCGTAAGCCCCGTGCTCCGGTTTTGCGCTTGGTTGCTTGTTGAGAAATTGCCGCGAGCGCTCCCTTGGTAAAGCGAAGCTTAACATTTTCAAAGGAAAACATGGTTTGGTATTGTTTGACTAAAGCATTCTTGGGCTCAACCATGATCTGGATCAGGGCTTCTTCAGAAAGTTCACCTAAGGTGGCGATCACCGGCAGACGGCCGATCAGCTCGGGGATCAGGCCATACTTGAGCAAATCCTCGGGCTGAATCTCGTTTAAAATTTTCCCGACTTTCCTTTCCTTTTTGCTTATAACATTACCCATAAACCCCATTGAGCTATGGCCTAAACGCTTTTCGATAATATCTTCAACCCCGTTAAACGCTCCGCCACAGATAAAGAGAATGTTCGTTGTATCAACCTGGAGAAAATCTTGCTGGGGATGTTTTCTCCCGCCCTTGGGGGGAACATTTGCAATGGTTCCTTCAATAATTTTGAGAAGAGCTTGCTGGACTCCTTCCCCGGAAACATCACGGGTGATGGACGGGGAATCCGTTTTTCGGGAAATTTTATCAATCTCATCAATGTAAATAATTCCTTTAGTGACCCGCTCGATATCGTAATCCGCGGCCTGGAGGAGACTGAGAATGATGTTTTCGACATCTTCACCCACGTAGCCTGCTTCGGTAAGCGTTGTGGCATCAGCAATAGTGAAAGGCACATTGAGGATCTTCGCCAGGGTCTGCGCTAACAAGGTTTTTCCGGTCCCGGTCGGGCCGATTAAAAGGATATTGCTTTTCTGGAGCTCCACATCACTGACTGACTTCTTGGCCTCAATCCGTTTATAGTGGTTATTCACTGCGACGGAAAGAATTTTTTTTGCCCGATCCTGCCCGATCACGTACTCGTCAAGGCGCTTTTTGATTTCTGCCGGTTTGGGTATCGTGGCGCTTTTTTTGGTCGCATCTTCTTTTTCATATTCTTCAGCGATGATATCATTGCAGAGCTCAATGCACTCATCACAGATATAGACCGAAGGGCCGGCGATCAGTTTTTTTACCTCATCCTGGCTTTTGCCGCAGAACGAACAGAAGAGGTTGCTGTATTTATCGGAGCCTTTTTTACTCACTACTTTTTTCTCCTTTGTTCAGGATGGATTTAAGGTCCATCACCACGTGAGGATTTTTCTCGATCACCGCGTCAATGATGCCGTATTTTTTTGCTTCGCCGCCACTCATGAAATAATCCCGCTCAGTATCCCGCTGAATTTTTTCCAAAGGCTGGTTGGTGTGTTTGGTCAAGATCATGTCCAGTTCCTTCCTCATTCTGAGGATTTCACGGGCATGGATGTCGATATCCGTGGCTTGGCCCTGAATTCCGCCCAACAGCTGATGGATTAAGATGCGGGAGTGGGGTAACGCGAAGCGCTTACCCGGAGCTCCGGCCGCAAGCAGTAAAGCGCCCATGCTTGCCGCTTGTCCGAGGCAGATGGTGCACACATTAGGTTTTATATACTGCATGGTATCGTAGATTGCTAACCCCGCGGTAACGATACCTCCGGGAGAATTCAAATAAAGATAGAGATCTTTATCCGGATCTTCCGACTCCAGAAAAAGCATCTGGGCAATGATTAAGTTAGCGATAATATCATCGATGGGGGTTCCCAGGAATATAATCCTGTCTTTTAAAAGTCGTGAATAAATATCATAAGCCCGTTCACCGCGGCTGGTCTGCTCGATCACAATGGGTACCAGCATCAGAAAATAGTCCTCCTCTGCTAAGATTTCTTTCGATCCACTAAATTTAGTTTAGCTTTTTCAGCAAGAAAAGCAAGGGTTTTCTCCTCCAAGACTTTGGCCTTGATCTGGTCTTTAGCCTCTTGCCCTGAGTGCGGTTCGCTATCTTCCTCCGCGTGAGGAGACACATTTTTAAGATACGCTTTTATCTCCGATGGGTCAACTTCTATTCCTTCTCTTTTTGCTATATCGGCAAGAAGGAAAGAACGCTTTACCTGAAATTCAGCGATTGGACGATACGCTTCTTTAAGTTCCCGGTTCATCATAGTTGAGGAATCCATTTTGATTCCTTGTCTGGTCATCTGGGAGCGCGCGTGATAAATTAAAAATTCAGTCTGTCGTTCAACCAAGGAGGGCGGAACGTCAAAGTGGTTATTTTCCAGGATTTTTTGGAGAAGATTATTATACAGGGTAGAGCGGATGCGCTCTTCCTCCCTGCGGGTGATTTCTGTTTTTAAATGATCCTTAAGAACGGCCAGAGTTTCAAACTCACCGACGTCATGGGCAAAATTATCATCCAGAGGCGGGGTGATTTTTTCTTTTATTTCTTTTATGGTTACATCAAACGTAATAGTTTTTCCGGCAAGTTCCTTTTGCTCAAAATCTTCAGGAAGCGTAACAACAATTTCCCGGTTAGCTCCTGGCCGTAACCCGATTAATTGGTTAGTGAATCCAGGGAGAAAGCTTTCGGGGGTGATTTCAATCAACCGATCCTGGACTTTTCCGCCTTTCAGAGGCTCTTTCTCAATCGTTCCGGTAAAGTCAATGACCACGAAATCCCCGGAACGAATAGAGCGGTCTTCCTCAACCGCTTTTAGTTGAGCGTGATAGGCGCGTATTTCCTCCAAATATTTGTTGACATCCTCTTCAGTGACCTCTAATTTTTCTTGCTCAGCTTCAATCCCGAGATAATTCCCCTTTAAATCAAGGGCAGGGGCAACCTCAACGCGGGCAGTGTACGTAAAATCTTTTTCTGACGCGAACTTAGGGGTATCGATGATGGGAGGAGAAACCGGCAGGATGTTTTTTTCTTTAATAGCAGCTTCATAAGAGTCGCTGACGAGTTTGCTGATGACTTCGCCTTCGACCTGCTTTTTGTAAAACTTTTCCAAAACCGCGCGCGGGACCTTCCCAGGACGAAACCCTTTAATTTTTGCTGTTTTTCTCAAGTCAAAATAAAATTTCTCAATCTCATTGCCGATACTATCCGCGGAGATTGTCACTTCGAGTTGTTTTACTACCGGGCTAACATCTTTCACTTCTGCTTTCAAGTCGCTGGTTTCCTTTTTAAAATATTAACATTACAAACACTTCCATGCGAGAGGGGGGAGTTGAACCCCCATCCCGTTTTGCGGGGCTGGATCCTAAGTCCAGTGCGTCTGCCAATTCCGCCACTCTCGCAGGGATTCTCTGTCCATGGACCGTCGGGGGATCGAACCCCAAGCCTACTGATTAAGAGAGAATATACGACCCTTAATGATTTCAATAACTTGTCAAAACAATTTGCGAATTTGTGATGATAATTTAAACATTATACTCTATTTTGTCAATCATAAGTGAAAAAATAGTGGGAAAAGATTGCTCTTGTCAAGATAAGATTAATTTAGTTGAAGCCCATTTATTTTTTCTTTTAAAAAGAACTATGAAAATCAAATCGAAACCAATATAATTTCATTAAATAGAAGATACCCGTTAATAATTTTATAGAAATAAAATTTTCCACTGAGAAGGAAAACTAAATTTTAATGACCTTCCTCATTGTCGGGAAATAACTTATGATTGAATCGGGGTTCAGCGCACAAAAAGGGTACTCTCCTTCCCAAGAACTTCCTCTTGCCAGTATTATTATTACGAGCTATAATTATGATAAATTCCTTTCTCGGATTATTGATAGTGCTCTTCAGCAAACCTATCCGTTTAAAGAAGTTATCGTTGTTGATGATGGTTCTACGGATAATTCCCGCCACATCATTAATAGTTACGGAGACCGGATAATACCGGTTTTCAAGGAAAATGGGGGGTTGAATTCCGCAACGAATGCTGGTTTTTTTGCGAGTCGAGGCGAGATTATCTTTTTTTTGGATTCGGATGATATTTTTTCCCTCACAAGGTGGAAACTATGGTCAACTATTTCCTCCAAGTCATGCCGCTAACCCCAGAGGCGCTTATTTTCCATCGTGTAGAAGTGATCACTGATGATGGAGCTTTTCTTCAGTTCGCGCCCAAAAGATTGCGTACGGTCGACGGCAAAAAAAACCGGACTATTTGAGAAATTAAGCGACCCTGAGAAAGCATACCGCCATGTTCAAAAGTGGGGGTTTTTGTCCTTTAGGCCTGGTCCTGCCGATGGAATTTCCTTAACCAGAACTCTTGCCAGCGGCATTTTCCCTCTCCCGGAAGAAAGGATTTTGGCTCAAGATACACCTTTGGTTTCGGCCGCTTGTCTTTTGGGAACAGTGTATGGAACCTCTCAGGTCTTAGCTTCTTATATTAGACACGGAATGAATCTCAGCATGACGCAGGCCTGGTCCGATTTTCAAAGCCGTCGTGACCAAATTTTAGGAAATTTTTTAAACGACATTTTACAGAAAATGAATAAAGATAGAATTATCTCCTACTATGACTCGCGTTATGCCCGACGGTATTATCGGTATAGCGGTTCAACTAAAGAGTTATTGAAACTGGCCTATAAAATCCCGGCCCGATTTTTTTGCATAGAAACAATTTTCTTCTCTATTGAAACACTCTGGCATTGCTTAATAGGTGTCCTTGGTATAAAAAAAAAGACACCAGCACAGAACAAAAAAACTTCTCAGCAAAGCAAAGGAAAAGCAGGCAAGGTAGAACCTGAGTGCATGGTTCATTCCGATGCTTGGCGCGGTTACAGTGGATTGGTTGGCTTGGGATATAAAAAATATTTATTATATCTTATTGTATCCATTATGGCAATGCCCCAGTTTGCCAATGGTAAGCGGCATATTAACGGCATCGAATCTTTCTGGTCTTATTCAAAACGCAGGCTCATGAAGTTCCATGGAATCCCAAAATCAACCTGTTATCTTCATCTCAAAGAGTGCGCGTTCCGATTCAATTACCGGAACCAAAATTATTTACCAACTCCCTCTAAAAAACCTGAGCGAAAGCCCTCTCATCTAGTCTAGGCCATTAATTTTTTATTGACTTTTTCTTTTTTAACGGTAAAAAATAAATAAATCATTGAAATTAACAAAAGAATGTTGTTGTAATAGTTGCGAGAAAAAAGTCTTAATTTGAAATAAGAAAAAGAAAGCCGGATTCCCAAGTATAAAGGTGATGGGTTTTGTTTTATTTTGGGGATTCGCTCATCAAAGAAATAGTAAATTGTTAATTCCGATTAAAAGGGTCAAACAAAGGGTTAATATTGGAGAACATCTCCCGGTTTTATTTACTACTGAAAAACCGATCAAATTTTCACCAGTTCCAATTTTTCTACTTTGGAAAATACTGGATGTGATGATCAGCAGCAACTGTTCCTGATAATCAAATGAGATATCCGGTCTTCTGCGTATCAGGTTTAAAGCGATTTACACGCTGAAATCATTGAATGATATTAGCTGAAAATTTTAATGGATAGTCAATCTCAGAACCACAGGATCGAAGAAGTAATAAAGCGTATTGCTTATACCGATCCAGCTGCTCCTGCTATAGTGTCTTCAAAATACAATCCTTTCTCGTATTCACAACTGGTTTGGCAGATCGACCATGTTGCTGGTGTGCTGAGTAAATCAGGATTGAGAAGATCGGCCCGGATTGCAATTTCCGTGAAGGATACTGCGACGGCCGCATTGGCAATCGTAGCGGTTGCGTGTTCAGCGTCGGCAATTCCCTTAGACCAGAACCTGGCGGAATCAGAAATTGAAACGCGGCTCAAGCTCCTGGACGTGGATGCAGTCTGTGTGTTTGTCGGTGAAAATACCGTAACCAGATCTGTCGCTGAAAAACAGGGCATTGCCATTATCGAACTTATGCCGCAGGATAAGTACGAACTGGCATTTTCCATGGTTGACCCGAAGATTCCCCCTAAAAATCAGCTTGATGATCCTACCTTAGATAGTGTGGCAGTCATTTTCCAAACCTCGGGAACTACCGCAGAGCCGAAATTAGTTCCCTGCCTTCACTCAGGGCTGTTAGCCACGGCAGAACGCACTCGTACGTGGTTCAACCTCAATAAACATGACCGCTGCTTGAGCATAATGCCACCCTACTTCAGTCATGGTTTAACCTTCACCATACTTGCGCCGTTTCTTTCGGGCGGCAGCGTGGCGTTTCCAGCAAGTCATACCCAAGTGAATTTAGCAGAATGGTTTGGGGAGCTAAAACCAACCTGGTTTTCAGCCTCACCGACCACCCATTTAGCGATATCGGAAATGTTAGGCTCAACCTTATCAGGCCTGAAGCATAACCTTCGAATGGCTGTTGCCGGTGGAGCACAACTGCCCGAAAGTGTGCGATCAAGTTTGCAACTATCGCTGGGGATTCCTGTTTTTGCTGAGTACGGTATGACGGAGACCAGTCAGATTTCAGCTAACTTGCCCGCGCCGGGACTATATAAATCAGGCACGGTCGGTATTCCGCCGTCTGATACCGTCATCGTTGCCGGGCCCGATGGAACAAATGTACCGAAAGGCGAAAAAGGTGAAATTTTGGTTCGTGGTCAAAATGTAATGAAAGGTTATCTCAATGGCCCGGAACTGAATCAAGCCGCTTTCTCACAGGGCTGGTTTCGAACCGGAGACATTGGGAGTTTTGACGAAGAGGGCTTTTTAATGATTCACGGCCGAATCAAGGAGCTCATCAGCCGCGGGGGTGAAAAAATTTCACCCTTTGAGATTGAAAGAGTTCTCTTAACTCATCCGGATGTCTTGGAGGCGGTGGCTTTTGCTGTGCCGCACCCGCGTCTGGGCGAGGATGTTGGAGCTGCGGTAGTGTTGCGTCCGGGAGCAACTGTGGCTGCGGAGGAATTTCGTCAATTAATGAGTTCACAACTTTCATGGAACAAAGTGCCGAGACGAGTCCATATCAGGGAAAGTATTCCTAAAGGGCCGGGGGGGAAGGCACTGCGCAAGAAACTCAGTGAGGTTTGTTTATTCATGAGCAGTGAAGAACAAGCAAATTTGAGTGATGTTGTTCTGGGAAAAGAACTTCTGGGAATGTGGCGACGTTTGCTCCAAAATGATAATTTGACTATTGACGACGATTTTTTTGAGTGTGGGGGTGATTCTTTGCTCGCAATAGAATTGCTGCTTGAGGTCGAGCAGCTGACCGGCAAAACACTTCCATCGTCAACAATATTCGAAACGGGTACTGTTCGGAAGTTATTGAAGAGAGTTACAGCAACGGATAAAGTTCAACCGCAAGAGTCCGTCCTGGTAGGTTCTGAACAGGGTAAAATAATTCATTTTTTCCATGGCGACTTCACTTACGGAGGGGTTGCGGTTAAAACTTTTTCCAAAATGCTCGGCACTGATTATCTTATAAATGCGATACCCCCCCATTTACCTCACGAAGGGAAGTGGCCAGACTCGATAGAAGACATGGCAAAAGAAAAATTGCAGAAAATTCTCGAAAGGCAGCCAAATGGCCCCTATGTTCTGCTTGGACATTGTAACGGAGCCTTGGTGGCGTTTGAAGCGGCAAGGCTCCTGGTTTCAATGGGTAAAGAAGTAAAAGCGGTGGTGATGGTGGATCCGATAATAATGTCAGTCAGGAGGTCCGCGCAGTTCATTTTTACAGTCGTAGACTTCGTTATGCGTCTCATGGGTGTTCAAAAAAACAAGCGGCGTAAGCCTTTAATCTGGATTCATAAAAAGCTGTTACGCATGGATCGCATGACTAAAGATTTCTGGCGTCGTGCACTTTTTTTCTTTCAGAAGACAGGGCATCAGAAGCGATCATCGGGGAAAAAAATGAAGAACTTGTTTAGCAATCTTCGTCACTTTCAAAAGTTTAGCCCTGAATGGAAAGAACACAAAAATATAAGACAGCATTACGATAATGCTTTCTTTGACTATAAACCCCTTTCGCTGAATGTGCCCGTGTTATATATTTCAGGGCAATTTAGCGGGGGTGCGTGGCGGCGGATTGCCGAGGACACTGTTTATATTAACATATCCCGCGGGAATCACGGCTCCTTAAGAGGACAAAGCTATGCACAGTCTGTCGTCGATAAAATACGGGACTTGATTAACCGCTGACCTATATGGATAAAAGATCAAACAACCCAGTGTACGATATCAGCCTGTCATATCAAAAGACCGCAGCCTTGAATGCTGCGATTAAATTGGATATTTTTACAACTATTGGTAATCGCTGCTTAAGTGCTGAACAAATCGCAGAGGTTGCCGGTGGGTCGGTGCGCGGGGTGCGCATCCTTTGTGACTTTCTTTGTGTCATTGGTTTGTTGGAAAAGAACACCAGTCTCTATAACCTTTCGGTGAATGCAATAAGGTTCCTTGATCGGGCATCGCCCCATTGCCTGGCCGATATAATTGACTTTTTCGCTGCGCCGGAGATAGTCTCTTTGATAATGAATGATCCACCATCTTATGTAATAACGGGAGGTGCTTCTGGCTTGACAACTCTTTCACCGGACAACCCCGTCTGGATAAGATTCGCGCGGGCAATGGTCCCTTTTGTTTCTGTAACAGCCAAACGAACCGCAGCATTCATTGCACGTAGATCGATACATCCGCGCAAAGTATTGGATATAGCGGCAGGACATGGACTATTTGGTATAGAGGTGGCGAAAGTTATAAACGATGCTTCAGTGATGGCAATTGACTGGACCAATGTTTTGGAAGTTGCAAAAGAAAATGCTGAGTTAGCAGGATTGGGTAATCGATATAAAACAACAAGCGGTAATGCTTTCGAGGTTGATTGGGGCGATAACTATGATCTGATCTTGTTGCCAAACATACTGCATCATTTTAAGCAAGATGGATGTGTTCGTATGCTGAGCAAAGCAAAAAGCTCTCTTTCTATCAACGGTTCTTTATTTGTGGTTGATATTATGCCGAATCCAGATCGTGTATCGCCACCGGTGCAGGCTGCCTTCGCTTTTTTAATGTTAGCAACAACTCCGGATGGAGATGCGTATACGTGCGCCGAATATGAGACGATGGCCGGAGCTGCTGGGTTAACTCTGGTAGACTCGATGCAACTCTTGCCAACACCTCAGACGCTGCTTCAGTTCAGAGTTTAACTAACGACTAAATTAAAACCAGCGGTTATAAGCAGAAAAATTTATCTTACGCAGAATTATGAGAGACCGGTGAATGAAGATAGTCATAGGTAGCCCATATAGGGTATTTTTCCGTGAAATTTTTTTAAGCATGGAGTGAATTTGGTATGGAATCCAGGGTGGTGCTTGTTCAAGCGGATAGTGATCCAATAAAAGGTATTGCCAAGCCGGGGCCTCACCAAAGATACAAAAACCCCCGGATATCGGTTGAGAACCGAATGTTACCGGCACTTCGTCCGGACGAAGTTCGGGTAAAAATGATTTACGCGGGCGTTTGCGGTACGGACGTACATCTCGTGACCACGAATCCGGATACGGGCTATATCCAGTGTTCTGCTCCGGCTCAAATCCCCGCTGGAGGCCGGGTCATTGGCCACGAGGGAATCGGAAAAGTTCTTGAAGTCGGCTCTCAAGTCCATCACGTTCAACCCGGCGCTTGCGTCACCTTTGAGTCGATTATAGCTTGCCATTACTGCGATGAGTGCAGGAGAGGAGACTTTAATCAATGCCGTCATGCTTTGCTGCTGGGAATGGAAAAAGATGGACTCTTCGGCGATATCGTTGACGTCCCGTCCATGATTACCCACGACGTGAACGAAATGGCGAAAAGCGAAAAAGGCCTGCGGGCAGCGGCCTGCGTGGAACCGGCGGCTGTCGCCTATGTAGCCTGCCAGAACACGCATCTGGAAGCCGGAGATGTTGTTGTTATTTTTGGCGCCGGTCCAATTGGTTTGTTTGCCGCTATGCTGAGCAAAGTTGTTTTCGGAGCTTCCCGTGTGCACATAGTCGAACCGGTTCCATTTCGACGCAAGATAGCAAAAAATTGGGGCGATGATATCTACGACATTGACGAGTTTTTCAACCATGGCCCGTCCTCTATTGACGTTGTGATGGAGGCATCAGGAAACATGGGTAATATCAACCGGGTGTTTCGCAGGTTAAATGCTAACGGATGCGTCGCGATTCTCGGCAGGAGCGGTGAGCCTTTGTTGTTGGATGCAGTAGACCACATGATCACCAATGAGATATCTTTAATAGGGTCGCGAGGGCATCTTGGCGGAGCATTTGCGAAGATTTTGAGTTTGTGCCGCAGTGGGCGCTTATCTATTGATGATGCGGTAACAGACATTATCAATGGTCCGGAGGAAATTTGCAATCTTTTAAAGTCTCCGGAAAAGATTTTTGAAGAAAACTGCAAGGTTCTGGTAAAATTTGATACTGACTGGACGTGAGACCTGTTTTTTAAAAAAAAATTTTCATAGTAATTAGCCTTAATTTTTCAAAATTGAAATACCGCTTCGGGTAAGGGAAGTGTCACTATGCAAAAAAAAATCATCGACCACAAAGCAAAGTGGATGAAGACACTTTTAATGATGAAGTAGGTGTGCATCTTCAGCAAAGGATGCTAAAGTCTTCCTTTTGATTTAGGTAGTCGTGAAAAAAATCTTTAAATTTTTAAAAAAAGTAAAAGCCTTATTATGGGTTTGCCGTAAAGGGCGCACCGGGGATCAGCTTGTCATTCACAGTCAAAAGCTTATCGAAAGCCCTCCTGATCTTATTATTCATTTGCTTTGTGGACACGTCAAAGGAAAGTTGAGTTGTCCGCCGGAGTTAACCATACTCCTTGTCCATAATCATGAATATGAAACCCTCATGGAAAAGAGTCTCCGTTATGTAGGAATCGAAAATTTTATTGTGCTGCGGCCCCCCATTAACAAACCGTGGGTTCACACCGTTAAAATTAGCGCTGTTTTAAGCTATCTCAAAAGTGGTGCTTGCAAAACCGAATATCTTCTTTATTGCGACAGTAAAGATGCAATTCTCAGAGATGACCCGAAGAAAGCAATTCGATACCTGGAGGAGGAAAACTGCGAACTACTGTTCTCAAAAACCAGATCAAAGAGAGTCTATAACTACCTCCCTCAGGTTAAGGTCTGGGCTGACCAGGTTGCAAAAGAGCATGGGTCTCCTGGTTGGTATATTAACGCAGGTGTTTTTGTGGGTCGGACTTTTTTTTTGCGCGAAGTTTTAGATGCAGCGATGGTTTATGTTACGGAAACCGATCTAACGGGACCGGAGTTCAAACGTTTAAAAGATAACGGAACGGTATATAAAAATTTGCCTGAATTCCCTAAGGGCTTCGGCTGTGACCAAACAATACTGCGGTACATTCATCCACAATTTTATCCCAGAATGAAAATTGATTACCAGGGCCGACTGGCATTGCGTTAAGGGAACACGGTAACATTTCAACTATGAAATTAAACATCCTTACCGCTACAATCAACTCCATTTTCTTTCTCTTCTTTTTCCCCCCTCCCTCTTCCTCAGGGATAATGGTCATTAAATCATTCGGGGTGTATCCGAAATAAAGACTGCGCTTTTCAAAGCGGTGTGCTTGGATATTTTTAGATAACAATATAGTTTTTTAAATCCTATCTTTTTAAGCCAAGAACTTTGTGTCTCAACATACCGTCTCGGAATTGGTGAAGCAAGACCTTTGCACGGCAAATTACCGATAAAATAGTTGTAACAATATGATATAATTTATATAATTGTGATTATTCTACCATAATTCTTTTGCAAAAGTGACAAATAGGCAATTATTATATCATTTTCTTCTTGATATGGCACTATTGTAACCATTAACCATTTGATTTTAAATCGGTTATTATAACTATTACATCCAACTCAAGCGCAAAATGATATTAGAGGTTCCCTAAAGACATAGGAAAATAAATTCCAAGAAATAGTAAGGTATTTGGAGTGAGAATTATTTTTTTGTATCAAAATACGTGCGGTCGGCGAGGTGTTAAGACTCCTTCATCACAAGCAATGCTATAACCTGTAAAAAATTCTTCGCGTGCCATCATACTGTTTTTTGTAACGCCATGGTGGTTTATAAATATTTTTCTAAAAGTCACAGGATTGACACATCGTTGTGATTGAGAATGACGATCATGCTTTTATATGTTTATTTGTCGGATAATAACCTTTTCATTATACGCTTAACCGAAGGGAAAATTGCAGAGATTAACCGTCTTTTTTCGCTTGCTTTGAGCCAATGCCCCTCTCTTTTCATTTCTAAATAAATCTCACAAGTAGCACAAGGAATGTCATCCCTCGTTTCTTGTCGCCCCGTAAGCATCTCTCTGGCGTAATTAATCTTTTCATTATTGAGACTCTCAAGAAGCCCATCAGTAAAAATATTTCCACCAAAATCTCCCCAAAAGTTGCGACAACACCCCAACACTTTTCCGTCCCAGTTTATTTGTGGTTGTTCCCACAACTGATGGCAGATTCCCTGTGTATAGGATGCGCCATATTTTCCTTTGAATTCACTCCGTGAAACAACGCCAAGTTCTTTTCTGATAACTTCTTGATTCTGTACAGGTGAAAATTCAGCATCCCATGAGAGTTTCGGGTAGAAACCCATATTTAGTTCGTTAGCCAATTTTCTTGCCGTTGGCAATTCGTGCTCGTTGTGTCCAAAGACTATGAACTGCCATGACAACAAAGGATATTTTGACTGATAATGCTTCTTGAAAAGATTTATTTTCTTGATATTTGCAATTACTACGTCGTAGTTTCCCCCGATTCGATACTGTTTATAAGTTTCATTGCTTGCACCATCTATAGAGACAGTCATCCTTCGAAACTTGTATTTCACTAATCCCTCAAGCACTTCTATTTTGACGCTATTAAGATTTACCCCATTAGCAGCAGTTAAGGCAACTTTCCGCTTATATGCGTGCTTAATAATTTCCAATAGATCAGGATTTAGAAATATCTCGCCATAGTTAGAAAGTTCTATTTTTTCAATCCATGGATTTTCATCAAGAAGCTTTTGGAAATCGCTCAACCGAAGGAAACCAGTTCCCACAGTCGGTAATATCGCTTTATCAGCATTCGGACAAGAATGACATCGCAACTGACAAACCGATGATGCTTCGAGCCTAATTTTTTTGGGTCTTATTTGCTTTGACATAAATTATACTTCTAACACGCCAATAGGTTTTGGTTTTTTCCAGCACTTCACTGCTGAGACCTTCCCTTGCGGCTTTTAAATCATGAAAGATCAAAATCATTTAGCGCCCCGGGCGGTTGAGAAATTTTTTCTTCTACCGCGTTAATGTCACGCGCCCCAAAAAAAGCAACCAAGAGAACAAACGCCATCACCAAGTGCTTAAAATGAAGTGTCATTTTAAATCGATAGGTTTTGACTAAAGGCATAGTCAAATAAATTCTAAAATAATAATTAATCGATTTTTGTTGGTGGGGATACTACTTTCTCTGCGTCTCTTTTGCTTTTGCGAAGAGCTTCGTTTTGTTAGCCAACCGCCGTTTTTTTTTAAAACCAAGAACAACTTTTAAACATAACCAGAGTGTTTTAATTGAAAACCATATTGTTTCCCAGCAAAAATATCGGGCAGGGATTTTCCAGGATAGTCTCAACAGTCCCTTAGTCGAACCGATATGCTGATAGTGGGGGCGGGCCAGGCGCGATTCGTAAAACGAAATGACCCTTTTTTTATTCATTTTCGCTAAAATATCATTTAAAAAATTGTCCACTATTTGGTAGTGCTGAATTTTATTATCCGAGTACGATTGTGACATGCTAAGATTTTTCTCATGAATAAAATAAGAGCCCAGGACTTGTGAGGTTCCATAGACTGTTCCTACTATCGTGGAAGCATAAACAATACAGGCATCTTGCGATGCAGCCTTTTTTCCCGGCAGCGGAAAAATTTTACCGGCAAGCAATCGGGTCAACAAAAGACCGCTGGTAGGAGAAGCCCTGAAAGGTAAAAAACCCCATTTTTGAACATACTGATATGCTATCTCAGGGTCGCTTAACTTTGCAAAGAGGCTGTTTTTCTTTTTGCCATCTATCGTACGTAAGCTTCTAGGAATACTGTGCGAAGGAGAATTTGCATCATCAGTGCACATTTCCATGCAATGGAAAATCAGCGCCTCTGGGGTTAGCGGCATAACCTGGAGAAAATAGTTGACCATCGTTCCCACCTTGTGAGGGAAAAAAATATCATCCGCATCCAAAAAAAAGATGATCTCCCCATGGCTTGCGAAAAAACCGGCATTGGTTGCGGAAACTCTTCCTTCATTTTTCTTAAAGACCGGTATTATCTGATTTCCATAACTAGTAATGATCTGGCGGGAATTATCGGTAGAACCATCGTCAACCACGATGATTTCTTTTTTCGGGTAGGTTTGCTGGAGAGCGCTATCAATAGCCCGAGGGAGGAGCTTTTCATAATTATAGCTAGTAATAATAATACTGGCAAGAGGGAGGTTGCCAGAATAAACAGGGCTTTCAACTTCTTTAAGCTCCGATTTGTACATAGAGTATTTCCTCTCGACACAATAAAATGTAATTAGAATTTCTTTTTTTCTCTCAAGCCAAATAATTTTAACATGCTGGGCATATTATAAATCAATGTCAATGTACTAACGCAATAAAAAAGGTTAAAATAAATTTCTTGATTGGAGGATGCCCCACTCCCTTGTCGCTTCTCAGAAAAAAGCCCCTTTCCATTCCACCATTTCTTTCTCAATTACTCTTCGCACTGCGTTTTTAATCTCCTAATTTATTCTTCACACCCTATGGTTGGCACTGGGAATGCTTTTTTGCCTGCGGGTTTTTTGTTTTTGTGAGAGGCGTCTTTTCCCCCCGGTGTTTTTTCTTGATACCAAGGCCACTTTTTAAACAATGCCAGTGTGTTTGAATGGAGAACAAAATTGTTTCCCAGCAAAGAGATCGGGCCGGGATTTTCCAGGCCAGTTTCAACAGATCTTTAGTTGAACCAGAATACCGATAGTAAGCTTGGGCTTGGCGAGATTCGAAAAACGAAGCGATCCTCTTTTTATTTGTTTTCTCTAAAATATCATTTAAAAAATTTTCAAGGATTAGATCACGATCAATTTGCGCCCAAGCCTGCGCCAGGCTGAAATTCTTTCCATGAATAAAATAAGAGCCCAGGACTTGTGAGGTTCCATAGACTGTGCCTAACAGCATGGAAGCATAAGCCAAACAGGCATCTTGAGTTGCAGCCCTTTCTTCTGGTAGCGGAAAAATTTTACCGGCAAGTGACCGTGTCAGTGAGAGCCCAGTAGTCGAACTGTAAATAAAAGGGAAAAACCTCCACTTTTGCATATAGCGGTATGCTGACTCGGGGTCACATAACTTTTCAAAAGGACCGTTTTTCTTTTTGCCGTCTAACGTCTTAAGCCTTCTGGGCCTGTAGAGGGAAGGAGCGATTCCGTCATCAGCAGGTATTTCTAAACGATGGAAAATCAGCGCCTCTGGGGTTAGCGGCAT
>DATEXU010000193.1:0-3747 GCA_035256645.1 Thermodesulfobacteriota bacterium | reverse complement strand
TAGGTATTGGTTAATATCGCCGGGGTCAGATTGGCATAGGTATCCGTGCCCCCTTCGCTCACCAGCCGGTGAAGTTTATCATAGGTATAGGTGTGGGTGACACTTTTTACCTGATCAATGATCTGGCTTACATCCCCGGCCGGGGTGTAGGAGTAAATTTTGTGCTGTAAAACGTTCGGGTTTTCGGTCTTTAGGGATAAAAGCCTGCCGGAATACGAAATTTAAAAACTGTAAATGTGAAAAACGTCCTCTGAATTTTTCTTCATCTCAACCCGTTGCGAGCTCACCTTGTTGCGGCTAAAGAGTGTACCTTGGTAGAAACTTAAAAACCTAACAGCGTCCCTATCGAATATCCTTTTTATAGGGGAAATTCCCAGAAACTAGGTATTTATCCCAAGAAGGGAGGACGCCAGAACAAAAAAACACCCTTCCGGCTTTCATTGCCAAAAAGGTGTTTGCGTTTTCTCCTAACTATAGGCTCTCATCCTCTCCCCTCCAAAACAAAAACGTATTTACCGCCTCCTTTTACACAGTCATAAAAGGATAGATAAATCTCTTAAACATAAAATTTACCGGTATCAAGAAAAATCTTCAGGCAAGAGGAATTTTTTTTGGGGGTGCGGGGAATAACCAGGTCTTTGAATATTATAATGAAAATCTCCATTGACTAATTTTTTCTTTTTTTATAATATCATAGTAAAAAAAAATGGCTTACTGAACAGGAGAACAAAATCCATGGAAAAAATCCGCGTTGGTGTGATCGGCGCCACCAGCCTCACGGCTCAAGTCTTGTTGCAGCTCCTTGTCCGGCACCATCACGTTGAAATAAGTATCCTCACGTCGGAAAGCAGGCCCGGAGAGAAAGCGGCTCACTATTACAAGTTTCTCAAGGGAAAATTTTCCGGTGTCTTTAAGGAGTATGATGAAAAAGAAATTTTGGAAAAAACGGATGTGGTTTTTCTTGCCAAACAGCACGGGGAGTTTTTAGCCCGGACCATCACGCTCTTTAATCAAGCCAAAAAGAAAAATAAGAATTTTAAGATCATTGACCTGAGCGCGGACTTCCGGCTTAAGAATCACCAAGACTATGAAAAGTGGTACAGCTTTAAACATCCGGACGAAGCCCTGCTTAAAAAGTCGGTCTACGGACTTCCGGAGCTTTATCGAAAAAAAATCAAGCAAGCCGGCCTGATCGCCAACCCCGGGTGTTACCCGACCACCGTGATTTTAGGCGTTGCGCCTTTTCTTTTCCACCGCACGGTTGACCCGCGCTCCATTATCGTTGATGCCTATTCCGGAACGTCGGGAGCCGGAGTGCGGCCCAATGAACGGAACATGGCCATCTCCACCATGGAAAATATTCTGCCTTACAAGATAGGGAGCCATCAGCATACTCCGGAGATGGAGCAGGAACTCAGCGCCGTGGGGAAAACCCCGGTAAACATAACCTTTGTCCCCCATGTTGCTCCCTTCCGCTTTGGCATGCTTTCCAATATCTATCTTAAACCCTTTAAACCTCTGGCGGCAGAAAAAGGAGTTGCGCTGCTTAAAAAATTTTACCGGAACGAACCCTTTGTCCGGGTTCTCGATCCGGGTGAATACCCGGAGATAAGGAACGTCGTGGGAACCAATTGGTGCGAACTGGGCTATACCTATGATCCGCGCACCAATACCGGCATTGTGTTAAGCGTGATTGATAACGCGGTCAAGGGAGCTTCCGGCCAGGCCATCCAGAATATGAACATCATGTTCGGCTGGGAGGAAACAACCGGACTTATGTGATCGTGTTTTCACCTTCAGCCTCACCGTGGTTTAACGAATCACCATATCCTTGGGTCTTCTCCTTCCCACAAGGCTGCGGAAAATCAGAAGCACTACGATAACACCCAGAATCACTCCTCCTATCTTCAGATACCGCTGCCAGCCTCGGGGAACATCATTTTTGGCCAGCACATTTACCTGTCGGATTTGTTTGCCGCCCACCTCTACAGTCACCTGCCCTACAACTGTTCCCTTTTTGATCGGCGCGGCGATTCGCGCAGGAATGCTTTCGGTTGTTTTTACACTTTCTTTCTCCCGCACGGGAACGGTTATTATCACGCTATCCTGAGCGATTAACTCGACCGTATCAAACTTGCCCCCCTTCACGGGAATAGTCTTTACGGTACCTCCCTTTTTTAAAACTTCCTTTAAAATAAAATTGCGAAAACCATAGTTAAGTAAATTAAGGGCTTCGGCTTCTCTTATTTTTGGTTTTTCCGCTCCCATGACAACGGCGATTAGCCGCCTCCCCTCCCTCTGCGCGGTTGCCAGGAGATGATACCCGGATGTCTTAATATAGCCGGTTTTAAGTCCATCCACACCCACATTCATTTTTAAAAGTCCATTGCGGTTTCGCTGCGTGATGTTGTTATACGCAAACTCTTGCATGGAGTGGAGGTTAAGAACCTGGGGATAATCTTTTATATAATGAGAGGCCAGAATCGCCATATCGCGGGCAGAGGTAAATTGACCGTCAGCAGGCAACCCATGAACATTCACAAAAATAGTATTCGTAAGCCCTAACTCCCGGGCCTTCCGGTTCATTTCCTCGACAAACACTTCTACTTTTCCCGACATATGCTCAGCGACCGCAACACAGGCATCATTTGCCGAAACCACCGCAATGCCTTTCAAAAGGGCTTCCAAAGACTCTTGGGTTCCAACCTTGAGAAACATCTGCGATCCCCCCATTGACCAGGCTCGTTCACTGATGGTCACCATGTCTTTAAGGGTAATGGCGCCGCTTTTGAGTCCATCCTGCACCACATAAAGCGTCATCACTTTAGTAAAGCTCGCTGGTTCGATCTTTTCGTTCGCATTCTTTGCCAAAAGAAACTGACCGGAATTAAAATCAAGAAGAGCAGCGGCTTTGGCATTTACGGGAAAATTTTCCTGGCATACGCCGGTCATTCCGTCAGCTGTCAACACAACAAAAAAAATCACCATAAAGAACAGCACCTGTATTCGCATCCTCATAGTTCAATCCCTTTCTTATACGATAAAAATTATTATGTTGCTTACCTTCTCTGCTTCACACCGCATGATCTAAAGAAAACTTCTCATAATTCACACCTTCTCACTCCCCCAGCAACCGGACAGGAATGAAATTTTTCAGGGCCAGGCATAATGATAACATGAATTGTTATACCGGACGTGATCAGGGAATCCAGGTTTTAAGAATCCGCACCTTCCACAAAAGGATTATTCCTTTTTTCATCCCCAATGGTTGACGTGGGCCGATACCCATAATTGTGGCCGGGAAAAACCACGGTCTCGTCAGGAAAAGAAAAAAGTTTTTTGGTAATCGAATCTAATAGCTTGGGCCAGGACCCCCCGGGTAAATCAGTTCTCCCTACCCCTTCCACAAAAAGCGTATCCCCCGTAAAAATATAACCCTCGGCATAAAGACACATACTGCCCTGAGAATGTCCGGGGGTATGGATAACCCGGAGTTTCTCTTCACCGAAGCTAATCGTGTCGCCATCTTTTACGAGAACATCAGGAGAAGGCGAAGGCTGGGCATCAAACATCATCAGCTTAGAGGAAGAATGCGCGGCCATGAAATGAGCGTCAGCTTCATGAATGATAATTGCCGCATTCGTCTTTTTCTTAAGATCCGCATTACCCATGATATGATCGATGTGTCCATGGGTGTTGATTATCTTTGTAATCCGAAAATTATTCTTCGCCGCGTCCTCTAAAATA
>DATEXU010000192.1:0-17545 GCA_035256645.1 Thermodesulfobacteriota bacterium | reverse complement strand
AAAAGAAAAATGGGTGGTGTGCAAAAATGCTCATGAGGTTAAACCGCAGGCTCTTTCCACCTCTTGAACAACTGATGTTCCAGTCCGAATTGGTCAAGTATCTTGCCGATAGTATGGTCAATGAGGTCTGGGATAGTTTTGGGGTGATGATAAAATGCCGGCATTGGCGGCATTATTATCGCCCCCACTTCTGCGAGCTGAGTTAAGAGACGAAGATGACCAAGGTGGAGAGGTGTTTCCCGAAAAACGATGCCCAGTTTCCTTTTTTCTTTTAAGGTAACATCTCCAGCTCGAAGCAACAAGTTGAGGTTAAATGAATTGGCTAAGCCGGAAAGGGTTTTGACACTGCACGGAACAACGATCATCCCTTCAGTGCGAAAAGAGCCGCTGGTAATTGGGGCAGTAAGGTCCTGGTTGTCATACACGTGATGAGCTAATTTTTCGACATCCTCAACCTCTTTTGTTGTTTCAAGCCGGATAGTCTTTTTGCCGGCTTCAGTTATGACGAGATGGGTCTCCACATTTTTGTAAGTCTGTAAAACCTCTAAGAGCCGAATTCCATAGAGAGAACCACTGGCCCCGGTAATTCCTACTATTATTCTCATTTTTTACCTCTTCACAAAGGCTAAAAATTAAGTTACCGTAATATAATATAAATGGACTCAGGTAATGTCAAATTAAAACCCAGGGTTTGGTTTAATGGGTTAATGCTATTCAGAGAAAGGCTGCGGGGAGCTATGATACTGCTTCCAATTTATAAAAAAACAGAATTGTACCAGGTTAATCCGACGAAAATAATTGCCTTAGGACTCAATTATCGAGAACATATTGCGGAAAGCGACTCGATCAACGTGCGGGGTTTCACGCAAGAAATACCGATTGAGCCAATTTTATTTGCAAAAACGCCAAACTGTCTTCTTGAGCCGGAAGCGCCAATTGTTTTGCCCCAATTTCTGCATGACTATGGATTTGATGAAATCCGGACCGACTATGAAGCAGAACTTGCTTTCATTATTAAAGACCGGTGCAAGAATATCCCGAAGGAAAAAGCATTGGATTACATTTTTGGTTTTACCTGTTTTAACGATGTGAGCCAGCGAAACATTCAACGCATGGATAAATCAGGATGGTTTAGGGCCAAATCTCTGGATGCCTTTGGCCCTATTGGCCCGCGCGTAGTATTGACGAATGACATCGGGAATGTCCAGAATCTCTCGATAGAATGCCGGTTAAATGGTACGGCAGTTCAAAAATCCAATACTAAGAATATGATCTTTAGTATTGAGGAAACCCTCTCTTTTATCTCCAAAAATTTTACCTTAATGCCTGGGGATATTGTGAGTACCGGAACCCCCAGCGGGGTTGGGCCTTTAAAACAGGGGGATGTGGTAGAGGTTGAGATTGAAAAGATCGGAATTTTGCGGAATCCCGTAATTGAAGAAACTTTCGTTTAAACTGAGAACTTTTTTCGGGGCCATAGCTAAAAAGACAAGCCGTTTTTTTAGAATAAAATTGAGAGGAATCTCTCCAAAAAAATAATTGACAAGCAGAAACAAAAAAGATTAGATAGTATTAGGTTGACCAAGCGGCCCCAACACGTGGGGTGCAGCCGGGCCAGCAATGGCAACGGAGATTTTAACCCGTGGGACAACGGTTTCACGGGTTTTTCCATTTTAGGGAGTTTTTATGGAAACGCAAAAGCAAAAAGTCTTTGTTGCGGCGCTTTCAGTATTATCGAATACTACTCTGATTATCCTGAAAGTTATTGTCGGAGTAATCACTGGTTCCGTATCAGTCCTTTCAGAAGCTGTTCATTCCGGGGTTGATCTTTTAGCTGCGGTCATTGCCCTTCTGGCAGTAAGAAAGTCAAGCAAACCAGCGGATCACGATCATTCGTATGGGCATGGGAAATACGAAAACCTCTCCGGGGCAATTGAAGCTCTGCTTATTTTCATTGCCGCTGCCTGGATCATTTTTGAAGCTATCCATAAGTTAATCAAACCGCAACCTATCGAAGCAGTGGGATGGGGCATTGGGGTTATGCTCTTTTCTTCTTTGGTCAACATCGTGGTTTCACACCTGCTTTTCAAGGTCGGTAAAAAAACCGATTCCATTGCTTTGCAAGCGGATGCCTGGCACTTGCTCACCGATGTCTATACGTCTGCCGGAGTTATGGTCGGCTTATTGGTTTTGTGGTTTGGGGAATGGTTTATGCCTCAGCTGGATTGGCACTGGATAGATCCGGTTGCTGCCCTTGGGGTTGCTTTATTGATTATTAAAGCAGCGTACCAGCTTACTGTTCAATCGATTCGCGATTTATTGGATGTACGCTTACCCCCAGAGGAAGAAATGTGGGTAAAAAACAAAATAAAAGAGATGTATCCCCAGGTGCGAGGGTTTCACAACTTTCGCTCCCGTAAGTCAGGCGCTACCCGCTTTGTGGAGTTTCACCTGATGTTAGACGCGACAATGTCCGTGCAAGATTCTCACGCTGTTAATGATAAAATTGTGAGAGAAATAAAATGCCGGTTTAACGATTCTAAGGTCATGGTTCATATCGAACCCTGTGATGATAATAGCTGCGAGAGCAAATGTCTTACCTCTTGTTTTGTAAAACATCCGCCTGGATAAGAAGCGTCGCTTATTCCTTGTTAGTATTCTTTATTGCGTTATAAAAATACTGCCCAGAGAAAATAATCACATAAACATTGAGCGGGTCATTTCTTTTTGGTGAAAATACCCTTGTGGGTCTTCCAGGTATTCAATGGAGTCTAATTAGTTCAGCAGGTACATTTTTATTGACACACAAAACGCCTTATTCTATACTTCATAACCTTAAAAGGTGCTTTTATAGCAATAAGTGGAAGAAAAACCGTTAGTTAAAAAATAGCTACGAATTTCAAACCTGAGGTTGTCATGTTCACGCTCTTCCCACAAAAAAATGTAATTTTTGAACTTTTTGAAAAATCAGTCCGCAATGTCCATGAGGGCGCCAAGGCGTTAAAAGACCTTTTTGAAAACTACACCGACCTACCTTCTAAAGTCCAAAAAATTAAAGATTTAGAACACGCTGGTGACGATGTTACGCACCACATTCTCGAACATTTAGCCAAGACCTTTATTACCCCCTTAGACCGGGACGATATTCATCACATTGCTCAGCGTTTAGATGATGTTCTCGACCAAATGGACATGGCTGCGAACCGGATGATCTTATTTGATATTCCTCAACCTACCGAGGAGGCCAAAGAGTTTAGTCGGATACTGTTTAAGTCTACCGCTCTGCTCATCGAAGCAATTTCTAATCTTCGAAATCTGAAAAATTCTCATACCATCCTGGAGTGCTGCCTTGAGATTCACACGCAGGAAAACGAAGGCGACCGCTTGATGCAACAAGCTATCGGCAAGCTGTTTGTTGAAGCAGGTGATGCCAGGGAAATAATCAAATGGAAAGACATTTATCAAATCCTTGAAAGCGCCACTGACCGCTGTGAAGATGTGGCTGATGTCCTTCACACCATCATTGTCAAGCATGCCTGAGCGTTTGTAACGTTATTCAGGCCAATATTTTTTCCTTATTCCTTAATAAATTATATATGGTTACGTTCACATTAGTGCTGATAATTATTTTTGCCCTTATCTACGACTTGGCTAATGGCTGGAATGATGCTGCGGGAGCAATCGCGACGGTTATCTCCACCCGGGTTTTATCCCCTTTAAAGGCAATTATTTTTTGCTCGGTCCTGAATTTCTGCGGAGCCTTGTTTAGTAGTGAAGTGGCTAAGACAGTGGGTTCAGAGATTGCTTCGCCGGAACAGTTGACGTTATCTACCTTCTTAGCTGCGGTCATGATGGCTCCGCTCTGGATCAATGTTTGTGCTCGGAGAGGTCTGCCTACCAGTTGTTCTCATGCTTTATTAGGGTCACTGATCGGTTCAGTCATTGCCGCAGCAGGAGTTGATGCGCTTAAAGCTCATGGGATTCAAAAGATTCTCTTTGGCGTAATGATTTGCCCCCCGGCAGGGTTTATCCTCGGCAACACCCTTGCACGACTGGTCACCTGGGCATTTAAGAACATGAACCCAAAGGTCGGCTCAGTTATTTTTGGCAAACTCCAATTGCTTTCTGCCGGCGCAATGGCCTTTGCCCACGGTACGGGTGATGCCCAGAAGTCGATGGGCATTATTAGCGGTGCGTTAATGGTGAAGGCGTTAAGTGAAAGTGTTCACGCTGTTTCATCCTCTACTCAGTTTCATGTTCCTTTTTGGGTACGGATAGCCTGTGCGGCAACTATTGCCTTGGGAACGTCAATGGGAGGATGGAAAGTAATTCGTACCTTAGGCTCCCGCCTGGTCCATTTGCGAAGGTACCAAGGGTTTGCTGCCGAGACCGCTGCTGCCACTACCATCATGGCGAATACCCTTGTTGGAATACCGATCAGCACAACACACTCCATCACGGGTGCCATCCTGGGGGTCGGAGCTGCTCGAGGTGTCAAGATGGTTCGCTGGGGGATTGGGAAGAAAATCGTCTACGCGTGGATTGTCACATTCCCGGTTTGTATTCTCGGCGGCGCTGTAATCCATAAGCTGCTTATGCTGAGCGGACTTCGTTAAGCCCTTTTTCGAAAGCGTTCTCGCCTTTGTTAATCAAATCTCCCAGGCTTCGTTGCCCGCTTTTACCCCGTTAGAAATGCCCCGTGCAGAAGCACGGGATAAACTCAAAAATTCTTACACTCTTCCACACGGGGTAAATGCTCCATGTGGAATTCTTCTAACGGGGTTTACTCGTTCTCAAGAGGAATCGTAAGGTAGTATCCGTGAAACCCCCTTTGAATAAGAAAAAGAACGGTATCTTTTTGAAAAATGCCGGCTACCGACTTTTGGAAATCAGAAAAAAATTTGTGCTCAGGGTGCTTATAAAAAAAACGTGAAAAAATAATAGGTGTGTCTCAAAGCTTGTCGCGATGAAGTGGAGACGGGGATGGTTCTGTTTTTTCCGGAGGTTTTTTCTCTTCAGATTCGCTTTTTGCTTTTTGTAAGTCTTTCACCTTTGGCACTAAATTCTTAACCGTGTTGTGATCAAGAAGGAAGAGATATTTTTTCTCGTCATTTTTAGCGTAGTATTGACCTCTCTCCTTTGTATTGCCAACCAAGAGAGTCTTTTTTCGGTTATCTTTTAATCTCACCGTGATTTGGTAGGTAGGGTCATCTATACCACTGTCTTTGAGTTCTTTTTCTTCATCAGCAAAGTCAACAGCCTTCAGATTCCCAAGGGTAGTTAAAATTTTTTCTGTGGGTGGATTTTCCGCCAGGCCCGAGATAGGTTCCTCAAGCTGCCAGTTTCCCTGAGTATCTTTGGTGAGCACAATCGTCTCTTTTTCTTTTAGTTTGCTGATGGTTAATGTTACCACCTCATTGGGGTTAAATGCTAAGATGGTTTTTTCCCGCCAGTTATTTGCCGGCCTGTCAAAATCACCCCTTAAATAATCATCATACAGGTAAACGTCATCTGAGTCCGCTTTCCGGAGATAGGTGCTTAAAAAGTCAGGTCCGGTCTTTCCAATGAGAAAGCGTGCGAGTTCTTTTTTTTCGGGTCCCAAAAGGGTGACCTCAACTCCCATTCCCTCTTTTACCTCGAACAAGGAGTGTTTGTCTTTTTTTCGGGAAGCGAGGTTGATTTTTTTAAAGCCCTGAATTTTTTTAATGACTCCCTCAACGAGGGTCGGATCAGCCGGATACGCCTCCTTATCTAAAAGGTACCAGAGATTGTCCCGGTTTTCTAAAGTCGTTGTGGTATTACTTTTTTTCACCACAATTTTTTTAACCTGTTCAACCTTAAGGTCAGGAAAAAGAGGAGAGGCTTCTTCCCGAGTTTTTTTTGCCTTATTTTCAAAAGGTCTCTCAACCAGCAAGATTACAGAGGCAAAAATAATTAAGACAATAAGAAGAATAAGGTTGTGCTTTAATTTCACGGCAGTCTTATTTTAGATTTTCAAGGGTTATTTTTTTCTTTTTTCTGATATAGAACCGGATAATTCCGAATAAGGTTAATAAAATCGGAACACCTCCAAGGTTGGCGAATTTAATGGCGGTTTTTTGTTGTTCCGAAAGAAAAGGCAATGTTCGATCAAGAACCATCCGCGATCGGACCCCGATTAAATCTTTACCCCAGGTAAACCAGTCAACCGCATTTAAGAAAAATTCTATATTCCCTGGGATCTCGGCATAGTTGTCATTAATAAACCGCGCATTGGCTACCACCAGAATTTGATTCCCTTTCTCACACTGTTTTATTGTCTCTTGCTTTTCCTCGTGCGTTTTTTCTTCCTCAGCTGATTTTTTTACCGGCGGAATTTCTTTGTCAGCAAAAAAGCTCTTGAATTTTCCGTTCACTAACATGGCTAAAGGATAAGGCTTAATATCTTCAGGTTGAGGCATAAACTCCTGGAGCGGGCTCAGATCATACATCCCCTGTTGCAGCCAGCTATACCGGGAGGAGTGGGCCAAGACCGTGAACTGTAAGTCTTTGTGACTATCTTTTAAAGGTTCGAGAGCGCTTACCCAGGGAAAAACCATGGAACTGAACTGATTGACAATAGGGTTATCAGGGTCGAACCCATTTTCCTCTTTTACCACTTTAACATAAAAGGGATAGGGAGCCCGGAGGACGGTATACCCGGTTTGGAAGGTGATGAGCATATTGTATCGGTCCAAAACCAAATTTTTCGTTACTCTCACCCCATAATTTTCCAACATATCAATGAGGTTGGTGTCCCGATAGGACGCCTGGGCTGCCCCCTCGGGGGGGATGGTCACAATGTCGATGAGGAAAACTACTTTTCCTCCTTTCATGATGTACTGATCAAGTGCGTATTTATCCTGTTCAGTAAGACGGGTTGGGCCGGCCACAACCAGGACATTAATATGATTTGGAACGGGCTGACCTGAGGATAGGTTTAGTTCCTCCACCTCACACTCACGGGTAAGGGCTTTATGAACAGTTTGATAGTCACCGTAAATAGTATGCTCTTCGTGCCCGGTTAAAAAGCCGACGGTCTTCTTCTCTTTGCGGGTGACCTTTAAGATGGAGCTGGTGATTTCATATTCAAGGTTATTAACATCTTTTACAAAGGGAATGACCTCCTGTTTATCTTCGTAACCGACCGCAACGCCCATATAGACATTGGTGGCCGAAGCCTGATCTTTTTCCATAATATTTAACTGCACCTGGGGAATACCCATAAATCTCAGCTTTTGCGCTAAGGCGGGGTCTTCGGTTGGGTCAAGAAATTCTATCCGGATGTTGCCCTTCGCGTAAGCCCGGTATTCATCGAGGATATCACTTACCTGCTGTTTCAGGGGCATCACGTAGGAGGGAAGGTTTTTAGAAAAATAGCAGGTAACTTTGACAATATCATCTAAAGTGGAAGCTACGTTTATACTGGAGTCCGATAAGGTGTAAAGTTTATTTTGGGTTAAATCAAGGCGGCCGAAATGCCGCATGGCGAGAAAACTGATGAGCACCAGAAACCCCACGATGACCAGAACAAAGAAAAGAAGGTTCGTAGAGGAGCTTATTTTTCGGGATAACGATGCCATCTTCTTACCACTTTCTACTTTCTAGTGATTGGGTATTAAGAAACAAGAAAAATCCGATTACGGAGATATAATAGATTACATCCCGACTATCAAGCACTCCGCGTTGGAGAGAGACAAAGTGCTTTCCTAAGCCTAAAAAAGAAAAGGTGGGAACTAAAGAATTAGGAAGGGTAGCCAGGACAAGGTCTTCACCAATAATAAATAAAGCGAAAGATAAAAGCGCCGCGATGATAAAAGCGACGATTTGGTTTTCTGCGAGGTTGGAGACAAAAAGACCGATTGCCAGATAAGCACCCCCGAGAAAACATGCTCCTACATACCCGCCAATGATGGGGCCAAAGTCAACATCGCCTAAAAAAAACAGGGTAAGAGGAAGGGAGAAGCTTAAGGCCAGGGCAATCATGACAAAAGAGAAACTTGCCAGAAATTTTCCCAGCACCACCTCATAGTTTCTTACCGGCAAGGTCATCAAGACTTCGATGGTCCCGATCTTTTTTTCCTCTGCCCACAGCCTCATGGTGACCGCGGGGATAAAGACAAGAAAAATCCAGGGAATAAAAAAGAAGTAATCCCGCATGGAAAGCTGGCCCACGATGAAAAAACTTCGAAAGAATAGCCAGTTAGAAAAAGCCAAAAAAGCAATAATAAAAATGTAGGCAATCGGAGAATCAAAAAAAATGCGGAGCTCTTTTCGGAAAATGATCAGTATGTTACGCATAGCATTAACTTTCTTTTAGCGTAAGTTGTTGAAAAACATCCTCGAGACTCAGTGTCTCCTGGTGGAGCTCAGAGAGCACCCACCCATTCTCAGCTGCCATTCGAAAAAGGTCTTCGTTTATGTTTTCTTCTCCTGTGCTGATTATCTCAAAGCGAGTTCGGCCATCTGCTTCTGTTCCCTGAGCAGTAAAACTTTTTATTTTTTTCACGGTCTTAAGCGTGTCTTTCACTTGTTCCACGGGCCCTTGAACCACCATGGTTATCACCCCTCCGCCTCGAGCGCGACCGGACATTTCCTCAGGGGTACCGCTGGCCACAATCCGGCCACGGTTCATGATGATGATTTGTTTACAGGTAGCTGAAACTTCAGGCAAAATATGGGAACTGAGGATAACCGTCTTTTCTGCTCCAATCCGTTTAATTAACTCCCGAATCTCAACGATCTGGTTTGGGTCCAACCCAACGGTCGGCTCATCAAAGATAAGAACCTCAGGGTTATGAATCATGGCCTGTGCCAAACCTACCCGCTGGCGAAACCCCTTGGAAAGCTCATCAATCTTTTTATTGAGGACAGGCTCCAACCCACAAACCTCGACCATTTCCTTGACCTGAGGCTTAATTTTTTTTCGGGGGATATGCCGGATTTGAGCAATGAACTTTAGGTAGTCCACTACCCCCATCTCCGTATAGAGAGGATTATTTTCAGGAAGATAACCGATGGAACGGCGGACTTCCAGAGACTGCGTCAAAACATTTTTACCCGCAATCATTGCTGTTCCGGAATCCGCGGCAAGGTAACAGGTCAAAATTCGCATGGTAGTGGTTTTGCCGGCTCCGTTTGGTCCCAGAAGACCCACAATTTCTCCCTTGTTTACGGTAAAGGAGATAGTATCAACCGCCAGAGTATCCCCAAAACGCTTGGTTAGGTTTTCTGCTTCAATCATAGATTTTCCTGAGCGATATTTTTCGTAGCATTCTGACCGCTATGGTTTGGTATTTGAAGACAAACAAAGGTTTTAAAAGTTCGCATGATGGCTGAAAATGTCTTTAAGCTTAAAAACATAAATAATTCTAAAAAGTCTCATTTTAAAAAATAAAAAGAAATTGTCAAGACAATATATTTTCCGGGATAGACAAAAACCAGCTAAAGTGATAATATATTTTAGAGGAACAGGTATTACAAAGGGTTGCATAAAAACAAAAAATGCGATATTCTTTGCACTTATTCTTCAGCCAAGCAAGGAAAGACGGACTGCTTTTGTAAGAGCTTTAAATGTAGGAGGAAATTTAGTGAAAAAAATCTGGGTGAAAGCAATTCCATGGGATAAAAAAATTGTAACCACTGCGTTAGAAAGCGGCGCTGACGGCGTGATGGTCCCAAAGGGTTTTTCGGAAAAGGTTAAAGAGTTGGGGATCATTACCACGATTGCTGAGGATGGAGACCTCAAACTAAACAAAGATGTTGTGGAATGGGAAATTAAAGGGAAAGAGGATGAAACAAAAATTTTACAGTTAGCGAAAAAAGCACTGGTCATTGTCCGGACAACGGACTGGACAATTATTCCCCTCGAAAACCTAATCGCGCAAACCCAAGGGCTCATTGTTGAGGTTAATGATGAAAAGGAGGCCCAGACCGTTTTTGGAATTTTGGAGAAAGGGGTTGATGGTGTTCTCATCACTACTTCTGATCTCAATCGCATAAAAAAGATCATCGAAATAACCCACCGGGATTCCGAGCTTGTTCACCTTATCCCGGCTAAGGTAAAGAAAATAGAGCCTATCAGCATGGGAGACCGCGTTTGTGTTGATACCTGCACCTCCATGAATATTGGCGAAGGGATGCTTATCGGCAACAGCAGTAAAGCTTTTTTTCTGGTGCATTCCGAATCCATTGACAACCCGTATGTTGAACCAAGGCCTTTTCGGGTGAATGCCGGCCCGGTTCATGCCTACATTAAAGTTTTGGGCGGCAAAACCCGCTATCTATCCGAGCTCAAAGCAGGTGATGAGGTTATGGTGGTTAACTTTCAGGGAAAAACCCAGCCCGCCGTAGTGGGGAGGGTAAAGATTGAAAGGCGGCCGCTCATCTTCGTAGAAGCTGAAGCTCAAGGCGAGGTGTGTTCAATGATTCTCCAAAATGCCGAAACCATCCGCTTGACTGCTCCGGACGGGAAACCAATTTCCGTCGTAGAACTGAAAAGAGGAAGCGAGGTGCTGGTTTCTCTTGAGGAGGCAGGGAGGCATTTTGGGATAAAAGTTGAGGAGACCATTCAAGAGAAGTAGGAGATATCTTTTTTCAGCAGACATATTATTACCCATTCGAGCAAAAGGAGGCTGCCATGGCACTAAAAATTGGAATCAATGGTTTTGGAAGAATTGGGAGATGTGCCCTCAGGATTGGGGCAGACAACCCCGCACTGGAATTTGTAGCAATTAATGACATCACTGACCCGAAAACGCTTGCGCACTTACTCAAATATGATTCTGTCCATGGAATCTTTAATAAAGAGGTAAAAGCCAAAGAAGGTGGAATTCAGGTTGATGGAAAAGAGGTAAAAATTTTAAGTGTTAAAGATCCTGCACAGCTTCCCTGGAAGGACTTGGGAGTGGACATTGTGATGGAAAGTACGGGTCTGTTTACCGACCGGGAAGCAGCGGCTAAGCATCTAACCGCAGGCGCCAGAAAGGTCGTTATCTCTGCCCCGGCAAAAAAACCGGACATCACTATCGTCATGGGGGTCAATGAAGACAAATACGATCCGAAAAACCATCACGTCATATCCAATGCTTCGTGTACCACCAACTGCCTTGCGCCGGTTGCCAAAGTCTTGATGGAAAACTTTGGTATTAAAAAGGGGCTTATGACTACCATCCATTCCTACACCAATGACCAAAGAATCTTAGATTTGCCCCACAAGGACTTAAGACGGGCGCGGGCTGCAGCTTTATCCATGATCCCCACCACCACCGGAGCCGCAGCCGCGGTCTCACTCGTGCTGCCGGAGTTAAAAGGAAAGCTCGACGGACTTGCCATTCGGGTTCCTACCCCAAATGTCTCTTTGGTTGATTTAGTAGCCACGCTCGAAAAAGAGACGACCAAGGAAGAAGCAAATGCCGCCCTAAAAAAGGCAAGCGAAACCACCTTAAAAGGTATCCTGGCTTATACCGAAGAACCTTTGGTTTCCTGTGATTTCAACGGCAGTCATTTTTCTTCGATTGTCGATGCCTCGAACACCACCGTTATCGGTGGGGACATGATAAAGGTGCTTGCCTGGTACGACAATGAAATCGGCTATGCTACCCGGATGGTTGACTTAGTTCTCTATCTTGCCAGGAAACTATGATGGTGTTTAGGAGGGATTACCATGGCCATAAAGTATATAAAATACATTGACAAAATCAACCTGAAGGGGAAAAGGGTTCTGATCCGAGTGGATTTTAATGTGCCCCTCGATAAAAACAAGAATATTACCGATGATACTCGGATACGGAGCGCCTTACCCACGATTAACTACGCTATAAAACAAGATGCTAAAATCATCCTTATGTCCCATTTGGGTCGTCCCAAGGGCACGCCAGATTCTGAATTCAGCCTTTTACCGGTGGCCAAATACCTTTCTCAGGTCTTGCAGAAAAAAGTTATCCTTGCACCAGATTGTATTGGTCCGGAGGTGGAAAAGCTTGCTTCGGAGATGCAGCCGAGAGATATTCTCCTCTTAGAAAATTTAAGGTTCCACCCGGAAGAGGAAAAAAACGACCGGGAGTTTGGTCGCAAACTATCAAACCTTGCCGATGTTTATATTAATGATGCTTTTGGTACTGCCCACCGTGCCCACGCCTCAAATGTAGCGGTGGTCGAGTTTGTCAAGGAGTTTGGGGGTGGGTTTCTGATGAAAAACGAGATCGAATATTTTCGAAAAGCAATGGTTGAACCTGCCCGTCCTCTGGTTGCTATCATGGGTGGGGCAAAGGTATCCGAAAAACTTGACGCTTTGGAAAACTTGATCCAGAAAGTGGATAAAATTTTCATCGGCGGGGGGATGGCTTTTACCTTTCTTGCGGCCCAGGGATATGAGGTAGGAAAATCTCTGGTTGAAGGGGAGTTAATTGAAACCGCAAAAAGGATTATGGCAAAAGCGAAAGAGCGAAAGGTAGCACTCCTTCTTCCCGTTGATTGCGTTGCCGCGGATCAACTCGATTCCAAGGCGTCTACAAAAATTACCTCGATTCAGGAGATCCCTCCGGGATGGATGGGTCTTGATATTGGCCCGGCAACGCAAGTACTTTTTACCGAATCGCTTGCAGATGCCAAGACCATTGTCTGGAATGGTCCGATGGGGGTTTTTGAGATGGAACCGTTCAGCAAGGGAACCTTCGCAATGGTGAAAGCCCTCGCGGAATCATCCGCCCTCACGATTGTGGGTGGTGGTGATACTGATGTGGCGGTGCACAAATTGAATGCGGCGGACAAGATTTCATATATTTCTACTGGTGGGGGAGCATTTATTGAGATACTGAAAGGCAAACCTCTTCCAGCGATCTCTGTTTTGGAAAGAACAGGCTGAAACCGAAACCAGGTGGTTAAGGAGACAGAAGTCAGGAGTCAGAAGTCAGAAAACATTTTCAGCTTCAGATGATTGATTTATGTCTGCTGACTGCCGTTGAAAATGCGCTCACTTCAATGGGGTTATGACCCTACGAGACGAAAGGAAAACAGAGCATGAACCGAGTTCCTCTCATGGCCGGGAACTGGAAAATGTATAAAACAGTTCCTGAGGCTGTAGCAACCGCTGCTCAGCTCAAAGAAGCAGTAAAAGACGTTTCCGGAAGAGACATTGTGATTGCCCCTCCGTTCGTTTCTCTCCATCCGGTGGCCCAGGCTATTCGCGGCTCAAATATTAATCTTTCTTCTCAAGATGTTTTCTGGGAAGAGGAAGGCGCTTTTACCGGCCAAATCTCTCCGGCCATGCTTCTCAGCGCTGGGTGCACGTACACCCTTATCGGTCACTCGGAGCGGAGGCAATATTTTGGCGAGACCAATGAAACGGTAAACAAGAAGACTAAAAAAAGCATCGATCAAGGCCTGAAGGTTATCGTTTGCATTGGAGAGACTCTGGAAGAGCGTGAAGCCGGAAAAACTTTTTCCGTTCTGAAAATGCAAATTTCCGAAGGGTTAAAGGGGCTAACGCCTGCTCTCATGGGCGCTGTGGTCATCGCTTATGAACCGGTCTGGGCGATTGGAACCGGTAAAACAGCTACGGCTGCCCAGGCAGAAGAAGCTCACCAGTTTATAAGGAATAAACTTAAAGAACAATTTAATACAGACGTAGCTGAAAAAACCCGCATCCTCTACGGCGGAAGCGTTAAGCCGGATAATATTGATCAATTGATGGCGGAGAAAGATATTGACGGTGTTTTGGTGGGCGGGGCTTCGCTGAAAGTAGACTCCTTTTCCCGGATTGTGAAATTCACCTAAAGCATTATCCTTTACTGAATCTCCAGAACCAAAAGTCTGCTTTTTTGTCTCAACCTTCTCATACGGTGATCCGTAATTCTGCTACGCTTCTTCCCAAGGGCTTTTTTGTTTTAAAAATATATTATTATTTCAATGTGTTAATCCGTTGCCGGGAATAGGCATTGAGTAAATAAAAAAATCTTGATAAAATTTTTAAAAACCAATATTATCCCGAACTTGAACAGCTGACATTTAAAGGTAAAATGGAGAAATAATCATGGGTACTGTTATTACTGTCATTCATATAACCGTTTGTATTTCTTTAATTTGCATCGTGCTTCTCCAAACCGGTAAAGGGGCAAGTCTGGGAGCAGCCTTTGGAGGAGCAACGCAGACTGTTTTTGGGGCTTCCGGCGGAGCGGGTTTTTTTGGAAAACTCACTACCTCCATAGCCGTTATTTTTATGCTTACTTCCCTCCTTCTGACGTACATCTCGGCAAAAAGAGGCGGGGAGACAATTATGAAACCAAAGGCCGCGCAAGAAGAAAAAGCGGTCCCAAAAATTCCCCAGGCGCCAGGCACAGGAGCCGGTCAAACAAGTGCGCAACCAACTCCCGCTCCTCAAAAATAAAAGGATCAGGTTTAATCACGCCGAAGTGGTGGAACTGGCAGACACGCTATCTTGAGGGGGTAGTGGGGAGACCCGTGGGGGTTCGAGTCCCCCCTTCGGCATCATTTTTCCCTTTAAAATTCAATAAATTTACTCCTTCAGAAGGGCAAAAATTCTTTGTCAAACCTTCCAATTTTAAATGGAAAATGAAATTGGGCCATTTGTTGAAACCCGGCCTATGAGTCAAATCAATGAAGTGTTTGAGGAAGCTCACAGGAAGCCTTTAATGAAAAGGATAGTCTTGACTCCAGACTTTTGAGGTCATAATGAGAGATATACTTTAACAATCAGTTGAACAGAATCAAGCTTAATCACAAAAGGAGGTATTGCTATGGCACTAAATTGGTTAGTAAGAGATAATGTCTTGAAAGACCACCAAATTTTTGGCGACGAACATTTTGGAACTGAGCCGCCCTGTACCACGTTTGAAAAGAAACCTGTTACTGACCCTCATGGTAAAGTGATTGATGGTCTTTATGTGGCTTGGGTAACTTTGAACAATCCTGATCAGTTCAACTCCTACACCACAAAAATGGTAAAGGGAGTCATCGCCGGCATGAACAAGGCATCCATGGACCGGGAAATACAGGCAGTTGTTTTTACCGGAGCAGGAGACCGAGCCTTCTGCTCGGGTGGTAATGTGAAAGAATATGCAGAGTACTATACCAAGCGGCCCAAGGAATATGCAGATTATATAGAACTTTTTTCTCTCATGGTGGATAGCATTCTCAGGTGTCACAAGCCGGTTATCTGCAGAGCTAATGGTATGCGAATCGCCGGCGGCCAAGAAATCGGACAGGCAGCCGATCTCACCATAGCCGCCGATACTGCTAATTTCGGTCAGGCTGGTACTCGACACGGATCAACCCCTGACGGAGGGTCTACCGATTTTCTCTGCCTCGCAATGCCCACCATTGAGATGGCGATGTGGCAATGTATTTCTAACGTCCAATGGAGTGCTTATAAAATGAAGCGACTCGAAGCAATCTTAGATGCCGTGCCGATAAAAAAGGATAAAAACGGCAGTTGGGTGAGAAACCCCATGGTTATTACCGATAAGTACGTGGACAATGGAGAAATTGTATACGGAGAATTTAAGACGGGGGAAGACGCCGGGAAAGCAAAGTCTCTGCTCAAAGAGCTGACGACGGACTTCACGTTACTTGATCAGAAGGTAAACGATACTATCTGGCATCTTGTCAACCTTATGCCCATGTGCCTCATGAAGGCGACGGAAACGGTAAGGATAAAGAAAAGAGCGTTCTGGGATAACAATAAGGTGAGTGCCATTTACTGGTTAGGAGCTAACATGAATATGGAGGCTTCCCTCGGGTTCCCAGCCTTTAATTCCTCGAAAGAGACAGGAACTACCACTATTGATTTCATAAAATACCGCCAGTTGCTGGCCCAGGGAAAACTGTTTGATGAGGAACTGATGGAGGCCGTGTTAGCGAAGCCTAAGAAATAGGGCTTGTGAAGGAGGCATATCCCGATAAGGCGACAATGGAACAGAAGGTGAACGCGTGTATCGCGAAGCATATACTGCCAAAAAGTGCAGTAGCTTTGAGGATAGCGACGAAGGTAGCGCGAAAACGGTTTACTGAGCAGCTGAAGGAAGATTTAAAGTACTATGAATCAGTATATCTGAATGAGTCAAACCACCGGCATAGCCGGTGGTTTACCCTGGATTAATTATCAGGAATATCGGCAAAAATATTTTTTACTCAGGGGGGGGCAGAGTGCTTTTCAGGGATTCTTGGTAGCTACCCCCTTTTTTTTCGGTGTTTGGGTTTGAGAACCTTAAGTATTCCGGGATTAATGCCAGGAGGAAGCATCAGCCAGATACGCTTCAGGGAGTGGGGAGCAATTCCCTCCAAGGCAGAGCGCAGCAATACCAGAAAACGTTCTTTGTCCAAGGAGCCATGACGGGTTCCGAGAAACGGGAGAGCAAGTGAATGCAGTTTGCGCTGTTCAGTCTCCCGGAAGATTCCTTCAAGGGCTTTCGCTATCCACTTCTCCTTCCACGATGGTTCCTGGTTAAGGTCGTGCACAACAGCAAGCAGCTGAAGCGGAGAGGTGGCTTTCACCAGCACTGAACCTGGTTTCTCTGGCTTCATCTCTCGCAATTCGGTCAACAAGCGAACGAGTGGTTCTGGTGGCTCGTTTAACTCCACGGGAGCGCTGAGAACGAGGAAGGTGTCCTCTTCATAAGCAACCGCGTCTGTTCTAAATGGCGGTTTATTCTCCGGTGCGACCACGATATCAATTGAGCCCATTGGGAACCGGGAGGGACGCCCGCCGCGAATCAGCCGAAGCCTTGGTTTGATGGTTATTTTTTTTACTTTTTCCACACTTCTGGCTTAAAATTTCCCATCGTATAGAGTTCGATGCGATAGGGCTTCACGATGATGATCCCATAATTCGGATCATCAGGTCCTTTAAAATATCTTGTCAGGTAATCGTTCCAAAAGGCTTCCCGTTCTGCCTTGTCAGTCGAGAGTTCCGCTTTCCCCTGGATTTGTAAATAAGTCTGAGCAGTCGCAAGGTCAGTAACCCCACAGGTAAAATGTACCTCTGGATTTTTTTTGAGCTGGGCTACTTTTCGTGAACCGATAAACGTGGAGAAACGGATGGTTAAATCCTCTGAAGCCTGACACGTAACATACCGAACCCATGGCTTGCTTTCTTCAGCAATTGTGGCAAAGCTGGCCAAATGTGGTTCCTTGATGATAGTGAAAATGCGTTGCGCTAAGTCACTCATGGATACCTCCCATCTATTGTTAATTAACAAATGAATTTTTTGGTAGAAATTTTTCTCTAAAAACACTTCAGCTTTTTTGTGTTTCCCAAAGGTTATGCCATATCCCCCAGCTCATACTGGAGGATGCTGAGAAAGGTGAGGGCCACGGTTTCGGTTCTCATGATGCGTCCACCTAAGCTTATGGGTTTAAAGCCGTGATCCAAGGCACGGGTTATTTCTTCAGGCGCGAATCCTCCTTCCGGTCCCACCAAAAAAAAGATACCGCGTTTATTCTGGTTGGCTGTGAAAAAATTTTTGAGTGAGTCGTGGGAGGGGTCTTTTTGCAGGATGATCTTAAGACT
>DATEXU010000191.1:0-5449 GCA_035256645.1 Thermodesulfobacteriota bacterium | reverse complement strand
CCCTTAAGTGGTTTTTCTTTTTTAAACCGCTGCATAATGAGATTCAACACCGGCATGTTTTGGTTAGACCATTCAATCCGGAGGCTTCCCTTTTTCGCTAAGCTTAAATCTTTGACGTCATATTTCATGGCATATTTCCTTACAATCCGGCATCACTTTTAAGTTTTTCAAGCATATTCAGGTTTTCCCAGGTAAAATCAGGATCCTTGCGCCCAAAATGTCCGTTGACTGCAGTCTTTTTGTAAATCGGCCGCAGTAAATTAAGGTAATTAATGATCGGCTTGGGCCGTAAGTCGAAATGCTTTCGGACTAATTCCGCAATCCGGTCAGGTGGAATCAGGCTGGTTCCGTTGGTATTGATCATCACGGAAACCGGCTGCGCCACACCGATCGCGTAGGCGATCTGAACCTCACAAACGCGGGCTAAGCCAGCGGCGACAATATTTTTCGCAACATGCCGAGCCATATACGACGCGCTCCGATCAACCTTGGAAGGATCTTTTCCGGAAAAGCATCCCCCACCGTGACTGCCCTGCCCTCCATAGGTATCGCAAATGATCTTTCGACCGGTGAGCCCGCAATCTCCCATAGGCCCGCCAACCACAAACCTTCCGGTGGCATTAATATAATATTTTATTTCTTTCGAGATCAAATGCGCAGGGATGACCTTTTTTACCACTTCCTCAATAATTCCCTCTCTCAACGTATTATAGGCTGCGTCAGGAGAATGCTGCGCAGCTACGACCACAGTGTTCACCGCGACCGGCTTACTTTCCTCATATTCAATGGTGACCTGAGACTTACCGTCAGGACGGAGAAAAGGAAGAATTCCCTGTTTCCGCACCTCCGCTAAACGTTCGGTTATTTTATGGGCATAGTACACGGGCATGGGCATAAGGTCTTCGGTCTCATCACAGGCAAACCCAAACATAAGTCCTTGGTCTCCAGCCCCTTGCTCATGTTCGTTGCTTTCATTCACGCCCAGAGCGATATCCGGCGACTGTTGATCAATAGAGGTAACCACCGCGCAGGTTTCCCAGTCAAAACCCATGTCCGAGCTATTGTAGCCTATATCCTTGATCGTTTGCCGGACAATCTGCGGCATGTCCACATAGCACTCGGTAGTAATTTCACCCGCAATAAACGCTAATCCCGTGGTAACCAAAGTTTCGCATGCTACTCTTCCTTTGGGGTCCTGCCCGATGATCGCATCCAGGATCGCATCCGAAATCTGGTCAGCCACTTTGTCCGGGTGGCCCTCGGTCACCGACTCCGAGGTAAATAAATATTTTGTCATTGACATCGCGATGATCTCCTTGTCTTGTGATAATAAAACAAAGTTTAAAATGTTAAATTATTTGGGAGAAATGTCAAGAAATAAATTTTACGGACGCATTCCCGTTATTCTATCTATAACTTCTTATCTTTCAATAGGTTATCCAAACCATTTCCGGGAAAAACGTTGATTGTCTTTTAATGAGGGTAAGAAAAAGATATGCAGCCGGAGAATAAAAGCTAATCTCCGCAACAAATACTGATCACGATTTGATAGCCCGTCTCCCGTTAAAAAAAGCATAACATCATCAATTTCTCCTCGATCTCCTTTTTTGCTATTGCTGTGGAAAAGCACAAAAATATAAAGGCGTTCCTTCCCTCATCTGAACTTCAATTGAATAAACAATCCCATTCACCATGACATGGTTCATTCTTTGTGAGAAGTCCGGATTCTCGTCCGTTAACTTGAGGTGGAAAATTATTTTTTCTCTTTCGTCAACAGAAAGATCGGGGTTGGTTAACGCGATGAGACTATCAATATAAAATATGAATACAACGTACGGCGTTTCGCGAGTAAGAATCGGCGCAACTGAAGCCCAATAAGCTTTACCCTGATACTCGCCCATCATCAGCGCCATCGTTTCGCCGACTTTCGCCCGATAAAAAGGCCGCTTGTTATCAGACGCTGGTTTGTCCCAGGTTACGTCGAAATCCTTGAAAACGATTTGCAGGGTCTCGCTCCATTTTGTTTGGAATTCCTCAGGAGGCAAATCAAAAGTATTGACCTTAAGTTGTTGGTTGCTTTCCAACACCGCGCGCGTTTGCGAAAAATAAACGGTCTGCGACGCGATAAAATAAGGGGTGGCCACAGAATAATCCTTCGCGTTTATGTCAGCGCCCCGCTCAAGCAATGTCTGCACTGTCTCCGCATTGCCCCCAAGCAAAGCGCACATCAGGGGCGTGCGGCCAAATTTATCTCGCGCCTCAAGCGCCGCCCCGTTATCAATCAGGACTTTAACGGTGGGTGCTTGGCCGG
The DNA here is from genome assembly GCA_035256645.1 of Thermodesulfobacteriota bacterium. GTDB lineage: Bacteria > Desulfobacterota > WTBG01 > JAGOGO01 > JAGOGO01. The sequence continues at coordinate 3,138 of DATEXU010000191.1, read as the reverse complement.
CGAGCGCTGCCATCATTAACGGTGTTTGCTGGGCAGATGTCTTTTCTTCGATATCCGTCCCTTGTTTGAGCAACAACGCAACCGTATCCGTTTTTCCTTGAACCGCAGCTTCCATTAAAGAACTTACTACCGGAGTCGGTTTGGCTGTCGCGCAACCCGTGATGGTGGTTAACAGAAAGATCGCTAACCAGTATTTTTTCATTTGATCTCCTTATATAATAGCAGAGGTGATCTTAAAAAATATCAGCGGCTTATATACTATTACTCCGGCAATTAAACAGCACAATATGTCATTCCTGCGAACGCGGGAATCTATAAGTAATAATTTTGGATTCCGGGTCAAGCCCGGAATGACACCGAAGGATCATGGAGATATTTATTTGCCGAGGTAATAAACGGATTTTAACAAAAACCCTGGTACCCTCGGTAAAATCCATTTAATATAATTTTTATAGGTACCTTTTAATGCCGGCACCTCTAAATATCTGTCTATGGCAATTTCATGCTGAGTAAATATTTTAAAAAAAATATTAGGAAACCTGTGCATTAACCATGAAAGGTAATATGAATATTTTAAATTATGAAGAAACTCTTTGTTGCAAAGACTTTCATATTTTTTTACCAGGTCAATTTTATTATGCAATGTTAATGACACGGCATCTGCTGCTAATTGGCCGGATCTTATTGCGTACGCGATACCTTCACCATAAAATGAATCAACAAAACCTCCGGAATCGCCGCTTAACAGCACTCTACTCTTACCAAGTTTTCTTTTTATACCTCCTACGGGGAGCAAATGCACCTTTAAAGCATAGTTCCCATCAAAGCCATTTGCTTTTAAAAACTCAGCCATCACTTTTTTTGGTTTGTGCAAGTCTTTTGCAATCCCACCGATACCAACGGAAAAATGTTTTTTATGGGGAAATATCCATCCATATCCAAAATTCGCAACACCAAAATGAATATCAATCGCATTAAATAAATAGTGATCTATTGTATGACTGTCTTCTTCAATCTCAGCAACCACGCAAATCCCATATTCATCTTTAGTGTCTTTAGGGCGCACGCTATATTTTAACGATCCATGAGCGCCTTCCGAGATTATTAAATATTTTGCTTTAAAAAAATTTTGCTTTGTGTAGACTTCAACGTGATTATTTTTTTCTATAAAACGAGTAACCTTTTGGCCTTCAATGATAACCGCTCCTGGTTCTTTCGCCTTCCTAAGCAGCAGTTCATCTAAAATACTTCTGTTTATTGTTGTCGCAATTCTATAATCTTTATGTCGCTCAAGAACCTGTCCCTTAAAATGTACTCTGGCGCCATAGATATTTTTTTCCTGGATGTCTTCCGGAATCTTGAAGTCAAGATACGACATCGCTTGCTCTGAAACAGCGCCACCGCACGCCTTGTATCGAGGGAAATATTCTTTCTCGATTAATAACGTGTGTAACCCGAGTTGAGCTGCCCGACGACCCGCTGAAGAACCAGAGGGTCCGCCGCCGACAACAATTAAATCATACATAAGTACCAACTATATAGGGCGTGTTGCCCAAATCGTTTTGTGTCACCCTGAACTTGGTTCAGGGTCTCATCGCATGTCGATTTTATTAGATGCTGAAACAAGTTCAGCATGACATAATAGCATTAATTGCTATTTGGGCAACACGCCCTATTCTTTATTTTTAATTCGTTGTACAGCATAACTTAACCATCTTCGTTTCTTTGTCTCAAGAAGGTTTCAGCCGCTGGCCGTATTTTTCATAAGACGCGCATTCAGTCATCGGCTTTCGTGCCAGCGTTTGAGGCATTTCATCCGGATAGCCCAAAGGGCTCATGGTCACCACGCAAAGGTCATTCTGAATCTGAAGAATGCGGGCCACCGCATCGTGGTCAAAACACCCCAGGATCACTGTTCCCAAACCGAGGTTGTGAGCGGCCAAAGCGATATTCTCCATTGCCAGGGCCAGATCAAACATGAACCAGTCGCCATACTTGGTAACCGCCTTAGCATGATAATAGCCGGCGCGCTCTTTCTTGGCCGCCATTACCAGAACCACCGGAGCAGTGGAAATCGCCCCAACACCAGGATTCTTAACTGCCGGATCAAACGCCCCGCAAACCTGCTCCCTTATTCTTATACTTCCTGATACTCCTCCGACTCATAATCGCATCCATCACATCCACAAACCATCTCCTTTCTTATCAGCAAAGCTTCCCTTGCTGGTTTCTATCTCACAAGCGCTTGTCATCTTCCACGCGCGTCATGGGGGAGCGTTCTATATATTCTTTCATTCCGCTGATAGTATTCTTGATAAAACGCCGTTCTCTTTTTTGGATGTCACGGTCAAGAGTCCGATAGTGCGAAAACAGCTTATCCTCATGAAGAAGCCGTTCGATTATCCTTTCTTCCAGGGGTTCTTCTCCCTCGGCGAGTTCTTTTCTCACTGTCTCAGTCCACAGCGAGAACTGATCTCGGACCAGCGATAATACCTTCGGGACCTCTTCTCTGATAATTCCGTAGTGGGCGAAACAGAGAGTTTGCGGTTTTGTGTCGATCAGTTTTTTGAGGGAAAGGAGAGACGTCTCCAGATTAAATATCGGCGGCGTTGTCGGCCTGAAATACAATCCGGCCTCACCTGGTTGGTGTATTCCCGCCGCTTCCCCGGCAAAAAGATACTGCTTAAAAAAATAACTCAGATGGTGCGGCGCATGTCCCGGCGTTTCCATTATCTCTATACGGTTCTTTCCGTGGCTGAGAGCCGGGAGAAAGAAAAGACGTTCCTCAGGAATCGGCACAACCTCACCAAAGGCTTCCGCAATTTCGCCCAGCACCTGCACGCTCCCTTCCCATAAGTCAGCCGGGTTTACCATGTGCTTTATGCCCTTGGGATGACAAATAACCTTGGCATCAGGAAAATCGTCCAACAATGCTCCCGCGCCGCCGGCATGATCAATATGTACATGGGTTAACAGAATGTAGTCGAGGCGCTCAATCCCAAGGTTTTTTAATGTCATCCTCAGGAGGTTAATCGAAGATGCCGGCCCAGGGTCCACCAGAAACGCGATGCTTTCATCTCGGTAAACCCAGGCACCAATAAAATTTCGAAACCCTTCTAAATTCTGATCAAGATCTAT
>DATEXU010000190.1:0-3603 GCA_035256645.1 Thermodesulfobacteriota bacterium | reverse complement strand
CTGTACAACAAAGCCAGAAGAGCCATTAATAAGAGAGCATTGGATTTCATTCGCAACGACCTTAGTCGAAAATAAAAAACTGGGCCTTTCGGGCAGGTTTAGTGCACATGGCCCTGGGGTGCTGCCACCGGATTCTCACTTTCCTGTACATTGGAAATCGTCTCAGAGGCAGAGCTTATAACACCAGTGGCCTTGTCTACTTGCAATTTATCAACCACAGTACCATCCTTGGTCGTGACTTGAGCGTTAAAATAATCCTGGGTTTCGGAGACCTCCCCCAATATAAGATCTGGATTGTTCCCTGATTTTAGGTGGTCTTCCATAAACGCCTTTGATTGGTCATAGGTCACCGGTTGGGCATGCTCGGCCACACTTTGCTGGTGATCAGAATGCGACCCCATTTCTCCATGCCCCATCATACCCTCCTGGCACATCATACCGGCAAAACCGAGCTTCATACCGAGAAAGACAGCGACCATCATTACTAATATAATTAAAACGATCTTTTTCATAAGCGTTCTCCTTTTAAAAGGTTAGATTCACCGACTCGAAAAATTGAAAAAATGAAATTAAAAGCTTTTAAGATAGAGCTTCTTCATTAAGAGAGGAATAACGATGGAGTTAGACTCATAGGAGGAAGGAAGAGTTTTTTAAGAAAAAGGGTAGGGTGGGTTGATTGAAATTGGTAATAGAATAATTAAGTGTCCTTAAGCTTTGGAGAGACTTTTGGTCAAGGTCCACAAAAGTTTGAAGATAAAATGGCTTAAATGATGAGATCGGGGATTCATAAATACCATCATTTTTCCCGGTTTCCGCTTTGAAACAGTTTGGACAAACTGGATTGTGATACCTTTTGGATTGGTCGGAGGAATTCTGGCATGAATGGAGGGGCGCTAACGAGTGCTGGCAACAAGGTGAATTACAGCACGTAGCTGCTTTCAATAATTCCATCTCGGGGGATAAAGCAAAATAGAGAAGAAAAAAGAATAAAATAATTTTTTTTGCCATTTTTTAAAATTCGTTGGTTAGGTTTTAATTAACTACTGGCTTCAATGTATTTAACCATTCAGGGAGGGAAAACCCCCAATATTTTTAGACTTGAGGTAAATAAATATTATGTGTAAAATGAAAGTGGCTTGCCTAAAGTCTTTCTTTGATAAAAAACGCCTCGAACAGGAAAGATAATGGATGAGGATACTGAACTTTTTCTGGCATTAAAAAAGGGTGATGACCTTGCTTTTAGTAAGCTTTTCCAAAAATATTACCCCAAAATAGTAAACCTCATTTATCGTTTTCTATTTAATGAAAAAAAGGATGTCGAGGACCTTGCCCAGGAAATATTTTGCCGGGCTTATTTTGGTTCGCGAACCTTCTCCCCTCACGCTAAGTTTTCCACCTGGCTTTATAAGATCGCGGTAAACCGCTGTTTTACTCACTACCATAAGATTAAACGAAGAAAAGAAAGTTATCAGGACGATGACAAGGAAACCCAGAATTTTGAAAACCACCCATCGCCGATAAATAGTCCGGATACTCAGATTATCCAGAAAGAACTACACCAGGAAATTCAAGCAGCTCTTGATAAACTCCCATTGGATCAGAAAATGGCTTTTATCTTACTGGAGTCCGCCGGGTTATCTTATCAGGAAATCGCCCGTATATCCGGGGCTTCGGAAAAGGCAGTGGAAAGGCGGATATATCATGCGCGACAGAAATTGAAGGAGCTTTTAACACCTTATATTTCTTCTTAATTAAAAAAAAATATAGGGGGTTTTAAGATATAATGAGAGTTAAATAGGTAGGGGAAAAATAACCGGCACTAAAAGATGAAAAAGATGAGTTGTAAAGATATTCAAAGAAAGCTTAGCCAATACATTGATAATAGAATTTCTGCAAAAGAAAGATCGATAATAGAAACGCATATTAGAAAGTGTGTTTTCTGTGCAGCAGAAAAAGAAAAATTGGATAAAGTGACCACTGTTTTTCGCAGCATTCCAGAGTTTATCCCTATGCAGGATTCGGAGGAGGTTTTCTGGAAAAAGGTTCGGCAGGCAAGAAAACACCGGTTCATTGAAAAAATTCGTTCCCTCATTACCCAGTGGGATTTTATGCCGGTTTATTATCCCGCTACTGCCGTGTTTCTGATCGGGCTGGTGCTGGGAATATGCGTAGGTCCTGTTTATAACGGGACTTTCTATAAAAATAGATTTAGCTCTTCAAACATTACCTATTTAGCCTTAGATCGGATGGATACAATTCCGTATCGCTCTTTTACCGGTGTATATCTGAGCGGTAACGCTACACCTCATAAGTTATCAGAGGAGGGACATTGAAAAAGTTGATGCTATTATTGGTATTTCTCCTGGGAATAGGAGCGGCTTTCGCCTTAACTAAACAACTTTTTATTTTCGAAACCCACAAACCAAACCATCCGGTTTCCGAAAATTCCCAATATTGTGACCTTTCTTGCTGCCTTCCTGAGAATATTAAGCTCAGTCCTTCCCCAAAAGCGAAGATTCAGCTGCAGGTAAGGGAATATTGTCGGTGCCGGGATACCCTCTCCAATCAGATTGACCAGAAGAGGTTGTCTGTGGCCAATCTTTTGCTTCAACCGCATCCGGATCTTTCGGCAATTGATAATCTGTTAGAAGATATTGCTAAGCTTCAGAAAGAACTGGAATTAAAAACGATTAGCCATGTTTTGGAGGTCAAAAACCAATTGACGCCTGAACAGCAGGATCAGTTCATTAAACCCATTGTAAATGAAATCCGCAGACGATGTTATCACGGAGAATCCTTGGAGGAGACAAATTGACTTTCTTCAAAGAATACATTACCATTGTCCGAAGAAAATTGCTATTTGGAATACATAGTCTTCTCTCATACAATACATAGTTTACCCCATTATCCTGTGCGATACATAATGATATTCTTTTAAAAAAATTATTACATTTTTTAGGCCCGAGAAAGGACGACAAAAGGGTATCTTGCTTAGAAAGAGAAAATAATCGTTAAATAACCCCTCACGTTATTCCCGTGAATACCCTGGAGGGCACAGGCACGGGAATCCAGAGGGTGGCATCAGGGACTAATAAAAAAGTGCTTAGTCGTTTTGCTTACTTTCTGGATTCCGCATCAAGTGCGGAATGACAAAATTTAAAAAACCAAGGAGGAGATACTATGAAAAGATTTTGTTTCTGTATTCTTATTTTTTTAATTGGGGTAACCCTTGGGTGTGCTAAGGGGTATGAGCTAACCAAACCTGCGGGAGAATATAATGTGAGTATTACCTTGGATAAAAATCCTCCGGTAGCAGGTGAAAATCACATGACGATTATGATTAAGGATTCATCAGGTAAAGCAGTAACAGATGCCGCCGTTAGCGTTGAATACACAATGCCGGCTATGCCGGGTATGCCGGCAATGAATTATACAACCGAAACGGAGATGAAAGGAAATGCGTATCATACGACCTTGAACCTTTCCATGTCAGGCGCCTGGAACATTGCGGTAAAAATTACTCGCCACGATAAAACTGAAATCGTGAACTTCAATGTGGACGCCAGGTAATTTATACCACGTCGCCCTCATGTACATATCTTT
>DATEXU010000189.1:0-22629 GCA_035256645.1 Thermodesulfobacteriota bacterium | reverse complement strand
AAGGCGCGCAAATACGACGGAATGAGGCGTACTTACCTGTACGCCGCAATGACTGAGTATGCAGCGCAACGCCGCAGATGGACTTTTTACGAAGCCGTCAATCTTGCCGACCGAAAAAAGACATAGCCGGGTCGCTTTTTTTGGCAACCCGGCTATCTTTATTTTTTTAAGACCCGTGGCTTTCCGGCCCCGCCTCACGACGGGTGTGGCTTTATCTTACTTAAATTAAAAATATGTATCTTTTATTATACGATAATATGATTAAGCAATTACCGTACCATAAAAACATAATACAGTTTAAACTCATTCCCGAGTAAACTAATAACACGTAATAAATTAAAATTAAAGCTAATTTTTTAAATCAGTTTAAACTTTTTTTAAAATTAGGGTTATTCCCCTTTGGATATTAATTGAAGGAAGAGTAGAAAATTTATATATAAAATTAGTAAGTTAATTATTTTTGCGCCGTTTATTTTTAAAACATTATAGAAACTGAAGACTTAGAAAAATAACGCCATATACTTGCTAACTTTTGCCAATTTTTGGCCTACTACTGACAATAATTGACATTAAATAAAAAACTTGACTTGTAAAAATTGAATTATTAAAATAAGTCAATTTGTTGCTAATAAAAATTAAACTAATAATTTAATTATGGACCCCGCTCTGCCAAAATATTCAAAAATTTTGATCGTTGATGACAATATCCAGAATGTTGAACTTCTGGAAGGCCACCTAAGCGCGGCCGGGTATGATATTTTAAAAGCGTTTGATGGTGAAGAAGCCTTAAAGATGGTTGAAGATTGGGATCCCCACCTCATCCTCCTCGACGTCATGATGCCCAAACTTGATGGGTATCAGGTCTGTAGTTTTTTGAAAAAAAATGAAAAAACCCGATTTACCCCCGTTGTAATGATAACCGCATTAAAGGAGATAGAAGACAAAATTAAAGGAATCGAAGCAGGAGCAGACGATTTTTTATCCAAGCCGTTTAATAAATTAGAACTTTTGACCCGGGTTAAATCCCTTTTGCGGATGCGTTCCTTGAGGGATGAGTTAGAGCGAAGGCAACAAGAAGAAAAGGAGCGGATGAAAGAAATCTTTAAGATTTATCTCTCCGATGAAATCGCTAACTTAGTCTTAAGTGACCCGAAAAAATTTTTAAGATTAGGGGGGGAAAAGAGGGTCGTGACAGTTATCTTTGCTGATCTGAGAGGTTTTGCCAATTTTGCGGAAAAGCATCCTGCAGAAAAAGTGGTAAATGTCCTCAATCAATTTTTCCAAGCAATGACTCGGATAATTTTTCAGTACCGGGGAACCTTAGATAAGTTTATTGGGGATGCAATTATGGCTTACTTTGGCGCGCCCATGGGCTACCCTGATGATGCCTTAAGGTCAGTTAAGGCATCAGTGGATATGCAAAGGGAGTTCGTTAATTTACAAAAAAACTGGAAACAGGAAGGACTGACGAAAATAGGTCTCGGCATTGGATTGAGTACCGGAGAGGTCATCTTTGGGAATGTGGGAACCGAAAGGGTAATGAATTATACCATTGTCGGCGATACGGTAAATATAGCCCAACGCTTAGAAGAGGCGGCTTTAGCAGGGCAAATTCTTTTGAGCGAATCTACGTACGAAATGGTTAAAGAAAAGATTATAGCAAAAAAACTGCCTCAAAGGACTTTAAAGGGTAAGAAAGAGCCGCTTATCCCTTATTTGTTGGAGAACATTAAAAAATGAACCTTGAACTTTTTAACCGCACTCTCGGCAAATCGAAAAAAGCATATATTGTTTATGGGTCATGACCCTTTTTTATATATTGCCTCGGCAAATAAATATCCCCATGATCTTTCGGTGTCATTCCGGGCTTGACCCGGAATCCAGAATTATTACTTATAGATTCCCGCTGGAGTTTATCCCCGCGAAGGCGGGGACGGGAATGACATATTGTGCTGTTTAATTGCCGGAGTAATACTATTCAACGGCGCTCCGGAAAATTATCCGGCCTTAATTTTTTGTAAGATTTTAGTCGGAGAACTTTATGAAAAATAGATCGGTTCTAAAATTTTTTACCGAAGAAACCAGCATGAGAAATAAACTGTGGCTCGGTTTTATTTCGGTGGTCGGCGCCATTATCGCCACGAATTTGCTGGTTGGGATTTTTATTACCAATGTTGCCGTTAATAGACTGTGGTTTACTATCATAGGTCTGATTATGGGGTTATTGCTCGGGTATGTGATTTCCCGATACATCTTAAAAAGCGTGCGAACCCTTTTGATAGCCACCCGCACCATCGGAAAAGGAGATTTAACCAAAGAAGTCGCAATAAGTTCTAAAGATGAAATCGGAGAGTTGGCAATGAGCTTTAACCAGATGGTTCTTAGTCTCCGAGAGATGATTCTTCAGTTTAGAAAAAGCTCCGATGATATTATTGAAGCATCAAAAACCCTCTCTACCTTTGTCCAGGACATAAACTTTACTGCCGAAGAAGTTGCGGTTATCAGCACCCAAATTTCTAAAGGAGCGGAAAAACAATCTCACTTAATGGATAACACCTTCGCCATCATGAAACGGATGGCTGACTTGATACAAGTTGTTGCCGAAAAATCACAAGTGGCTGCTGAATCGGCTCAACGAGCAGGTGAGACGGCAAAAAGCGAACGTGAGTCTTTAGAAAAAACGCGTGAGGAATTAGAAAAAGTGTTCTCAAAAATAGAAAGTTCGGCTTCCCTGATTCGTAATTTTGGCGAAAAAATTCAAAAGATTACCAAAATTGCGGATATCATTACCGGCATTGCTGAACAGACCAACCTCCTTTCTTTCAATGCTGCTATTGAAGCTACCCGCGCGGGAGAATCCGGCAAAGGATTTTCCATTGTAGCCGATGAGGTGCGGAGATTAGCCGAAAAAGCCAAGGGGTATGCCGAAGACATTACTTCCATAATCGACGCAATCAAAAAAGATAATTTAATCATCTCCTCCTCTTTGGACGCCCAAACCGAAGGCGTAAGCTTTGGAAGAACAGCAGTAGGGGCGGCGGTGAGCGGGCTGGTAGACATTATGGGAAAAATCATAGTAATGGTTGATGACATCAAGGAAATCTCCTCCATCACCCAGCAGCAAAAACAGGACGCCCAGTTAGTTGTACAAGACATGGGAAATGTCGCGAAACTTGCAGAAGAATATGTTTGCGCCACAGAAGAAACCGCCAAGGTTGCCGCTTCTCAAGTAGAGTCAATGAATAGAATGGTTTCTTCCACAAAGAATCTTTCCGAGATTTCAGACCGATTAAAAAATGCTGCCTCAAAATTTATACTGAAGGCTGAACCTTAACATGATACACCCGCCTTATAAGCCCTACGCTCTTTTTTTAAGCCGGAAACTTCTCAAGCGGGTTGCTTAATACCAAGTTGCATTCAAAAGCAGATCGAGGCGACGACGAGAAATCGACGCAGGCGTACGTTTTAGTACGTCGAGGAGTATGACGAGGAGACAACAAAGATATGCAAATGAAGGCGACTTGGTATAAAATAAAATCCCATACATTATGAAAAAAGGTCCTTTAAATCAAAATACTGTCTGGCTTGTTCTGTTTGAATTATTAGGCGAAACTTGGGGAATCAGGTTTTCCGATATCCAAGAAATCCTTTCGACAAAAAAAATAACTCCGGTCCCAAAAGCTCCTTCCTTCGTTGCCGGGTTAACTCATAAACGGGGGGGAATCATTACCGTCATCGACTTAGATTTACTGGCTGGGGAAACCCCCAGAGAAAGTAAAGAAATAAGAATAATTCATCTCAAAAACTCTGGGATGGACATTGGTCTTCTCATTAAATCAAAAGTATCATCTGAACTCTTGCCTGAAGAACCGGAAACAAGCGAACCCCTCATGAAAGAATTTTGTGGAAAAAATAAAATCATTCTACGAAAAAGTATTATTCGAAAAGGTGCGGACACGATAAATATATTGGAAACTGACAAATTAATAAAGGATTTGGAAGAATACTCTCTTAATCAATAAAGATTTTTCCACATATAATGCAAGACTTTTCCAAATATACTGAAATTTTTATTACTGACTCCCGAGAAGGATTGCGGGAGATGAATCAACTTTTATTACAACTCGAAAAGGACCATAAGAATTTTGAACTCATTAACAGCCTTTTTCGAAAAATCCATTCATTAAAGGGTATGGCAAAGATGATGGGATATAATCGCTTAAGCGAGCTGTGCCATGCCTTGGAAAACCCCTTGAGCAAAATGCGGGAAGGGGAATCACCCTTAACTCAGGAAATGATTGGACTGCTCTTTAACGGCTTAGATCTTTTAGAAAATTTGGTTAGCGAAGCGGTTTCCGCTTCCCCTCCGCAAATCGATTACCAAACTTTTATTCAGGAATTAAGCGGAGAAAAAACCGCTGACGTTATTCCTTCTGCCAACGGCAAATCGCCTGCCGGCTATAAACTTCCTACGTCAATTCCTGTTGACACTCAAAAACTGGATGAACTCATAAACATCACCGGAGAAATGATCATCCGGCGAAATCGGCTGATAGAGCTAACCCGGTCAGTCTTTTCTCCTGAACTTGAAGAAGAGGTTCATCTCTCGGACAACCTGATCAATGAACTTTACAGCAAAGTATTGACCATCCGTATGGTACCCGTATCTTTTGCCACGGCAATGGTTCAACGGATTGTGCGGGACGAAGCGATTAACCAGGGAAAAGAAATAGACTTTCAAACCGAAGGAGACAAAGAGATCGAGCTGGACAGCACCGTTTTAAATGAATTGCTTTCTCCCCTTATCCACCTTATCCGTAACGCGGTTGATCATGGGGTGGAAACCCCTTCACAAAGAAAAGCAAAGGGTAAAACCAAAGGAAAAGTGCAGTTGCGTTTTTTCAAAGAAAAAGACATTGTGAGAATAGAAGTCGAGGACGATGGGCAAGGCATTAACGTTGCCCAGGTAAAACAAGAGGCGTTAGCAAAAAATATTATCGATAATGACACGGTCGAGTTACTTTCTGATAAAGAGCTACTCATGCTCCTTTGCGCTCCCGGCTTTTCTACCTCTACAAAAGTGACTGATATCTCAGGACGGGGAGTAGGGCTGGATGTGGTCAAAGAAAAAGTGGATAAGCTGGGCGGGAGTATGAACATATCTTCCGATTATGGATCAGGAACTAAATTTATATTAAAAATTCCAACCACCAGTCATATTATTTTTGCGCTTCTCGTAAGTTTAAATTCGCATCTTTTCGCCATCCCGCTTTCAAAGGTGTTGACCATAGCCCAAACAAATGCAAAAAAATCATCCCAGAGTTTTTCTTTTCAAAAAGAAGAAGTCACTTTAATTCATCTCAAGGATTTATTAAACATCAACGGTGATCCTCAAGAAAAGCCGGGCAATCTTCCGGTAATTATTTCCGATATCGAGGGGAAAAAGGTAGGATTAATTGTGGATGCTCTCGTGAAGATTGACCAAATCTATGTAAAACCCCTCGGCAAATTGCTCGATAAAATCGAAGGTCTTTATGGAGCAACTATTTTGGGAGATGGCCGGGTGGTTCTGGTCCTCGACGTGGAAAGGTTACGGTAACACCATGAGCGAGCTGATCGACGTTTTATACCAAGTCGCCTTCATTTGCATATCTTTGTTGTCTCCTCGTCATACTCCTCGCCGTACTAAAACGTACGCCTGCGTCGATTCCTCGTCGTCGCCTCGATCTGCTTTTGAATGCAACTTGGTATTAGTAATTGATGATAGGTGCTTCTCATGACAAAAATTGCGGTGAAGTTTTGGGGGACAAGAGGATCCATACCTACTCCGGGTCCCCGTACGGTAAAATACGGAGGAAACACCCCGTGCGTATCCGTAACCTTTGCTGAGGACAAGCGTATTATTTTTGATGCTGGATCCGGAATCAGAGAACTGGGGAACCATCTTATAAAAACCCAAAAGAAAATTATGAGTCATATTTTCTTGACCCATTTTCATTGGGACCACATCCAAGGGTTGCCTTTTTTTGCCCCTGCCTTTTCCGCAGACAATCGTTTTTCGATCTATGGATGCGAAAATCAAAAAACAAAATTGAGCAAAGTCCTTTCCGATCAAATGGAAAGTTCTTATTTCCCCGTTCCGTTAAAAAAGCTCGGAGCAATTCTCACGTTTAAACCACTCACTGAAGGAAGTTATCTCATTGAAGACCTTGCGGTAAAAGCTCTCTATCTTAACCATCCGGGAAACACCCTTGGCTATCTCATCACCCATCAAAATAAGACGATTGGATATTTAACGGATAACGAATTCACCCCGTTAGAAAAGACCCGTGCGGAAGTACGGAATAAAATTAAAGATGCTTACGCTTTTTCACACAAAGCAGATGCTCCATGTGAAAGCCTTCTAACGGGGTTTACCTCAGGCTCTATAAAAAAACCGAAGAGTAATCATACCTCCGGTGACGATTATAATTTAAAAATAATTCATGCTATTCAAGGTGCTGACCTGGTGATCTTCGATGCCCAATACACTCCAGAGGAATATCAAAACAAAAAGGGGTGGGGGCACTCTCACTATGAAAATGTGCTTAATGTTGCCATGGCCGCTGAAATTAAAAAGTGTGTTCTTTTTCACCATGACCCTTCTCACACTGATGCAGATCTTGATAAAATCGGCATCCAATGTTTGGAAATTATAAAACGCCAGGGAGGGAGTATGGATTGTATCGTGGCGCAGGAAGGGTTAGAAATCGAGTTATAGAATGCAAAGAGTAATAGTGCCGGATAGCCATGACTGAAGAAAAAATTTCTATTCCCATACTCGTCGTTGATGATGACCCGGTATCCCGTACTCTTCTCGAAAGGATACTCATCAGGGCCGGATACAAAGTCACTGCTGTCGAAAACGGGCGCGAAGCTCTCCGCACCTTAAATGAGAATTTTTTTTCGATCGTTATATCCGACTGGATGATGCCTGAGATAGACGGAATTGAACTTTGCAGGGCCATAAGAAGCACTGATTTCCCCGGATACATCTTTTTTATTCTTATAACCTCTCGTGATGCAAAAGAAGACCTCGTTTTGGGATTGGAAGCCGGGGCTGATGATTATTTAACCAAGCCCTTTAATCATGCTGAACTGAAAGCACGGCTTAATACCGCGGAGCGGATTTTAAAACTGGAAAAATCTCTGAAAGAGGCCACTGAAGCGATACGGCTTTTGTCAATCACCGACCCTTTAACCAATAGTTATAACCGGGGCTATCTCATTCAACGCCTCCCCCAGGAAATTTCCCGGTCGCAAAGATATGGCCGCCCGTTGTCGCTCATCATGAGCGATCTTGACCATTTTAAGATGATTAATGATGAGTATGGGCACCAAGCCGGAGACATCGTTTTAAAAAAATTCGTGGAGAGTATTCATGGAAAAATTCGACAGGGGATTGATTGGATGGCTCGTTATGGAGGCGAGGAATTTATCCTCGTTCTTCCGGAAACAGATTTAAGGAGCGCGTCGGTTTTGGCGGAACGATTGCGGAATATAGTATCAAAAAACGTTATTGACGTGGGAAAAACCCAATTAAGAATAACCGCCAGTTTTGGAGTAACGTGTCTCGACGCAGCTAAAAGTACTGACAAAGCTTCTCCAGAGTCTATGATTAAAGAGGCAGACGCTTGTCTTTACGTGGCAAAAAAAGAAGGAAGAAACCGAGTCAAAACAGTTATGGGATGAAAAAAGAATTGGTCGGAAAAGGTGAGATGTATATAGTATTACTCCGGCAATTAAACAGCACAATATGTCATTCCCGTCCCCGCCTTCGCGGGGATAAACTCCAGCGGGAATCTATAAGTAATAATTCTGGATTCCGGGTCAAGCCCGGAATGACACCGAAGGATCATGGAGATATTTATTTGCCGAGGTAATAAATGCACGGTGTTTCTTTAATCATCTTTTTATGGCATTTATTCGGCAGTCTCGTGAAATACTACCTCGCTTAGGCGGTAACCAAAACGAAAAACCAAGAAATGAGGAAAAACAACTTTTAGACGAATTCGTTAAGGAGGAATGACCATGGCAAATCCCTTGCGAGTCCTCATCGTAGACGATTCAGAGAATGATGCTTTGCTGGTAGTGCATGAACTGCAGCCAGGCGGCTATGAACCAACCTATCAGCGGGTAGAAACTCGTGAAGAGATGAGCTCCGCCCTCGAGCAAAAAACCTGGGATGTGGTTATCTCTAATTTTTCTATGGCCAAGTTTACCGGGTTAGAGGCGCTAAAGGCGCTGCAAGAAAAGGAGCTGGATCTACCCTTTATTATTGTTTCTGATACCATGAGTGAGGAGATTGCGCTTCAATGTCTGAAAGCAGGTATCCATGCTTTTTTTAAGAAAAAAAACATCAAGCTTTTAGTTCCGGCGATTGAGCGGGGTTTGCGTGAGGTAACCATAAGGCAGGAGCGCAAGCGGGCGGAAGAGATACTTAAAGTATCAGAGGAAAAATACCGGACGCTGGTGGAGAATTCCACAGACGCCATCGTGATGGTGGATAAAAAGAGGAAGATAGTTTCCTGCAATCAAGCATTTAATAAGCTGTTTGGTTACGACAAAAACGAAGTGGAGGGGAAATCGACAAGGTTTCTTCATCCCTCTGACGAAAGTTTTAATGCTTATGGAAAATTAGTAATTTCAGTTTTCAAAAAGACTAGTTTCTTCAGAACCGAGTGGACTTTTATGCGTAAGGATGGCACGGTCTTTCCGGTTGAAATGGGCACCGCAGTAATAAAATCCGCTGATGGGTCTATAACGAGTTCTGTTAATATTATGAGAGATATCACCGAGCGCAAGCAGGCGGAGGAGGAAACAAAAAAATATCGCATTCTCTTTGAATCATCAACTGATGCGATTATGATGCTTACTAGAGATGGGGCTTTTTTTGATGGCAACAAATCCGCTTTTGAACTGTTCGGATTCTCATCAAAAGAAGACTTTATTAACATTCACCCAAGCGAATTATCACCCCCAACACAACCTGATGGAAAAGATTCCGTTAGTGCTTCTCTTCAACATATTGAAACTGCTCTTGCAAAAGGATCAAATTTCTTTGAGTGGGTACATAAAAAAACAGACGGAACCACCTTCTCAGCCGAACTACGAATAAGCAGTTTGGAATTAGGTGGGAAAAAAGTCTTGCAGGCGTTAGTGCGCGACATTACCGAGCGCAAAAAGTCAGAGAATCGCATCCGTAAGCTGAACCAACTGCAGGCGCTCTTGCTCGATCCGGACATTCTGGAAAAAAAACTTAAGAAAATTACCGATGGCGTAGTTGATATTTGCAACGCGGATTTTTGCCACATCTGGCTTATAGATCAGGGAGACCGGTGTGATACAGGCTGCGTACACGCCGCGGTCACGGAAGGCCCCCATGTATGCCGTTATCGGGATAAATGTCTGCATCTTATTGCCAGTTCAGGTCGTTATACGCACCTTGACGGCGAGACACACCGCAGGGTCCCTTTTGGCTGCTACAAAATCGGCGGCATCGCCTCCGGGGAGTATCCCTCGTTTTTGACCAACAACGTCGCGAACGATCCGCGGGTGCACAATCATGAATGGGCAAAGCAGCTGGGCTTAGTCTCGTTTGCCGGCTTTAAACTGCAACCCCCACACGGTGAAACAAAAGGGGTTTTGGCGCTATTTTCACAGTCCGTTATTTCTGACGAGGAATATTCACTGCTTGAAAGCATCAGCAACCTTACTATGAGAGTTATCCAAATGGCACAGGCGGAAGAGGAGATAAAAAAAGCCAAAGAAGCAGCCGAAGCTGCTAATATCGCGAAAAGCGACTTCTTAGCGCGGATGAGTCATGAAATTCGCACCCCCATGAACTCCATCATGGGGTTTATTGACATGTTGCTTGATACCCATCTGACTGAGGAACAAATTGATTTTGCTAAAACCTCTAAACGAAGCGCCCAGGCGCTCCTGTCTTTGATTGATGAAATCCTTGATTTCTCTAAAATCGAGGCCGGAAAGATGGAACTCGAATCAATTGATTTTGACCCCGAATTACTGGCGTACGATGTTTGCGAAATAATTCGACCCCGAATCGGAGATAAACCGGTTGAAATCCTTTGCCGGATCGGCGACCAGGTTCCGGCCAAAGTCAAAGGCGACCCGGGAAGGTTTCGGCAGGTGCTGATAAACCTGATGGGAAATGCTGCCAAGTTTACCGAAGCCGGCCAGATTGAACTTTTCTTCGATGTTGAAGAGGGAAAAGATGATATTTTAAAACTCCATGGATTTGTCCGCGATACCGGAGTCGGGATTCCAAAAGGCAAAGTCGAGCTTATTTTCGATCCGTTTCAACAGGCAGATGGCTCAACCACCCGAAGGTTTGGGGGCACTGGTCTGGGTTTATCCATAACCAAGCAGTTAATCAACCTTATGGGTGGAGAGATCTGGGTAGAAAGTGAACTAAACAAGGGGAGCTTTTTTCATTTCACTATCCGGCTAAAAAAATCTGAAGACAAACTGGGCATAAGGCCTAAGCCAGTATCGCTTGAAGGCAAAAAAGTCCTCGTGGTTGATGATACCCTGCTTAACCTTGAAATTCTGACTCATTTTTTAACCTCGATTGGTATGCGGATTATTGCTCTCACCAAAGCTAAGGAAGTTGTGCCAACGCTTCAAAAAGCTTTTGCAGCTAAAGAACCCTGTGACCTTGGGATCATTGATATCCAGATGCCGGAAATGAGCGGCTATGATGTGGCAAGGCAGGTACGCGAGCTCGGCCCCCCGGTTTCCGAAACTCCTTTACTTGCTTTTTCATCCTCTATCCTCCAGGGCGCGAAAATGTGCTTTGAGGCCGGCTTCGATGGATTTTTACCGAAACCGCTTAACCGCTTCAAACTTTTAGAAATGATGGAACGCCTGATAGGGGAAAAGGAATATCAAGCACCGGAACACAAAAGAAAGAAAATCGTCACCCAATATTCCCTTCGGGAAGAAGTTAAACAGTCGGTACGAATCATGCTTGCTGAAGATAACCCCGTCAACCAGAAGCTCGCCGCACTCATGCTTATCAAGGCTGGCTATACGGTGGAGGTGGTCAATAATGGACGAGAGGCAGTAGAACACTATACCGCTTCGCCGGATGAGTTCGACCTTATCTTTATGGACGTCCAGATGCCCGAGATGGATGGAATGGAGGCAACCAAAGCCATCCGGGAAAAAGGGTTTGACCGCATTCCGATCATTGCAATGACTGCCCAAGCAATGGTCGGAGATCGGGAAAAGTGTCTTGAGGTAGGGATGAATGATTACCTATCCAAACCGATCAAGCGAGAAATTGTTTTTGAAATGGTGACGAACTGGGTGCTAAAAAAAGAGGAGGAGGCATGAATGTAAAGGAACTATCAGAAAGTTTAGGGTTAGAAGAGGACGAATTTTTAGATCTCGTGGATCTTTTTGTGGAAACCTCTGCTTCTAACCTAACAGATTTGGCAAAAGCCCTTGAAACCGGAAATGCTGAAGAAGTGGTTAAAGCTTCACATTCCCTGAAAGGAGCGGCCGGAAACCTCGGATTCCAGGAGATTTATGAACGTGCAAAACTCATTGAGACAAATGCTTGCCAGGGAATTTTAGAAGGAAGCAAAGAAGCGGTAACGTCAATAAGAGAAAAACTAAGACTGATTGAAGAGGACGTGAAAAAAATCAGGAGTTGAAAAAACTCTTGACATTTCTTTTAAGGGTTGCTTTACTATGGTTAATTATTTTTTTTAAAAGAGATTGACGTGACGATCATGATTTATCCATTAACGAATATTCTAAACTGGAACTGGTGGTGGCCTTGCCAAAGAGGGAGGTTTATCCACCACCGTTAGTCGTTTCTCAAGAGCACAATAAAAAGCCGTGGATAAATTTCCCAAAGTATTCACGGCTTTTCTTTTTTTAAAATCATAGAGACCATGCGATTGAAAGGCCGTGAAAATAAAATCACGGCCTTTTTTTATGCGATCACAGCGACCCTATTGTATATCATTTCATGGGAGAAGAAGCAGATGTATTACCCTGACCTTGCAGAGTTTAAACGTCAGGCTGAAAAAGCCACGGTGATTCCGGTTTGCCGGGAACTTTTAGCCGATCTGGAAACACCGGTTTCAGCGTTCCGAAAAATCGATGATGGCCATTATTCTTTTTTATTGGAAAGCGTTGAAGGCGGAGAAACATGGGGAAGATACAGTTTTATTGGGACCAGTCCTTCAATAATTTTTCGGGTAGCAGGCACCCAGGTAAGCGTTGAAGAGAATGGTAATAAAACTTCGTTTCCCCATCAGGGCGACCCTCTGGGCTGCCTCCGAAAATTGATGGAACGCTATCGTCCGGTGATGCTTAAAGACCTTCCCCGATTTTTCGGAGGGGCAGTAGGTTTTTTTGCCTACGAAATGCTTGATTATTTTGAAAAACTCTCTCCCAGAAAAGAGGAAAGTTTCTGCCCGGAAGAAGCTATTTTTATGATCACCGAACTTTTGCTTATTTTCGACAATCAGAAGAAAACTATAAAAATTATCGCCAATACCCTCATCAATGAACAAGATGAGCTTGAGAATCTTTACCTGGGTGCCATCCAAAAAATCGAAGACCTGATCAAAAGGTTAACGAGGGAACAAAAACCAACCCCTCCCTTGAGCAGAGAAGGTAAGATTTCCCTTAAACCCGACCTGGAAGCAAAAGAATTTGAGGAAAAGGTACTAAGGGCAAAGTCTTATATTGAGGAAGGAGATATAATCCAGGTGGTTCTCTCCCGCAGATTTACAACCGGCAAGAAAGCTGATGAATTTGACCTCTACCGAGCGCTGAGGTTTATCAACCCTTCTCCTTATATGTTTTTTCTCCGCTTCAATGGTTTGGTTATTGTGGGGTCTTCACCGGAAGTGATGGTTCGTTTGACTGATGGGTTGGCAGAGCTTCGCCCCATTGCCGGCACAAGAAAAAGAGGAAGTACTGAAAGTGAAGACCGCCGTCTGGCGGACGAACTTTTGAATGACCCGAAAGAAAGGGCAGAACATGTAATGCTGGTGGATCTGGGGAGAAATGACCTCGGAAGGATCGCCCGGGTGGGAAGCGTTCAAGTAAATGAGCTGATGGTGGTTGAGCGCTATTCTCATGTCATGCACCTGGTCTCTCATATCCAAGCTTATCTGGAAAAGGATAAAGATGCCTTTGACCTTATAAAAGCAACCTTCCCGGCAGGGACATTAACCGGCGCCCCCAAGGTTAGGGCCATGGAAATCATCAGGGAGCTGGAACCGGTAAACCGAGGCCCTTACGGGGGAGCAGTGGGCTACCTGGGATTTAATGGAAACATGGATATGGCGATTACTATCCGCACCATATTCGTTAAAGATGAAAAAATATATCTCCAGGCGGGGGCGGGGATTGTGGCTGATTCTGACCCGCAAAGGGAATTAGAGGAGGTGGACAATAAAATCAAGGGAATGGTTAAAGCGCTGGAACTGGCCGCCCGGGGATTGGAATTAGAATGAACGTTTACATAAGATGAAATAAAAAAAATCTAAAAGAATTCAGGAGACCGGAGCCAGAATTCAGAATAATTTTTAACCTCCTGACTACTGGCTTCTGACTTCGGTATCCTGTAGTTGCGAGACGTAGCGAAGCTAAGTTCAATATTGATGACAAAGGAAAAGAGCACATAAATGATTTTAGTAATTGATAACTATGATTCTTTTACCTATAACCTCGTTCAATACTTAGGACAATTGGGAGAAGAGGTCGTCACCTATCGAAATGACCACATAAGCCTTGAACAGGTGGAAAACGTTGCTCCCCAAGCCATTGTCATCTCTCCTGGTCCCAAAACTCCCGCGGAAGCGGGAATCTGTGTTGAGGTAGTCAGGCATTTTGCCGGGAAGATTCCTATTCTGGGAGTATGCCTGGGTCATCAGACCATTGGATTTGCTTTTGGGGGGGGAATCGTGAAAGCCAAATCAATTATGCACGGAAAAACCTCGGCTATCTATCATGATCAGAAAACCATTTTTCAGGGCCTTACCAATCCTTTTACCGCAATCCGTTATCACTCCTTAGTCATCGAAAAAAATACTCTCCCTGACTGTTTAGAGCTAAGCGCGTATACTGAAGACGGCGAAATAATGGGGGTACGGCATAAAAAATATCTTGTTGAAGGCATCCAGTTTCATCCTGAATCCATCTTGACCCCCAACGGAAAAAGAATCCTGAAAAATTTTTTGAAAAATATTTAAAAGAGAGTGCCATGATTAAAGAGATTATCGAAAAAGCAATCAAACTTCAGAACCTCAGTGAATCGGAAATGGCTGAGGTCATGGAAGAAATTATGGAAGGCAAAGCCACTCCGGCCCAGATCGGTTCTCTGCTAACCAGCTTAAGAATGAAAGGAGAAACCATTGCCGAATTAACCGGCGCGGCCCGGGTGATGCGCAAGCACGCTGTCTTTATTGATCCTGCTTCCAATAATGTCCTGGATACCTGCGGGACCGGAGGAGATCAGTCCAATACTTTCAACATTTCTACTACGGTTGCCTTCGTAGCCGCGGGAGGCGGACTAACGGTAGCCAAACACGGTAACCGATCGGTTTCCAGTAAATGCGGCAGCGCCGATTTGCTCGAGGAACTGAGAGTCAATATCCAGGCAGATCCGGAAATCGTGGAACAATGTATCCGGGAAATCGGGATCGGATTTCTTTTTGCCCCCCGGCTGCATGGCGCCATGAAACACGCCGGTGAGGTCCGCCGGGAAATCGGAATCCGCACCATCTTCAATATGCTCGGTCCTCTTACCAACCCCGCCGGAGCAACCTGTCAGGTGCTGGGGGTTTATGCTTCTGAACTCACCGAGGTGTTTGCCAACGTCTTAAAAAATTTGGGGACCAAAAAAGCTTTGGTGGTGCATGGGACTGATGGACTGGATGAAATAACCCTGTGCGGCGAAACCAGAGTAACTGAACTATCCGATGGTCAGATTAAAACGTACAACCTCACCCCCCGGAACTTTTTTGAAAAAACCTATACACCGGAAGATTTTCGCGGAGGAACCCCAAAAGTCAATGCTCAGATCACCCAAGCTATTCTTGCCGGCAAGAAGGGAGCACCCCGAGATATTGTCGTGAGCAATGCGGCTGCCGCCCTGCTGGTGGGAGGAATGGCTTCGAATCTCACGGAAGGGATTAAGCTGGCGGAAGAAATAATTGATAGTGGTCAGGCGGAAAACAAGCTGCGACAGTTAGTTGAGTTAAGCAACAGTTAATGTAGGGAAATAAACAATGTTTTTAGAAACCATCCTCACCCATAAAAAAGAAGAAATTCAATCTCGAAAAAAACTCATTCCCTTGTCAGCATTAAAACAAGAGGCGTTGCATCGACCCCTGCCCCGGGATTTCTTTTCCGCTCTTTATGAAAAACGCGGCAACGCAAGCCGGATCATTGCTGAAATTAAGAAAGCTTCCCCCTCACGGGGGATTATACACGAGGATTTTATTCCCCAGGAAATCGGAACAATATATCAACGAGAAGGTGCGGTAGCGATCTCGATCCTTACGGAGAGTAAGTTTTTTCAGGGAGACCTGAGCTTTCTTTCCTTAGTGAGAAAAAATACCGACATTCCCCTCCTATGCAAGGATTTTATCATCGATCCTTATCAAATTTACGAAGCAGCTTCCCAGGGAGCGGATGGATTTCTTTTAATTGCCGCCATCCTTTCCCGGCAGCAGATAGAAGATTTTTTATCCCTCGGAAAAGAATTGGGGATGGAAGCGCTCGTCGAGGTTCATAGCGAGGAGGAACTCCGGAAAGCGCTGCTTACGTCGGCAAAGATCATCGGAATCAACAACCGTGATTTAAAAACTTTTAAAACCAATATCACGACCACTCTTTCGTTGATAAAATTTATCCCCGCGGGAAAAGTGGTGGTGAGCGAAAGCGGTATCAATACCCGATCACAGATTGAAATACTGGAAAAAGCCGGTGTCCACGCTTTTTTAATCGGTGAGGCGTTAATGAAGGAAAAAGATCCCGGGAAAAAGCTGCGAGAGCTTAAAGGAGAACCCCATGACTAAGATTAAAATCTGTGGCATCACCAATCTCAACGACGCCCTTACCGCGGTGAATTTAGGGGCAGATGCCCTGGGATTTGTATTTTATCCTCAAAGCCCCCGTTTTATTTCGCCGGATAAAGCAAAAAAAATCCGTCAGAAAATTCCTCCCTTTACTCTCTGCATCGGGGTTTTTGTGAATGCAAGAAAGGGTGAAGTCCTGCAGATTGCGCGAGAGTGCTGTCTGGATGGCCTTCAATTCCACGGTAATGAATCCCCGGAATACTGTTCCTTTTTTTCCGACTATAAAGTAATAAAGTCATTTCCCTTGAAAAATCCGTCCGATCTGGAAATTATCCGGCACTACAAGGTGCGGGCTATTTTAGTCGACGCCTACGATCCGCTGCATCATGGCGGCACAGGCAAAAGGGCAGATTGGGAATTGGCTGTTGAAGCCAAAAGTTTCGGCCCTTTAATCCTGGCCGGAGGTCTCACTGAAACTAATGTGCAAGAAGCCATAAAAATTGTCAATCCTTATGCAGTAGATGTAAGCAGCGGCGTGGAGCTGTCACCGGGAATCAAGGATCCGGCCAAACTGAGAAAGTTTGTGGAGATGGTGAGAAAACAAAAATGATAGATTTGTAAAAAGTCGGAGATGTCACCCTGAGTTTATCGAAGGGTCAGCATGCCAAAACCGCAAATTTTGACTTTTTACGAACTCACCAATAATGCTAATTCATTTATAACATGATCAGTAATAAAATTATGTTTTTTAAAAAATAGATAATGCGAGGAGTGTGACATGGTATTACTAATGCCCGACAGTCAAGGTCATTTTGGCTCTTTTGGCGGAAGGTATGTTGCTGAGACACTCATGCCTGCCCTTTTAGAACTGGAGAACTTTTATTGCCAATATAAGCAGGACCAGGAATTTCTACAAGAGTTTCATTATTATCTTAAGGAATTTGTGGGCCGGGAAACCCCGCTCTACTTTGCCCAGCGCCTGACTGAAAAACTTGGGGGGGCAAAAATTTATCTTAAACGAGAAGACCTCAACCATACCGGGGCCCACAAAATTAACAACACCGTGGGACAGGCTCTGCTCGCCCGGCGGATGGGGAAAAAACGCGTTATTGCGGAAACCGGAGCCGGACAGCATGGTGTGGCGACTGCTACTGCCGCGACAATTTTTGGGATGGACTGCCACATCTTTATGGGCACTGAGGACATCCGGCGACAAGCCCCTAATGTTTTCCGGATGAAACTCCTGGGTGCTGAGGTAGTGCCGGTTGCCTCAGGCACTAAGACCTTAAAAGACGCCATGAATGAGGCGCTGCGGGACTGGGTCACCAATATTCGCAGTACCTATTACCTCATCGGCTCAGTTGCCGGTCCCCACCCTTACCCAATGATGGTGAGAGATTTTCAGTCCATCATCGGTCTTGAAACCAGAAGACAAATTCTGGAAAAAGAAGGAAGACTCCCTGATCTTCTGGTCGCCTGTGTTGGCGGAGGAAGCAATGCCATGGGTTTATTTTATCCCTTCAAGGATGACCCGGTAGTCAGAATGGTGGGAGTTGAAGCCGGTGGTTTAGGCCTTTCCACTAAAAAGCATGCTGCTTCAATTTGTCGGGGGAAGATCGGCGTGTTTCATGGAAGCAAAAGTTATCTGCTCCAAGATGAAAACGGCCAGATTCAAGAGGTTCATTCTGTTGCCGCGGGGTTGGACTATCCCGGAGTAGGCCCTGAACATAGTCTCTTCCATGAAATGAAAAGGGCGGAATACGCGGCGATCACTGATGAAGAAGCACTCGAGGGGTTCCATATTCTCACTGAAACCGAAGGAATTATCCCTGCCCTGGAAAGCGCGCATGCGGTTGCTCAGGTTATTAAAATGGCTCCTCAGATGAACAAAGATAAAATTATTATTATTAATATCTCCGGCCGGGGAGATAAGGACCTCAATATTGTGGCCGAACAAGCGGGGGGGTAAATCCATGAGTAGAATAAAAGAAGTCTTTGAAAACGTGAAGTCAAAGGGCAGGAAAGCGCTTATCACCTACATAACTGTCGGAGATCCCAATCTTTCGGTTTCCCGGGAAATCATCCGGCAATTAATCGAAAAAGGCGCGGATATCCTTGAGCTTGGGGTGCCCTTTTCTGATCCTACTGCTGACGGCCCGGTAATTCAGGCTGCCGCCCAGCGCGCTTTGAAAACCGGGGTTAACATTAATGATATTCTGGCTCTGGTAAAAGAAATTCGGCGGGTTTCCCAGATTCCCATTGTTCTTTTTGGTTACTACAATCCCTTTTTTGTGTTTGGTGTGAGAGAGATGACGCAAAGGGCTAAGGAAGCCGGGGTGGACGGTTTGCTCGTAGTAGATCTCCCTTATGAGGAGGCGGATGAATTAAAACAATATACTGATCAAGCTGATCTGGACCTGGTTTTTTTGCTGGCCCCTACCAGTAATGATGCCCGCATCAAAATGATCTCCCGGAAAGCCCGGGGCTTTCTTTACTACATTTCTATGACCGGGGTAACTGGTTCTACCTTCTCCGCTGGGCAGTACATCGAGGAGGACATCCAACGAATAAAAAAATATACCGATTTACCAATAGCTATCGGTTTTGGGATCTCGACCCCCGAGCAAGCCCGGTCGATGGGGAAATTTGCTGAGGGAGTGGTGGTAGGAAGCGCGATCGTCCGGATCATTGAAGAAAACCGCGATTCACCACAACTCTTAAAGAAGGTCGGAGACTTTGTCGCCGGATTGAAACAAGCGTTAAACTTGTAGGGGCAGCCCTATATGATGCGGTAGTAGGGGCGACCGGCCGGTCGCCCCTACTTGAAAGCAATTTATCAGCGGGAAGTCTTTAATTTTTTCAGGATAAGTTCAGCCACTTTTTTCCCGGAAAGAAGCATCCCCCCAAAAATAGGGCCCATCCGGTAGGATCCGAAAGCAGCATTAGCCGACATCCCGGCCACATAGACATTGGGAAAAACTTCTTTGGTGTTTTTAAGGGTCATGGTCTCGGCAATCTCGGCATTCATGGACTTTTCGCCCATGATCTTTCCGGTTTTGGTGAGCAGCGGTTTGTTACTCTTTTTTTCAATAATCTTTAAAACTTCAAGCCCATGACCGGTTGATTCCACCACAAATTTTGCTCCAATGGTAAGGGGGTCAACATGGAGTCCGGCTATTTCAACCGCGCTCCAATTAATCACCAGCCCGGTCACCTTATCTTTTGTGAGTTTGACATCTTCCACGCTCATGCAGTTAAAAATTACAGCTCCGGCTTTTACTGCCTGGGAAGTTAAGGTAGAAATGGCCTCCACCGAATCGGCAGTATAATAATTTTTTTCATAAATTTCAGATCTTATCCCCATCTCATCAAGAATTTTTTTTGCTTCTTTTTGCACCACAATTTCATTAAACATCATCCCCCCACCCCACATCCCACCGCCGATGGAGAGTTTTTTTTCATAAACCGCGACCTTGACTTTTTTCTTCGCCAAATAAAAAGCAGCCGTCAGTCCCGCTGGTCCACCCCCGGCAATTGCGACATCGACCTGCAGGTTATCCATTAACTTTTTAAAATACCGGTCAACAATTGCGCGAGAAATAACAATTTCGTCTAACATCGTGAATCTCCTTTCCGTGAAAACCAATTAAATATTAAGGAATCGAAAAATAAATGATCTCCCTAACAAAGTCAATAAATATTGAAGCCATTTTTCCTCAGAAAAAAAGAGTTTTGCTTCCAAATTTCTCTTGACTTGCCCAATATATTGTGGTCAAATATCATTCATCCACAACATGAGGGCAGTAAAAGCAATTCTTATAAGAGGTTAGGGAGGACTATGACGCACCTAAAAGAAATCAAAACAGAAAAACCTTATACTCAATCGGGCAGTGAAACCACCGATTTAGCCCTTTTTGTGCGGACTTCCAGTGAAGATGTCAGTTCCTGGAATCGCCAGAAAATTGTCGATGCCCTGGTGAGGGAGACATATATTGACGTCGATACCGCTGACAAGATTAGCGCTGACGTTGAAGAGATGATCATTAACTCCAAGATCAGAGTGATTACCGCTCCCCTCATCCGGGAATTGGTGAATGCCAAACTTATTGAAAGAGGGCTGGAACAACCCCGGATGATGCATACCCGGGTCGGTTTGCCGATTTATGATGTCGATCAGCTCATTCTTCATCCCAACAAAGAGAATGCTAATGTTCCCCATGGGCCCGAAGCGACGAACCTAACGTTAGCGGAAGGGATAAAAAAAGAATACGCCCTGCTCAGTGTTTTTTCCCAGGATATTGCGGATGCGCATCTGCGAGGAGACCTCCACCTTCATGACCTGGGTTTTATAGACCGGCCCTACTGCTCAGGACAGTCCTTGGAGTACATTAAAAGGTTTGGCTTAAACCTCCCGAATTCCCTCTCCAACGCAAAACCCGCCAAACATCCTGAAGTGCTTTTAGCCCATATGGTTAAATTTGCAGCAGCTCTGCAAAGCAATTTCGCGGGAGCAATCGGCTGGGACTCGGTTAACCTCTTTTTTGCTCCCTACTTAGTGGGGATGAGCGATCGGGAGATCGAACAACTCGCTCAGATGCTTATTTTTGAATTTTCCCAGCAAGCAGTTGCCCGGGGTGGACAAGCCATTTTTAGTGATATTAATATTTACTGGGAAGTTCCAAAACACTTTGAGGATGTTCCGGCGATTGGCCCCGGCGGTGTCTTTACCGGTAAAACGTATGCCGAATACATTAAAGAAGCACAAAGGTTTGCCTGGGCCCTTTTCAACGTTTACAAAGGAGGAGATGGAACCGGCCGGCCTTTCTTTTTCCCTAAACCATTAGTCCATATTACCGAGAAATTTTTCCAAACCGAGGGACACAAGGATTTTCTCAACCACATTTGTGATGTCGCCAGTGAAAAAGGAAACACCTATTTCGTTTTCGACCGTGGGAGTACCGCAAAAATTTCCGAGTGCTGCCGACTGAGCTTTAAACTCGAAGCCCAAGACTTCGCTGACGCCCGGGAGCCTTGGAAAATGCGGTATTGCGCTCTCCAAAATGTAACCCTTAACCTTCCCCGGCTCGGCTACCTCAGCAAACAGGATGATACTGTTTTATTTTCTCGAATCTCCGATGTCATGAACCTGGCGGTTAAGGCTCATGAGCAAAAAAAAGTTTTCATCGAAAAACTCTTATCCATAGGTGATAAAGGGCCGTTGGCGCTGCTTACCATGAATAAAGACGGGAATCCCTACCTCAAGATGGAGCGGGCCTCATTCCTTATCGGAATGCTGGGGCTCAATGAACTGGTCCAGTTTCATACCGGAAATGAATTATATGCCTCGAAAGACGCCCTGAAATTTTCCCTGAAAGTGATCGCGCACATGCACTTGGTGGCGAAAAAATTATCGGAAAAACATCACATGAAATTTGTCTTGGAGCAGACCCCTGCGGAAAGTACTGCGTATCGGTTTGCTAAGCTGGACCTGGAACACTTCTATCCTGAAGCTCACCGGGTCGTAAAGGGTAATTTAGAGCGCAATGAAGTCTATTATACAAATTCCACCTATCTTCCGGTATCAATTCCCATCAACCCCATCGAAAGAGTGCGAAAGGAAGGCCTTTTCCATCCACTCATTGAGGCGGGATCGCTCACTCATATCTGGCTTGGAGAAAAGCGCCCCGCAAAAGAATCTTTGGCTAATTTTGTATTAAAAACCTTCCGGCACACCACCAATGACCAGATCGCCTTTTCACCCGAATTCACCAACTGTAATGACTGTGGCAAAACCGATCGAGGCCTCAAAGAGCGGTGCGGGTATTGCGGTTCACAAAAGGTAGAGGGTATAACGCGGATCACCGGATATTTTACCAAGATTTCGAGCTGGAACAAAGGAAAAATTGGTGAACTTCATGACCGGTACCGAAACCAAGAATACTTTTCCGAGGAGTCAGACCAAAAAATTAAGGTAGCTTAATTTTTTTTCCATAGATTGAGGAAGGAGGAGAATATGGGAAAAGTAAAACTATTTTGGAAAGCTGAGTGCCCCTTGTGTGGTAACGCTAAGATTATCGGAGGGATGCTGAAGCAGGATGGATTGGTGGTTGATGATTACAACCTCGATACTGCTGATGGTCTTGCTGAAGCTTCCTATTATGGGATTAGGTCAACTCCGACCATGATTATTGAAGATGAAGAAGAAAATGCCATTGCCTCTTATTCAGGACAGGTTCCTACTCCCCTGGAGGTAAAAAAAGCGATTTTCCGATATTACCAATAGTTCTCACATCTCTTAACCGCAATTTTTTTTGGTTAAGGGATTTGCTCTCAACCCCTCCTTTGTTCGAAGGGGGAAGAATATTCCCCCTTCGACTTTTTACACTTTAAGGCCTTTGTTAGCCCATTGCTATGGCACGTCTTGAAAACAGTATCCCCATCAAAGGTTTTTTAGACACGTCTTTTTTAGATTGGCCCGGCAAAATCGCCTCAGTGATTTTTCTTCCCTCCTGCAACT
>DATEXU010000188.1:0-4621 GCA_035256645.1 Thermodesulfobacteriota bacterium | reverse complement strand
CAGATCGAGGCGGCGACGGTCAAAACGTGAAAAGTGAGACGTGAAGTGTGAAGTGTTTTAACACCTTACGTTTAACTTTTTACGATTTACGAAAACTGACGAGGAGACAACAAAGATATGCAAATGAAGGCGACTTGGTATTACCACCATTTTCCCCTGGTCTGATAGGTTTTAATAAATGTTTCTATTGAGCGGTCATACGTTTTCTCAACGTCTTTGGGAAAAACACAGGCAGGCAACTGCCCCATCCGCAGATGATACTGCAAGCATTCACAGCAAATACCTTTTTTGCTACAGGGTTCATAGGTACACGTACAGTGAGTAAGGTTTTTCTGAGCACTACATTCTTTCATGGTGTTTCTCCTTTAGTAAAATAAACAAGTGAAGTTTTTATCCCTATGGCGGTTTCGTTTTTTCGCTTTCGTCATATTTTTATTCAATATAACCCAGGTCTCTCAAGCGTTTTAGCAGATCTTCATCAAAGCTTACTTTTTTGGGGGTTGGTTTGTAGTGAAAGGGCGTTTCGTCATGGGGTTGGAGAATCTTTTTCACCTGGGTTTGAAGGTCCCGGCATTTCTCCTTTTCCTCGTAAGCGATATTGTTTTTTTCATGGGGGTCAGTCTTCAGATGATAGAGCTCTTTGCTATCGGTGTGTTTATCCCAGATGAGCTTATAGTCACCGGTGTTAAGGGAAATCAGTTCGCTTTTTTTCTCAGCCGGATTACCTTCGCCCATTTGGCTTAGTGCCGGTCTTTCGGGCGCAGAGGCAAGGTTAAGTAAAGGGATAAGG
This sequence comes from Thermodesulfobacteriota bacterium, assembly GCA_035256645.1. Classification (GTDB taxonomy): domain Bacteria; phylum Desulfobacterota; class WTBG01; order JAGOGO01; family JAGOGO01. The sequence goes on along the minus strand of DATEXU010000188.1, from coordinate 3,831 downwards.
GATTCTCCCTGATGTTTTGCCAAAGGAGGTATCCCGAGGAGATCTAATATCGTCGGTACAATGTCAAGTGACCTCACCTGGGTAGGGATGGAAAGACCGGAAGGGATGAGTGCGGGAGACGAGATGATTAAGGGTACGCGGAGGACCTCTTCGTAGAGATGTTTGGCATGATAGCTGTAGCCGTGCTCCCCAAACTCCTCGCCGTGATCGGAAGTAATAATAAAGAGGGTTTTTTCTTCCAACCCCTTCAAAGCCAAGTAACGTCGAATAAGGCCAATATAATAGTCAACGAATCGTACTTCCCCGTCAAAAAGGTCGCGCTCAGTGTCTCCAAATCGGCTAAATTCTTTTGGCGGAGCATAAGGGTTATGGGTATCGAGCACGTGCAGATAAAGAAAAAAAGGATTAGTGGTAAACTGATCAACCCAATCGAACACTGCATTTATGGCCTCATTGATCCTGGGTTTATACATTCCCGGAGTGTTTTCAAAGAGCTCGAGATAAAAATCAAAGTCCTGATTAAAACCACTTTCCGCGTTAAGAAAAGGGTTGGTTTGAATGCACCCGGTCACATAGCCGAACTTTTTAAGAATGGTCGGCAGAAAAGTCTCTTGCGTGGATAACCTGTCTTCGATGCTCTTTACTCCATGGATCTCGGGATAGGTTGAGGTTAACAGGGAAGAAACCGAAGGTTTAGTCCACGAAGATTGGCTTATGACTCTATCAAATGTTATTCCTTCGCCGGCAATTTTATCGATCGCGGGGCTGGTTTCACGGTGGTATCCGTAACAACCCAAGTGGTCAAAGCGGAGGGAATCAATCACGACCAGAAAAACATTACTGAAATGACTCATGCTTCACGCTGTAAAAAAGGGTTCTTTATATGCTTTGGGACCAGGAAATAATTCCAGGAAGAAACCGGGTTGCCAAGAAAGGATGAAAAGGAAGCACCCTTATGGTAAGGCCATAATTACCGCTTTTTTGGCAGGAAGCACACCGTCCTTCAAAGAGGTATTTCCCCTCCCCGAGTGAGCGCACTAAATTCATCGTGGTTGTGTCCGGAACTACGATTGTGCCGAGAGCATCAACTTTGCCGGAATATATTTCAACCGTAACATCATCCGGGGTTAAATTTCCAAGATAAATAACTGCTTGAACGGTTAGTTGATCGTTTACTTTTAAGTCGTTTAAAGGCCCCGTGGTTAAAGACTCTACCTTGATTCTCTGCCAATTTTTTTGAACTTTCTCTTTCCAGGTCGAAAGGTTTTTTGCGTCCGCTAAACCATTGGATAAAAATTGCTGATACCTTTGTGAGGCAGGGACATAAAATCGTTCCGTGTATTCTTGTACCATCCGGTTGGTGTTAAAAAAATGACAAAGGGTGGCAATCGATTCTTTCATCTGGGAAACCCATTTCCGCGGCATCCCATCGACTCCACGCTCATAAAAAAGAGGCATGATTTCTTCCTCCAGTAAATCATAAAGTGCCTCAGCTTCTATCTGGTCTTGGTACGTTGGGTCCTCATAATTTTCTCCTTGCCCTATCGCCCAACCAATACCGGGTGAATACGCTTCGTCCCACCAGCCATCACGGATACTTATGTTTAAAACCCCATTGGCGGCTGCTTTAATTCCGCTGGTTCCGCTCGCTTCCATAAGCCGACGCGGGGTGTTAAGCCAGAGATCGACCCCTTGCACCAAATACCGCGCGACCGTCATATCATATTCTTCAACAAAAACTATCTTTCTCCGGAAGTCGTCCCGCCTTGCCAAATTAATAATTTGCTGGATTAATTTTTTTCCTTCATCATCCCGGGGATGGGCTTTGCCGGCAAAAATTATTTGAACCGGTTTTTGAGGATTATTAAGAAGGCGAGTCAACCGGTCCGGATCTTTGAGAATCAAGGTTGCTCGTTTGTAGGTGGCAAATCGCCGCGCAAAGCCAATAGTCAATGCTTCGGGATTGAGCACCTCGTCTGCCACTTCGACTTCCCTCTTGGAGGCGCCTAATTTTTCTAAACGCCTACGAAGCCGCATCCGAACAAAAGCTACCAACCGCTCTCTTCTCCGCTCATGGGTCCGCCAGAGTTCTTCCCCGGAAATGTTTCTTGCTTTCTCCCAGATTTCTTTTTCCCCCGGCTCTTCTTGCCAGCGGGGGCCTAAATACCGGTCGTATAACAGGTTCATCTCCGCTGAAATCCAGGATTTGAAATGGACTCCATTGGTCACATGTCCAATGGGGATTTCATCTTCCGGTACACCGGGCCAAAAAACTTTCCACATTTGGCGGGTAACTTTTCCATGTAATTTGCTTACTCCGTTGCTGTAACTTGATAACCTTAAGGCCAGAGCAGTCATACAGAATGGTTCGGAACTGTCCTGAGGGTTTTTTCTTCCTAAGGCCATGAAATCACGCCAGTCTAATCCGAGGTCTTTGGCGTACTGAGAAAAATATTTTGTCATAAGGTCGTTGGGAAAGTAGTCATGCCCGGCAGGAACCGGGGTATGGGAGGTTAAAAGCAATCCTGCAGATGCTATCCCTTGAGCTTCCTTAAAGGTGAGACCATATTTTTTCATAAGGGAGCGGATTAATTCGATTGACAGAAAAGCAGAATGCCCTTCATTCATATGAAAGACCGTGGGCTGGATTCCGAGAGTTTCCAAAGCGTGCAATCCTCCGATTCCCAGCACTACTTCCTGCTTGATGCGCATGTCGGAATCACCACCATAAAGTTGATAGGTTATTTTTTTATCGTCAGCATTATTTTCCGGGATATTCGTATCCAATAAGTAAAGGGGGATGCGCCCTACCTGGGCTCGCCAGATACGGGCGAAAACCGTTCTTCCGGGAAAAGGGATTGCAACCTTGGAAGGGGTTCCATCAGGTTTTTGCTCAAGGAGGAGGGGCAAGGTGTAAAAGTCATTTTCTTCGTATTGTTCTTGCTGCCAACCAGCTTCATTGAGATATTGACGAAAATAGCCTTCTTGATAGAGGAGACCAACTCCGACCAAAGGGATGCCTAATTCACTGGCGGATTTAAGATGGTCTCCGGCGAGGACCCCTAACCCTCCGGCAAAAATTGAAAGGCATTCGGTTATTCCAAATTCCGCCGAAAAATAGGCAATACGGGTTTCCGGATCAGTTCCATAAGTGCGAGAAAACCAGGATAAGTTTACGTGTAGGTATTGCTGATAATGTGCATAGAGACCGGTGAGATGGCTCATAAAGCCCTCGTCATTAAGCGTAGATTCTAAGACATGCTGGTCAATCATTCCTAACATGAGCACGGGATTGTGGTAACACTTCTCCCACAATTCACTGTCGAGTCTCCGGAAAAGTTCTATGGTGGCGTGATTCCAGGTCCAACGGAAATTATAGGCCAGCTCTTTTAAAGGTAACAGCTTTTCGGGAATTGAAGGCGAAACAGTAAATGTTCTGATCGGCTTCATGAAGTATTCTCCTCAGATTATTCTTTTAAAACTTTTTTCCAAGGACTGATATACAAGGTATTATATTATTTTTTCAGCAATTCTCAAGAAATTATTACCACTTAATAGTGGCACTATTTGTTAATTAAAGCTTTTCCGAAGAAGGACACGGTCAACTGCCTCCAAAACATCGTCCACGGTGATAGCATCCATGCAAAGAAGGTTTTGGCATTTCCGGATGCGGCAGGGATTACAGTAAATATCTTTTCGGAGGACAATGGCTTCTCCTTTCCCGAAAGGTGCGTTTTCTATGGGATCAGTAGGGCCAAAAAGGGCAATAACCGGGGTGCCGACAAATACGGCCAGGTGCATGGGAGCGGTGTCATTGCCGATAAAAAGGTC
>DATEXU010000187.1:0-4795 GCA_035256645.1 Thermodesulfobacteriota bacterium | reverse complement strand
GGTTAGGAAACAAGCTCTACCTTGACCCGGAGCTTATTGTTCCCAACCCGGAACTTTCTATCCGTGAAGGCGCGCTTGATCCCTGGGCAAAAAGAAATTCAGTCTACTTTCATCAGATTTTGGATGCTTTAAGTGAACATTACACGTTTGACATCTACACGCCTTTTAAAAAACTCCCTGACCAAATAAAACACGTTCTCCTCTATGGTTCAGGAGAGAAAAAAATTAAATTTTACTATGAAGATGAAGAGCGGCGTCATTTTTTCTTTCGCCCGTTTGAAGGGGTCATCCCCAACCTTGAGCGGCGCTTCAAGGAAACCAATTCTGACCTGATCCGGGAAGAGATCGAACAATACATGAATATCCATCCATGTCCGGTTTGCGAGGGAAGCAGGCTTAAGCCCGAAAGCCTATTTGTGAAGCTGAACGGAAAATCGATTTATAAGGTCAGTTCTCTGTCGATCACCCAGGCGCTTTATTTTTTTGAAAGCCTGAAACTTAATTCCCGGGAAAAGGCGATTGCCAACCCCATTCTCAAAGAAGTATTGGCCCGGCTTAAGTTTATGACGGATATGGGGCTTGATTATCTCACATTGCATCGGTCCTCAGCAACTCTTTCGGGAGGTGAGGGACAGCGAATTCGTTTGGCCACGCAGATTGGCTCTGGACTCATGGGGGTGTTATACATCCTTGATGAACCGAGCATAGGCCTTCATCAACGGGATAACAACAAGCTGATCAACAACCTTAAGAGACTGCGAGACCTCGGCAATACCGTCTTAGTGGTTGAGCACGATGAAAACACGATTGTAGCGGCTGACCAGGTGATTGATATGGGCCCGGGCGCGGGAGTCAAGGGTGGCGAGGTAGTCTTTAGCGGCACGCCCCAGCAATTAATCCTGTGCGAGAATTCTCTCACCGGTCAATACCTCTCAGGAAGGCTTTTGATCCCGGTTCCAAAAAAAAGGCGTTGCCCTGATAACCGCTTTCTTATCATCAGAGGAGCACGCGAAAACAATCTAAAAGATTTAGAAGTGCGATTTCCTCTCGGGCTTTTGATCTGTGTTACCGGAGTCTCCGGTTCAGGGAAAAGCACGCTTATCATTGATACGCTCTACCGCGCGTTGGCGCAAAAATTCTACCAGAGTAAAGAACGGCCGGGAAAATTTTTTGAGATTGAAGGATTGGAACACATTGATAAGGTTATTGACATTGACCAAAGCCCTATTGGCCGGACGCCGCGATCCAACCCCGCGACCTATACCGGCGCTTTTACCTTTATCCGGGAACTCTTTGCCGCTACTCCTGAAGCAAAAGTCCGCGGTTATAAGCCGGGCCGTTTCAGCTTTAATGTCAAAGGAGGCCGGTGCGAAGCGTGTTGCGGCGATGGGGTGATAAAGATCGAGATGCACTTTCTTCCTGATGTGTATGTGACCTGTGATGAATGCAAAGGAAAACGGTATAACCGGGACACTCTGGAAGTAGTGTATAAAGGAAAAAGCATCGCTGAGGTTCTGGATATGACCGTAGTGCAGGCGTTAGATTTTTTTTTCCCTATCATCCGGATCAAGGAGAAGCTCCAAACCCTTACTGAGGTGGGGCTGGGATATATCACGCTCGGGCAGTCTGCGCCAACACTTTCGGGTGGTGAAGCCCAGAGAATTAAACTTTCGCGCGAATTGAGCAAACGGAGCACCGGCCGAACTCTCTATCTGCTTGATGAGCCAACTACCGGGCTTCACTTTGCGGATGTTCAGAATCTTTTAGAGGTCCTTAATCGCCTCACGGATAGGGGAAATACGATTATCATCATTGAGCATAATTTGGAGGTCATCAAAACCGCGGACCATGTTATTGATTTGGGGCCAGAAGGAGGAGATAAGGGCGGCTATTTGGTGGCCTGTGGGACTCCGGAAGAAATTATTCAAAACCAAAATTCTTATACTGGTCACTATTTAAAATCTCTTCTCGAAAAACAAGTCTGCAAAAAAATTTCAAAAGGATATTAATAATAATTCGTGCAAGAAACAAATAACACCTTTCACGTGCAGGTGTGGGTAAGAGGATGGTTTTTGTTTTCTAAAGAATAAATGTGGTGACGGTCAACCCCCCGCCAGTACGGGCAGCAGAAGGATAATATCCCCGTCACTGAGGTTTAGTGCTTTCTTGTCCAGGAAGCGTATGTCACGGCCATTGAGAAATATTCTCACCAGGTTGCTCGGAGATCCGTCCTGGTTATAGAGACGTTTTGATAATCTTCCCTCAAACCTCATATTCAACGCAGCTATAAGAGTTTCCACGGTGCTCCCTTCCCTTGCTTCCATTTCGATTTCTCGCGCCCCCATTATTTCCTGAACAAAGGATGCGCCTCGCACGATGATCTTTGGCATACGGGTGCTCCGAGGGAGGTTACGAGTCGGAAGGCAGATCTTTGATTGTATCCTCAAGCCCCAGTTCCTGCAGTTTTGCCGCGGTGGGTATACCATTTTTGTCCCAGCCGCGGGCTTCGTAGTACTCATCCAGCATAAAGTCCAAATCTTGCTGGCTGATCATCTCGCCTTTTGACAACCCATCTTTGATGGGTTCTTCCATGAGCCGTCTCGGCAAGTAATCATCTTTGCGAGAGAAACCCTCCCTCACATTAAACATCCGGCAGAGATTGTTTAACCGTTCACCCAGCTGCCACACGCTTTGTTCGGTAAACTCCCAGCCGGTAACAGCGGAGAGAAGGTCGGCAATAACTTTCTGGGCTACCGGTGCAAGTGCCAGCAGAGCCGGAAACGCGCACAAGGTCGTCGCGTCATAACAGCCCGAGAAATCCTGGTTCCACTTCGCGAGAATTCCTTTGCCCTTTATCTCCAGTCTTTCCACCGGATAGGGGATGGGTGTTCCAAACACTTCCTGACCGGCATAACCTTTGTTGTGGTCTGCGCCTGGATAGGCGGTAGCATAGTTCACGCCATGGGCTTTGGCGCCGCGGACATCATAGGCCGGAAGTTCAAGGCCTTTTACCTCCATCGCATAGTACTCCGCGCCATTTCCGATCGCCTGACCTGCCCTTTTGGTGCCGTCTGCGAATATCTTTGCGAAACCTTCTTTATAGGCCATCATTCTCAGAAGGGTGAGGGTTGCTTCTTGGTTGCCGAACTTTAATTCCAACCCATCGGTGGCGGTAAAAATGCCTCTTTCATAAAGTTCCATGGCCATTCCCACCGTTACTCCGGCTGAGATAGTATCGAGTCCGAGTTCGTCGCACAAACGGTCCGCAGCGATAATAAAAGCGGGATCTTTTATTCCTAACACCGAACCGAGCGAATAGATGGTTTCATACTCCGGACCTTCGGTGGATATCCCCGCGTAACGGCCCGTTTTCGCCATCCGAACCTGGCTGCAGGCTATCGGACACCGGTAGCAGGAATTGCGGGTTTGCCGGTACTGGGCGAACACGTTGCTGTCAAGGTGGGGGGCAAGGTCTTCTACCCCGGTATCCTGCCAGTTCTTCGCCGGGAAGAAACCAAGTGCGCTGGTCGCACCTACCGCCGAAGACGTGCCGGTTTTGGAGAAGACAGGGTAAACCAGTTCACTGTCCCTAAGATACTTTAAAAATTCTTTAATCGTTTCTTTGAATTTCTTCTGATTTGCTATGGGGACTTCCTTGGTACCGCGAACAGCGATGGCCTTCAGGTTCTTGCTGCCCATAACCGCGCCAACCCCTTTTCGTCCAATTGCCCGGCATTCATTGATGATGCAGGAAATAAGACTCAGATTCTCACCCGCAGGCCCGATACAGGCGATTCGGATGTTATGATCATTCAAGTCTTCCTTCATGTAGGTTTGCGTGTCTTGGGTATTCAGGCCCCAGTATCTAACGGCGCTTTTTATCTCCACCTTATCATCCCTGATGAGCACATAGACAGGCTCCGAGGCTTTCCCCTCGAAGACAATCGCATCAAAACCAGTCCATTTCATCTCAACCGGGAAGTACCCTCCCGAGAGCGCGGTGGCAATAGCACCCGTAAGGGGAGATTTTGTGGTTACGTTGAGACGGCTGGCGCATGGAGTCTCAGTGCCGGTAAGGGGCCCAGCGGTATAGATCAGCTTATACTCTGGGCCTAAGGGGTCAATGCCGGGGAGAACCTCATCATAGAGGATCTTCGCTCCCAAAGCAGTGCCGCCGACGAATTTGTACAGCACGGTGTGATCGATTTCCTCGACCCGGCTGGTGCGATCAGTCAAGTTTATCCTCAGAAGTTTGCCAAACCAACCTCCGGCGAAATCTTTCATGTTCCGGATACTCCTTTGTGCATAAAGATTTTCTTTCTTCGTTATATTACCTAATTACTCAGATCAATGCAACCCCAATTCACTGCCAGGTTTTTTGAGTTGCTTCTTATCAAGTCATGCTTTAGGATGCTGTGAAAAGTGCTGCGAGAAAATAAGAGGAATTTAAAATTAAAACAGGATTGCTCTTAGCAAGAGACAATCCTGTTCAAGGATCATCCATGAGAAAAATTATTTCTTGTGTTTTACATTCTCAACCATTTTTGTATAATTGAATCCTTTGCTAAACGGATTGTCAGCATTATGACAGGTAGTGCAGACCTGCTCAGTAGGCTCGGTTAACCCGGCCTCCAGAGCCATTTTATGCTGGGTTGCTCGGTTTTCTTGGTATTTTTTCTTATTCATGATGGTGGGACCTCTGTAGATGCTTCCCGGGCCATGGCACGATTCGCAACCAACGTTCGTTAAATCAGCGCCAGGAGCAGCAGGTTTACCGTATCCGACACTATGGCAA
>DATEXU010000186.1:0-6740 GCA_035256645.1 Thermodesulfobacteriota bacterium | reverse complement strand
TTCATCAATGTTCCCCTTTTCATCAAATGGGGTGACGATAGCGGTTATGGCTCCTTTGAGCATCATTTTTTCTCCTTTGAAAAATTTTTTTTAATATCACTAGAAAAAATTCTTTTCAACAAAAAAATAATTAATTTCGCTTTTTTAAAGAAAAAAGTTTTAGGGGATAACTGAGGTCTCCTCTGGCTTTACTATAAGTAGGATATATTTAGTGAGGTCTAAGTATTTTTTTGCCGCCCTTTGCACATCTTCTCCCGAAACTTTAAGTATTTTATCAAGGTACTTCTCAGAGTAGTCATACCCCAAACCATAACGTTCATTGAATGCCATATCTGCAGCTATAGACGCATTAGTCTGGTGTTCGATGCTAAAATTCCCCACTAAATAGTTTTGGGCTCGTTCTAATTCTTTCGGGTTTACTTTTTCCTGGGAAATTTTTTGGATTTCTTTTTTTATTTCTTCAACGCCTTTTTCAACCTTGGAAGGCTCACAGCCAATATAAAAGGCGATATATCCCGGGTCAATCCCCTCCCAGGCAAAAGAGGTTACCACATAGGCCAAGCTCTGCTTATCACGAAGCTCGGTAAAAAGCCTGCCCCCCTGACCGGCAAGAATTGTGTTTAACACATCCAAGGAATACTTATCAGGATTTTTTATGTCTACCCCGGAAAATCCCAACATCACCTGAGCTTGGGCTTTTTTCCCTTGTTTTATTTCTTTTTGGCGAATAACAACCGACTGTGGTTCTTGGGATACTGTTGGGTAAGCACAAGGAAGATCCGAAAACCCATGAAAAAAAGCTTCGACCATTTTCTTGGCTTTATCTGCCTTCACATCTCCCACAATAGTGATAACCAGGTTTTTGGATCGCGCTAAACTACCATAGTACTTCTCCAACTTCTGGGAGGTCAGTTTGCCTACAACGTCTTTTGTTCCCAAAGCATCCATTCCATAGGGATGGTTTTCAAAAAAGGAAGCATCAAAATTTTTGCGGATAAAAGAAAAAGTCTGATCTTTCTCTTGATCGATGGCTGCTATGATATCTGCTCGTTTCTTCGCTAACTCTTCTTCTGGGAAAGTAGGGTTGATAAGAACATCAGAAAATAACTCTAATCCCTGCCCAAAAAACTGACTGAGGATCGTGCAGGAAACTCCAAAGCTGTTCCGCCCTGAAAATCCGCTCACCCCTCCGGCCATTGATTCAATTTCCTTTGCAATGTCGAGCGCTGAACGCTTCTTCGTCCCCTTAGTAAGCATTTCAGCAATAAAATTGTTAATTCCATTGTTCTCTTTTTTTTCAAAGCGAACGCCGCCCAAAAAAACTGCCTGCATTGAAACTATGGGTAAATTCCGATTTTCCCGAACAATCAAGGTAATTCCATTAGGGAGGATAAATCTTTGAGTTGCCGGAGAAGCGGTAGCCGAAGACAAAGCGGCTGGCTTTTCCAGCTGAGCAATTGAGTCCTTAATCTCCTCGTATGTTATAGGAGAAGTCTCCTTTTTCGGAACCAGCAGTCCAATGGTTGCGTTTTGTGGAGTAAGATACTTCTGCGCTACTTTAATAATATCCTGAGCAGTTACCTGATTTATCCGTTCCACATAAGTTTGTTCAAAGGCCACATCTCCCACAACAGTTTCAAAAAAACCGAGCTGGCGCCCTTCACCCTGAATGGTTTGTTGACTATAGAGAAAATCGCTTGTCAGTTTGAGCTTGGCCTTTTGAATTTCTTCTGAAGACGGTGGTTCATCCTGAATCCGGTAAAGCTCTTGAAAAATTTTTGTTAAGGCGGGCTTAGCCTTATCCGCCTCCAACAGGCCTCCGATCATCATGACCCCGGGATCTCTGGGAGTATATGAAGAAGCATCAATGGAATTTACCAACCCTGCCTCTGATTTTACCTTTTGGTACAGGCGGGACGATTCACCATCCCCCAGGATGGACGCCAGCAGATCCAGCGGATAAAGATCCTTATGGCTAACCGCTGGGATATGAAACGCCATTTCAAGATACGTTTTTTGAACATCCTCCTGTAAAATGACGCTCCGCATTTCTCCTTGCGGAGGCTCGGCAGGGCGGTTTGGAGTCGCCTTGATATGAGAAGTAAAATTCAAAAAAGATTTTTTTATGACGGCCAACGCCTCGTCAGATTTAAAATCTCCGGTTACCACGAGAGCCATGTTATCCGGAGTATACCATTTGCGAAAATATTCCATCACCTTTGCCCGATCAAAACTTTGCACCGTCTTTTCAGAACCGATGATCGGCCGTTGGTAAGGATGTACCGTGTAGGCAGCGGAAAAAAGCGCTTCATCGAGCTTGGTGGAAGGCTGATCAGTCCTCATTCTGACCTCTTCCAGAACGACCTCTTTCTCTCTTTTAAGTTCTTCGGGATCAAAGGAGGAGTGTTGAATCGCATCCGCCATAATATCCAAGCCGGAAGAAAAATACCGGCTCGGGATCACCAGATAAAAGACTGTCTCATCATAAGAAGTAAAGGCGTTAATATCACCCCCAGCCGTCTCGACCTCTCGAGCGATCTCGCCTACTTTCCTTTTCGCAGTGCCTTTAAAGAGCATATGTTCAATAAGATGGGTTACGCCCGCCTCTTTATCCTGTTCATCCGCGCTGCCAACTTTAATCCACATTTGAAAGGAGACCAGCGGAGAAGAATGGTTCTCTTTTAAAATTATGGTTAAACCATTATCCAACGTCTGCTTTTGGATCGGGGAATTTCCCCAGCTCGGTAATACCCACACCATGCTTACCCATAAGGTTAGACAAAGAATTATCCTTTTTTTAACCGAGGGGAAAAAGAATCTGTTTTGCATTGGGTACCTCTGTTTTAATATGATGAGACATTAACGATTTTTCAGATAGACTCTTTAACAATAAAGAAGGTTCGAAAAAAAAGAGGAAGGTAGGGATAAAAGGGGAAACAAAAATTCATTTCTGTTTCTCAGAATGAGCAATTTTGTCCAAAATCCCATTAATAAAAGAAGCGGATTTTTCAGTGCCAAATTTTTTCCCCAATTCAATGGCTTCGTTTATGCTCACTTTAGAAGGAATATCATTACACCAGAGGATTTCAAAAATTCCCATTCGTAAAATATTTCGATCTATTGATGAGAGCCGCTCCAAAGCCCAATGTTCTGAATAATCCTTTAAAAGCTGGTCTATTTCCCCCTGATACTGTCCTATTCCTTGGACTAAACGGTTGGCGAAGTCATCTACTGTTTTGTGGGAGGGGTGGGTAAAGAAAAAAGAAACAACTTCCTTTTCCCGCTGGTTGGTAAATTCCATTTGGTAGAGAATCTGTAAGGCACGTTCTCGGGATTTTCTTCGACTTGTTGTCAATGTGTAATCTTTAGATTTAAAGGAGCTCAAAAACAGGAAGCATTAATGAAAACCAAAAAATTACGTGGGGGATCAACCTAACCCCGCACCCAAACGTAATTCTTATTGCTAACCCCAGTGAGATATTTAAGAAACATTTTTAAAGAGGTTTACTATTTCTACAGCCGCATTAGCGGCGTCAAAGCCTTTGTTGCCCGCTTTGGTGCCTGAGCGTTCGATTGCTTGTTCAATATTTTCCGTCGTGAGTACTCCAAAAATAATCGGAGTGCCGGTATCCAGCCCAACCGATGCGATTCCCTTGGATACCTCAGCAGCAATATACTCAAAGTGCGGAGTATCACCCCGAATAATCACCCCCAGACATATAATGGCATCGTATTTTTTCGTAAGTGCTACCTTTTTCGCGGTGAGAGGTATCTCAAATGATCCGGGGACCTTAAAAACATTAATATCAGCTTCGTTTGCTCCATGACGAAGAAGCGCGTCGATCGCTCCTCCAACCAGTTTCTCTCCGATAAAGTCATTGAAACGGCTCACGATGATTCCAAATTTTAATCCTGAAGCATCCAGGTTTCCTTCAAATATTTTCGGCATGGGTATTCTCCTCTAAGCGTTAATGAGATCCAACAAATGTCCCAACTTGTCCCTTTTTGTTTGAAGATAACGGAGGTTATCTTCATTCGGGGGGATCACGATGGGGACTCGTTCCTCAATCGCGAGGCCATAGCCTTGAAGCCCAATGATTTTCTTCGGGTTATTGGTCATGAGACGAAGCCGCCTGATCCCCAGATCTCTCAAAATCTGAGCTCCAACTCCGTAGTCCCGTAAGTCAGCTTTAAAACCAAGGGCTTCATTTGCTTCCACCGTATCATGTCCACAATCCTGGAGAGCATACGCCTTACATTTATTTACCAGACCGATTCCCCTTCCTTCCTGTCGCATATACAAAATGACACCCTTACCTTCTTTCTGGATCATCCTCATCGCCGCCTGAAGTTGCAGGCCGCAATCACAACGCCGGGAACCTAAAGCATCGCCGGTTAAACATTCAGAGTGAGCGCGGACCAAGACAGGCTCATCAGCACCCCATTCCCCTTTAACCAAAGCCACATGAAAAGAGCTATCCAGCTCATTTTCGTAAACAATAGCCTTAAACTCTCCACCGTAACTGGTCGGCAAATGAGTAGTAACAATCCTTCTTACTAAAGACTCTTTTTGAATTCGGTAGGTTATAATGCTTGCCACCGTAACAATTTTTAGGTTATGTTCAGCGGCAAATTTTTCTAAATCCGGCATGCGAGCCATGCTTCCATCATCTTTCATAATTTCGCAGATAACCCCGGCTGATTTTAATCCCGCCAACCGGGACAAATCTACCGAACCTTCAGTCTGTCCGGTTCTTTTCAACACTCCTCCCCGTTTTGCCTGTAAAGGAAAAATGTGACCAGGCCGCGCCAGATCATCAGGCCGGGCATCATCAGCAATTGCTGTGAGAATCGTAGTAGCCCGGTCGTGCGCTGAAATCCCGGTCGTAACCCCCCGCCGCGCATCAACAGAAACCGTGAACGCGGTCGTAAAAGGAGAGGTGTTATTATCGACCATCATGGGGATATCGAGTTGTTTAAGCTTTTCTTCTGTCAAGGTAAGACAAATAAGACCCCGGCCATGTTTCGCCATAAAATTGATTGCTTCTGGGGTGACTTTCTCCGCCGCCATGGTAAGGTCGCCCTCATTTTCCCGGTCTTCATCATCGCAAAGAATCACCATTTTTCCGAGTCTCATATCATTAAGCGCTTCTTCAACGGTACAAATTGGCATGTCAAAATTCCTTCCATTCTTCAAAATTCAAACAACACCTTGTATATTTCGCGATTCTTGTTTGCTAAGGCGTCCAAACCATGGTAGGACAGCCGTCCCGGCTGCCCGGTCATTTCACCCAGTAGGACAGGCGAGACGCCTGTCCTACTGGGTTTGTAATGAAAATCGCTCAATTAAGGTAACAAAAAAGTGAGTAGTTAAATAATTTACTATAACCATCAAAAAAATCAAGTAAATCCATGTTTATTCAAAAAATTATAATCAATTGAGGAAGATTCCCTTTTTTCTTTAGAAATTAACCCTGACTCTTTCAGAAACTTTTCCACATATTTTCCAATGAGATCAGTCTCGATATTGACCTCATCTCCGACTTTCCTTCTGCCCATGGTGGTGATCCGAGCAGTGTGGGGGATAATATTCACCGAAAAAGTATTGCCCGTAACTTTGTTGATAGTGAGACTTATTCCATCCAAACCCACCGAGCCCTTTTCAATTAAATACGGAGGAATTCCTTTGGGCGCCTCGATCGAAACTACGAGGGAATTTTCTTTTTTGTCGATCGATCTAATTGTCCCGACTCCATCTATGTGTCCGGTTACTAAGTGTCCACCTAAACGATCAGAAATCCTCAAGGCCCGCTCGAGATTGACAAAATCTCCCCGTTTCCTTTTCTGCAGGGTAGTTCTTTCCAAAGTTTCCGGCGACACGTCAACCGTAAATTTTTGCTTATCTAATTTCACGACCGTAAGGCAAACCCCATCCACCGAGATGCTTGCCCCAATGTCTTGAGTATCTGAATCAAAATGAGAGGCAATCGTAAGTTGGAAGGAATTTTCCTTTTTCCCAATCTGAACAATTTCCCCTACATCTTCAATCAATCCGGTAAACATGGTTTTTGCCTTTCACTTTAATTAGCTTTAGTCAAGGTCTTAATCCGGCAATAAAACTGTCATGCTGAACTTGTTTCAGCATCTCATGAGACCCTGAAACGAGTTCAGGGTGACAATAAAATCGGCATCGCAACTGCCCTTTGGGCAATTAGCCATAAATTTTTACACCAGTTTCTTCCACAAGATCATTGAAAAGGGACTTTTTTGATAAATCAACAAGATCAACCGGCTTTGGCAGATGTTTAAATAGCTCAGCGTAAAACTTAAAAAACATTCGAGGTTCAATCCCCTTGACACCGATATCAATATCATGAGCTTCTCTGTCTTTGCCAATTGAAGAACCAAACAAGACGACAGAAGAAACCTTATACTTTTCAGCGCACTGTAAAATTATCTCTTTTTCCTTTTCAGTTATCATCGCATCACCTCTTTTCACCAGATTTCGGGTAACACTAAAACAACATACTTCCCTTTTTCACATATCCCTCAATCATCACGTCATCACCAAACCTTTTGGTGGTGATGTTATGAAGCACGAGAGCATCTTTCACTCTGGCGATTCCTTTGCCCCCTACCATCAACGGCGCCTGTTTCCCGCCGATTATTTTGGGGGCATAAAAAAATAAAACTTTATCAACGATCCCCGACTGAAGCGCCGAGGTATTGATCTCACTTCC
>DATEXU010000185.1:0-6964 GCA_035256645.1 Thermodesulfobacteriota bacterium | reverse complement strand
GGAGAAAGATCACCTCATTTTCGGCAGGCTGGTGCATTTGACATACTATGATTATTCCATTACAATAAGTTCGACAGTTTAACTTTCCAACAAGGAGCACAGTATGTCATTGATTACCGTGAAAAAAAAATACCAAATAGTTATCCCGGAAGAGGTGAGGAAAAATATTAAAGTGGAAATTGGCGACACCCTCGAGGTGGAAGAAAAAAACGGTGTAATGATTTTAAAACCGGTTACCGTGATTGATAAAGCTCAGACCTATTTCTGGACAGAGGAATGGCAAAAAGGCGAAAAGGCGGCTGAGGAGGCAAAGAAAAAAGGACGGTTCCGGGACTTCAACAATGCGGATGAGGCGGCCAGGTGGTTAAAAAGCTAAGAATTCTCAGCACGTTTAAAAAAGATTATAAAAAGCTACCAACTGAAACCAAAGATAAGGTTGATAAGCAGTTAAAGCTTTTAATGGTAAACCCAAAACACCCGTCGTTAAACCTGCATTTAATTCGCGGGACAAATCGCATTTGGGAAGGTTATATCGACCAACAATATCGGTTTACTTTTGAAGCAGAAGGTGAATACTACATCCTTCGTAAAGTCGGACCTCATGATATCATTAAAAAACCATAACCAACTTCTTGCGTTTCCTTACCCCCCATCATCGGTAATTTTCAAATGGTTCTTTTTATCTATCCAACCCTCGAAAACAACCCAAACCACGACCAAAGAGCACCTCGTTTCCTGCCTTTTTTGCCAGTCCACGAGTAGTGAAATTTAAATATGAGATATATTCCGCTTCGATAATTTTTTTCCCCTCTTAAGCTATTTCTATGCTTGCCCATCAAAATAAATAGTTTCTTCCGGCAAAATACAGGAATCACCCTATTTTTTCATAAGATTCTTCCTGATAGTTAAAAGGAAAAACATTTAAACAAATACCAATTAACTATATTCACGGAGGGATGTCCATGGATCAATCTTTGGCAATAAACCAATATTTGACAATAAACTTTGATAACCAACCAGTTAGATTTACCCTTGATGGTAAAGTTTCAGTGATTGATGTTATAAAGGCTTTATGCGATCCGGATCATCCGTTCACCTTATGGGAAAAAATTAAAAGTAAACACCCGGAAATACTCACCTACTGTGAAGATTACCTTTTTGAAAAGGGAGAAGCTATTCCGGTGGTTGATGGGAAGGGATGGGAAAAACTTTGGATGTTGCTGCCTTTCTACATGGCGTGCTAAGGCCTTCAACCTCTCAATTGAAGAGTCCCATGAGGAAATGAACCCACTATCAAAGTATGAAAAAAACATAAGCAGTATCCCGATCGTCAAGGTTTCTCCAAACCGCCGTCTGTGCTATTCAAACGAAGAAATACTTACGTTATGTCACTCAATTCGCTTGCAGGGTCAGCGTGATCCCATAAAAGTACTCTTTGATGGCGAGAGTTTCAAAATTATTGATGGTGAAAAACGCTGGAGAGCTTGCAAGAGATTAGGCGTTACCCATTTAAACGTAGTGATTACAGACAGTCCGTAGTAGGGGCGAACGGCCGTTCGCCCCTACGGCTTTTATTTTCGAGGCAACTCTTGCATTTTATTTGCTGTATTAAACAGGTACCTGATACTTCAAAAGTAAAAATCGACCCCGAAACAAACACCCTCATTCGTTCAGGAGTTGAATCAATCGCCAACCCGTATGATATGGTAGCATTAGAGGCGGCGCTTACCTTAAAAGACACGTATGGTGGCATAGTAACCGTTCTAAGTATGGGTCCGCCGCAGGCAGAACAAGTCCTCAGGGAGGCCGTATCACTTGGCGCTGATGAAGCCATTCTCCTCTCCGATCGAGCCTTTGCCGGTGCTGATACTTTAGCTACCAGTTACGCGCTCACCAAGGCTATTGAAAAATTAGCTCAAAAAACCCCGGTTGATATAGTGTGTTGCGGAAAGCAGGCAATTGACGGTGATACTGCCCAAGTGGGGCCGGGCATTGCTACCCGCCTTGGATATACTCAATTCACTTACGTGACTGAGATAAAGGAAATCGATACAATAAATGCGCGTATCACCGTAAAACGAAAAGTGGAGGGAGGCAGTGAGATTATCCGAGGCCCGCTTCCTGCCGTGCTTACTGTTGAATTGGAATTAGCGAAACCCAGAAGAGCTTCGCTTCCCCGACTCATCCATTCACTTAAATCTGAGGTTAGCTTGTGGAACGCTGCGGCGATTCACGGGGATAACCAAAAACTGGGGCTCAAGGGTTCACCTACCTGGGTGAAAAAAATTTTTTCCCCTCCTCTTAAGGAAGGTGGGCCCCGATTTGATGCACGGGAGAAACCCCGGCAGGCAGTGGAAGATTGTCTGAAAACCCTTTTAGCTGACGAAACCTTTGCTTTTCAATTCCTAAACCAATGGGGACGGTAAATCAAAATGCCGGAAAATTCAAAAGGAATCGAAGTTGCTGAAATACTCCCGGATAAATGTATAGGATGTCAAATCTGTGTCGCCGAATGCCCTGTCGGCGCTATTGAGATGTCAAATGGCGTGGCCTTGATTGACCCGGAGGTTTGTATTGGCTGCGGTGAATGTTTTGAAGTCTGTCCGGTCGAAGCGATAAAATTCGAAAAAAAAGGGCGCGCAAAGAAAATGAGAAAGCCGGAAGAGGTTTCCGAGGGCGCGCTCGCCGGTTACCAGGGAGTTGCTGTTTTTATTGAGAGCGTAAATGGTCATGGGGCAACCGTTTCGTGGGAGCTGGTTGGAAAAGCGAAGGAACTTGCAGAAAAATTAAATACCAGGGTAATCGGGTTTTTATTAGGCCATGAGGTGAACGATATTGCCCGGGAAGCAATAGCCTACGGATGCGATGACGTTCATGTGATTGATGATCCTTTTCTTAAAACTTACCTCTCGAAACCGTATGGAAAGGCGCTGACTGATCTTTGTAAAAAAGTAAAACCGGAAATATGCCTCATCGGGGCTACCCCCGTGGGCCGGGATCTGGCAGGTATCGTGGCAACGAATCTTGAGACCGGTCTCACGGCTGATTGTACCGGACTGGATATTGAGGAAGGAAAAAATTTACTTCTCATGACCAGGCCAACCTTTGGCGGTAATATCATGGCTACCATTTTTTGTGAACACCATCGACCCCAGATGAGTACAGTAAGGCCGCGGGTCTTTAAAACACCGGAAAAAAATACTGCCAGGACCGGAAATACTTACCACAATGGGTTTGAACCACCGGACGCAAAGCTTCCTGAACTGATTGATTTCATCAAGGATGTTGCTGCCGGTGATGGTGTTGACATTACTCGGTTCCCTGCCCTGGTTGTTGCCGGGAAAGGGGCATGTGATCTTGAAACAATGCCCTTGCTTGAGGAACTTGCCGGTCTGATCGGAGGGCTGGTAGCCTGCTCCCGACCGGTGGTGGAAGCGGGATTGATGCCCTATGAACGTCAGGTCGGCCAAACCGGAAAAACCGTGGCGCCCAAACTTTATCTCGGCATTGGAGTGTCGGGCGCTGTGCAGCATCTGGTGGGTATGCAAGGGTCTGAAAAAATTATCGCCGTCAACGCTGACCCGAAAGCGCCAATATTCAATGTTGCCGACGTTGGTATCATCGGGGATTATAAAAAGGTTGTGCCTCTTTTGATCGAGCAACTCAAAAAAACAATACAGCGGAACTAAAGAGGATTCGTAAGGATGCAGGAAAATTACGACGTCGTTATCGTAGGCGCAGGACCCGCAGGTATCTCGACAGCATGCCTGTTGGCGGAGAAAGGGATTAAAACCATTGTTATTGAACGGGGGGAATATCCCGGGGCAAAAAATATTTCCGGGGGTGTCCTCTACGGGCATGACTTAGCCGCTATCATTCCGGATTTCACGAAAAAAAACTGTCCGATTGAACGGAACATCATTGAGTCGCGCTTATGGTTTCTCGCCCAGACTGGCGGATACAGTCTTTCCTTTCGCGATCGCGCATTTCATGAGAAACAGGCGTTTAATGCCTTTACGGTGGGAAGAGCCAGGTTCGACCGATGGTTTGCGGAACAGGCAAAAGAAAAAGGGGTTCTCGTGGTATGCAGCACTGTTGTTACGGACTTGCTCAGAGACAGCAATAAACGCGTCATCGGCGTCACTACCGATCGCCCCCAGGGAGATTTAAAGGCGAAAGTAGTTGTGCTGGCTGACGGAATCAATTCTCCCCTGGCCGCCAAAACCGGATTTCGTCCGGAACCGAAGCCTTCGCACATCGCGTTGGCAGTCAAAGAAGTTATCGAGCTTCCGGAAGAAATTATTAACGAGCGGTTTAACACTGAGACTGAGCATGGGGTGACGATTGAAATCATCGGCGAAATCACCCGGGGTATGGATGGTATTGCGGTAATCTATACCAATAAAAACTCGCTCTCACTATGTATCGGGGCCAATCTTTCTGATTTTATGGAAAGCAAAGTAAAACCGTACGAGATGCTGGAAGAGTTTAAACAGCATCCTATGGTTGGTCCCTTCATTAAAGATGGTCGAGCAAAAGAATATATGGCTCACTGGATTGCGGAGGGTGGCTATGAGACCATTCCGCAGCTCTATGGCGACGGATACCTCATTGCCGGAGATTCAGGAATGTTGTTTAACGCTCTTCATCGCGAAGGATCAAACATGGCCATGACCTCAGGCAGATTTGCTGCAGAAACGATTGTAGAAGCCCTGGCTAAAGATGATTTCAGTAGAAAGACTCTCGCAGGATATGTCTCTCGGTTACAAAACTCATATGTAATAAAGGATCTTAAAAAGTATCGGCGGTTTAATGCCTTTCGTCTTCAACACCACGAGCTCTTTACCACCCTGCCAAGATTGGGGACTTTTGCGGCGCAAGAAATGCTTACCGTAGATGGGGTCCCCAAAAAAGAAAAACAGAAAGCTATTTGGAAAAAAGTTCGAAAGGAAATATCGTTGTTCAGCATGATACGACTTTTATGGAAGGGCTGGAGGAGCGTCAAATGATTGTTAAGGTTGAGGACAAACTTTTTTTAAACCGTTTTCGCGTGGACGAAAAACCTCATATTCGAATCATTGAGGGTAACGTATGTATGGAGAAGTGCGAGAATCAACCATGTCTTTATTTCTGTCCGGCGAATGTTTACCGGCTCGAAAAAGACCGTATTAGCGTAGCCTATGAAGGATGCTTAGAATGCGGCTCTTGTCGTATCGGCTGCCCCAACCTTAACATTGAGTGGCACTTTCCCACGGGAGGTTACGGAATCAGCCATAAGTTCGGATAGAAGCTTTGAAATGAGTTTCCCTTATTTAATAAAGGAAATTTTGTCAGGAAGGAACTACCTCGCGGCAAGCAGCAGGGTATCAAAGACTTTAAATTCTGTCATTCCGCACTTGATGCGGAATCCAGAAACTAAGGTAAAGCGACTAAGCACTTTTTTATTAGTCCCTGATACCCACCCTCTGGATTCCCGTTTTCACGGGAATGACATGCACGGCTATTTAACACCGCGTCTCACCCCATCGCAAGTGGACGGGGTATTTAAAAAATAATAAAAATAATTTTCTCGCATAGAAAGGAGCAAGCATTATGGTGGAAGTAAAAAGAAGTTTACACCTTCGTCTGCAGGAATATTGCGATTGTTACCTGGAGACAGATCCGCAGAAAGAAATTTTGGTGATCAATAAAAAAGGGGCTGCTGCCGATGTAACAAAAGACAGGGAGGAAGTGGCGCTCAAATTTCTCTGCTTAACAATTCTTTACGGCATTAAAGAAAGTGCGAAAAAGATCACGCTTACAAAAAAAGGCAGAGACGAGGCCAGATTAGATATTGAGGCAGCGGGAAAATACGTGCTCCCCGCGCCTCGTGCCGATATAGCAGATGAAATCTTTAAAGTGATGCGCTCAATTACTCACCTTGAATCCGAAAGAGGAAGGGAAGTTCTTTCCCTTGGCTTGAGAAACGATCGGGTAGAATTAACGGTGGAATTGGCTTCCGCACCGGGGGAGACTACCTTGGCCATTTCGTTCCCCACTATCTAACCCGCATTGAATTAAACCGTAGGGGCGAACGGCCGTTCGCCCCTACGGTTACCAAAATATGCATTACGACACAGTCTCAAAAGGCAGATGGAGAAAATTTTTAAAATAAAGGAGTATAACGCGATGGAAAAAACAACAATGAAAGCAGTGCAGGAAGGATTGGTTCAAAAAATGAAAGAATGGCAGGAAATAGAATCTACGGCCATTAAAACAACGAGAGAAATCGGAGATAAAACTGAAAATCCGCTCATAAAAAATATCATGATCACCATTAATTCCGATTCGGCACGGCATCGAAGTGTCCAACAGCTCATCATTGATAGCCTCGAAAAAGAACACCTCACCCTGAGTATCAATGATTTAGGAGATGCTTGGAATATGATCGAGAAACATATTGCGTTGGAGCAAAAAATGGTTTCCTTGGTTAAAGAAGTTTTAGAGACGGTAAAAGGAAAAAAAGCGTTAATGGTGCAACAATATTTCCTGGAATATCTTCTTGCGGATGAAGAAAAGCACGAAGCAATGCTCAATAAACTTCACTCTATAAAAAATGGAATCTACCCCTATGGGGGATAAATATGATCGTTGTCCGTTGTCCGTGATCCGTGAACATCATTGTTGTCAAAAACAGTATGTAACCATATTGATTTTATTTTACTTCTACAATTGAGATTGCTTCGTCGCTGACGCTTCTCGCAATGACATCTTTTGTCGCGGCCTGAACGTGTCATTCTGAACTTGGTTCAGAATCCTCAGGGCGGGGTTGTTTCAGCATCTTATGAGACCCTGAAACGAGTTCAGGGTGACAACAAAACCGGCATTGAAATTGCCCTTTGCGCAATTATCGCTGGATTGAGGTAATAAATAATGTTTCCCCAGAGAAGAATGTTCCATGCCTTGGAGAATCACCAGAGGCGGG
>DATEXU010000184.1:0-2694 GCA_035256645.1 Thermodesulfobacteriota bacterium | reverse complement strand
ATTGCATAATCAAGGTAAATTGTTTGAGTAACTGAAGTAGTAAAAGCCCCTTATAGTGACTCATCAAGCCCTCCCCCCTGGTGGGGTGATCAGCGACAATTATTCTTTCCACTTAACGACAATTATAATTCCCGTCCGTTTTCAGCAACCTTTTCTACCCCGAGGGGTAGAAAAATTTTTTTTATTGCTCTCCTTTCAAATTTTTTTTTGAAGTTTCCAAACGGAAACTTGGAAGGTTCAATTCTAAAATTATACTATGATGAACAAGGCGGTCAATAGCCGCAGCGGTCGTCATCGGATCTTTAAAGATTTTTTCCCATTCAGAAAATACAAGGTTACTGGAAATCATGACCGTTCCACGTTCATAACGCTCAGCCAGCAGGGTAAATAATACCTCCATTTCCTCACGGGTCTGCTGAACATATCCTATGTCATCAATGATTAAAGCATCATTGGAAGCCAGGGATTTGATTGTTTTAGCCAGTTTTAATTCTTTTTTTGCTTTCAACAAATCCTGCACAAGCATACTACATGATTTAAATAAAACCTTAAACCCTTTATTAACCAGTTCCTGTCCAATCCCACAAAGCAAATGCGTTTTTCCACTACCAGGGTTTCCGAATATCAATAGATTTTCTTTCCTCTTTAGAAACCCGCCTTCGACAAGCTGATTCACCATCCCCCGTATCTTGATCGGAAGCCGCTTTTTGTCAAAACTGTGCAGGGTTTTTTCAAGAGGCAGCCGTGATTGTCGAAGCAGACGGTTTATTCGCACCTGTCTCTTTTCGGTAAGCTCCAGGTTCGAAAGCTGTAACAGGTAGTCTTCATATCCCAAATCCATGGTTTGCGCAGCCAGCGCTTCTTTTTTATACATATCCGCCATAACCGGCAATTTTAATTCTTTTAAATTTGATTTCAAAGAAACTGTACTCATATTACCTCCCTGTTCAAAAGCTCATTATAGGCTGAGATGTTTACAGGATCGATAGTAACAGTCCTTTTCGCAACCTGTCTCCCCTCGTTGATCCATTCCTTGACCCAGGATTCAATTTCATCCGCAGTATGGATTTCATCACAAAAAGACCAGTACTGAAGTGCTTTATCTACGATTTCTTCGCTCGTTTTCGCAGCCAGATGCAGTACCTTCAAATATTCTTTTGCAGCTTTGGCCACACTGTGCTGCCTTAAAAGGTAGTCATAAAAACTTCTGAAAAAGAAACTCGGGAACATTTCTTCCTGATAACGATAATTCGCAAAAGCACCCGGTTTTCGTATAAGCCAATCAATAATATGCCGGTAATTGATTTTATGTTTGTTTTCCCCATAAAGTCGTGGGAGTACATCGACACGTTTATTGCCGTAAAAAATCTCAAGGTCTTCAGAATGCAGATATACAGTCACTTTTTCGCCTATCAATCTGCTATTGACCGAATAAACATTATGATTGACGCGAATAGTAGAATACTTTGAAACTGATATATCATTTAAACGTTTGGCGGATTGGAACCGCTCAAGTGGAAGCTTTTTTAAAACAGCAGCTTCTTCTTCAAACCTGTTTCTCCGGCAGGCATTCATCTTGTCGAACAGCTTACACAGAAACTGTTCATAATCCTTTCGGCTTTCAAAATCCCTCGATCCACGCAACAATAACGCCTGCTCGATTGCCCTTTTTAACCGGTAATTTCGTTGTTCAGCATCCCCATTTTCATTCGGGCTTGCTGGTTGTGTCTTGCGGCCGGAAAGCCTGTAATGCCTTAACAGGGCTTCGTATCGATCGGTAAATTCCTTTTTATCACACAGATTATTAACCGCAGCGGTGAGACGATCTGTAAGATGCTCTTCCGGTACCCCGCCTAATTTCCATAGGGCGAATTGAAGCCCATCACTTAAGCTTTCAAAACTTTCTGACGCACAGGGTTTTCCTGTTTCCCAATTTGAGTATGTCAACGTAAAATGATAAATCAAGTGGTTAAAAGGCTTTTTGTTGATTGTAATCAAGGCTGCATTCATACAGGTAAAATCTGAAGCACATAATTTCCCGGGTGTATGTTCCTGGGGGAAAAATACTTCCTTTTGTGGTCCTTCCATGGCCCGCCATTGCTTGATTTTTCTCTGCAATGTTCTTAGTTGGCCTTCCTGAAAGCGGTCTGGATATTGTTCAACCAGATAATCAAATAGGGTCTTTGCTTCTAAACCAGGATTTATTTCAAGCATTTCCTTTATTTCATCCCAACTACCTGCAAAAGTATCTTTTCTTGTATTCCAGGTATGCGGTTTTTTGAACTCTTCGGGGAGTTTATCCTGTTTTAAATATTTTCGGGCTGTTTTTTCATCCATTCTGGTTTTGGCAGCAGCCTGTGCCAGTGTTTTTTCCGTTTGCATAAGCTTTCTTAGCCTCCGGTATTGTCGATTAGTTATCATTCACACCTCCAACGGAGCCTAATTATGAATGATTTTTTGGTTACTGCAAACGGGAATTTTAATTGTCGTTAAGCAGGAATTTTAATTGTCGTTATCCGGGAAAAATAATTGTCGTCAGAGGGGAATTATAATTGTCGCTCATCAAGTAGAGTTATCTTCAATACTCCAGGCAATAGAACAAAAAATAACAATTGACACTCTATTAAAAATATAAAAAAGATCATCTAACAATCGCTGCAACCTAACTCGCAAGACAAGCCCGCTCCCAAGTTA
>DATEXU010000183.1:0-6177 GCA_035256645.1 Thermodesulfobacteriota bacterium | reverse complement strand
AAGAAGAGATTGAAAAGGTTTATCAGGGGGTCTAATAATCGGGGCGAGAGGATTTGAACCTCCGACCTCATGCGCCCAAGGCATGCGCGCTAACCAGGCTGCGCTACGCCCCGAAAAGGTTTAATATTACCATCATCATCCCAAACAAGTCAAGTAGGATTAAACTCCTAATTATTATTGAACCTAACCTGAGCGATTTTTATAGCAAAACCAGCAGGACGGGCGTCTCGCCTGTCCTGAGGGGTGGAGTTCTTGGACAGCCGGGGGACGGCTGTCCTACCGTAGTTTGGGCATCAGAGCAAGCAAGAATCGCTCAATTTGGGTTGAAAATATTTTTTCAGGAGGAGACGAAGTTGCTCCACTGCTCGTGCCCGGTGGCTAATCCGGTTTTTTTCTTCCTCGCTCAGTTCAGCAAATGTTTTCCCCAAATCCGGCACTAAAAAAAGGGGGTCATAGCCAAACCCATTTTTCCCCCGAGGAGACTCCGTTATCACTCCTGGGCATTCTCCTTCTACCCATTCCCACACACCATCAGGCGTGTATAGCACAATCGCGCATACAAACCGCGCCCCTCGTTCAGATAAAGGGACGCCTCTCATTTCTTGAAACACTTTGGTATTATTATCTCCATCACTTGCTTGGGGTCCAGCGTAACGCGCAGAAAAAACACCAGGGCGTTGGCCGAGATACGTGATTTCTAAGCCCGAATCATCAGCAAGGGAGACCTCGCCGGTTATTCGGGCAGTTAGTTCTGCTTTTTTCAACGCATTTTCCCAAAAAGTCTTTCCATCTTCGACAACCGAAAACGGATAATCAAAGTCTTGCCAGGAAAGAAGGGTAACATCCTCATCCGCTAAAAGAGCATGGAATTCAGTAAGTTTCCCTTGATTTCTGGTCCCTAAAACTAACTTTTTCGTCATGGTACTAAAATTTAACTTGGAAATATTATGTTAGGTCTTTTGTGAACGTGGCATCAAAATTATAAGGAATTCCTGCTTGATACACTATAAACGTGTATGCGTTGATTATAGTGCACTTTTAAGAAAAAAGTCTAACAGTATTGTAACAGTAAAAAACCTGCTTTCACCTAAATTTGGTGATCTGGATTTTGTAACTCTCATAAAGGCATTTGGTTTGCAACTATTTTTTAAAAAATCTATTGACGTTCTATTTTTTTCGGATTATAAAAACAATGGTGTTTTTATAATTTCATTTACATATAAAAAGGGGTGACCTTCAATGGATGGCTATGGAACCAATATTGTCTGTAAAATAGTAAACCTTTCTAAACGCCAATTGGATTATTGGGATC
Organism: Thermodesulfobacteriota bacterium; assembly: GCA_035256645.1. GTDB lineage: Bacteria > Desulfobacterota > WTBG01 > JAGOGO01 > JAGOGO01. The sequence continues at coordinate 4,865 of DATEXU010000183.1, read as the reverse complement.
GAACCCATTTTATTAAACCCTCGATTAGCGAAGCATCCGGTTATGGCTCCGTGAGGCTTTACTCTTTCATTGATTTGATTCAGTTAAAGGTTGCCAAGACTTTAAAAGATCATGGGGTGAGTGTTCAGAAGATGAGAAAAAGTTTAAATTTTCTCAAAAAACATAGACCGGAAATTGAAAAACCCATGGCGGAGTTAAAATTTATTACTGATGGAGAAAGTATCTTTGTTCTTACCAGCAATAAAAACGTTATTCTTGATACCTTAAGAGAGGGCCAGTTTGTTTTTTCCATTGCATTAGGAAAAATCTTTGAAGAATTGAATGGGGAGTTAAAAAGTTTGGCCAAAGAAAAGAAATATTCAGTTTATGTTAAAAAACAGAAGTATGGGGTTGTTCTACAGCCAGCTATTGAAGGAGGGTATTGGGTAGAGTGTCCATCTCTTCCTGGCTGTGCTTCTCAGGGTGATTCTATAGAAGAAACCTTGAACATGATTAAAGATGCTATTGCGGGGCATTTAGAAGTGTTAAAAGAAGATGAAAAGCTTCAGGCAAAAAAATCCAAGAAAGCTAAGGTGGCATGACGGGACTCGGGAAGCTAAAGCCTGAAAGGGTGGTTAAAGCGTTTATTAAAGCTGGGTGGATACTCCGAAAGACTAAAAGCAGCCATGCTAAGCCTACTAAAGAGGGAAGTATGACCGTCCTTTCCATCCCAATACATAAGGGGAAACCGATTAAAATTGGTCTGCTACAAGATCAAATCAAAAAGGCGGGAATGACGACGGAAGACTTTTTAAAGTATTACAAATAATGATTTATCAGCAAAGGCCGGAATGCGTTGTTTTAAATACTCTCTGTTCGACTGAATAATTTTGGGTATTCAACCTATGACTTGCCCCGAGTTCTATTCTTTCAAGAGCAAATGCTATTGTTTCTACAGCATCTAAAAAAACGGCTAACTGATATTTCGATCACTGTTAGCCGTTTAAAAAATCATCTTATATTATAGTCTTTAGCCCAGCTATCTCCAATCTCCACCGCCATAATTTCCTCTACCATGATGTCCTCCGCCATAGTTTCCCCCATGGTCTCCACCATAATATCCCCTATGGTAGCCACCATAGTACCCATACCCAGGTCCGTCATAATATTCATAGCCTCCGTACACACCTGGCGTATAAAAACCCCCAAAAGGTGTATATACAGCACAGGCACTTATTGACAGCACTATTGCTAAAAGTATCAGTAATTTTTTCATATTTCATCTCCTGTTCTTAAGAAGTTTTTCATTTTCATTAAGCAAGAATAATGAGGCTCCACCTCATATAAGTTATTTTCAAAAAAATTCGCTTTCATTAGACGCGTGGAAGAAAAAAAGGTTTACATGACTTGTACAGTTCTTAGAAAAAGGCCCCCCTGTGAGTAGAGACTGTGTCGTAATTCAAAAACAGGGGGTAGCCGCAGCCTTTAGGCTGCGTAACATATTAAAATCACATATCCGGGTAGTAGGGGCACGGCGCGCCGTGCCCCTACTACTACCAAAATATGTATTGTGACACAGTCTCGTAACAGGGGTGAAACGAAACCTTGAACTATTTTGTTAATCGGTTCACGTTTTGGTGAATTTGATTTTTTTGATAAGCAACCAAATCAATTTTAAAAAGACCAAAATGTTATTTTCTTACACCATAAAAATATCCTGTCAACTTCTTTAACAAAATACCGCCACTCCCTTTTTATCTTGACTAACATTTTGAAAATCTATAACAATTAAAGCAGAAGTTGGTTTTTGCTTTCATCCAATCGGTCAAAAGGAGACTATCGATGGAAAAAATATTCTATCCCGAGTCAATGGTCATTATCGGACTTTCCTCACGAGCTGAAAATCTCCCCCGGATGATCCTCGAGAATCTTCTGCGTTGGGGGTACCGCGGAAAAATTTTCGGACTAAACCCGAGAAGTGAAGATATCTACGTGGATGGGATCAAGATGTATAAAAATATTAATGATCTCTCCCAGGTTCCAGACTTGGCAGTATGCTTAATCCCCGCCCGGTTTATTCCTGACAATGTTGAGATGTGCGGAAAGTTTGGGATAAAGCGGATGGCCATCCCTTCCGGCGGTTTTTCTGAGTTTAGTGAGGAGGGAAAAAGGCTTTCCGACCTCACCCTAAAGAATGCCCGAAAATATGGCCTTAGGTTTGTGGGGCCAAATGGCTTTACGGTTGCCAATCGGGCCAATGGCCTTTGCCTGCTCTTTGTTCCCTTTTATCCTCCCCCGCTGGGAGAAATTTCCGTTATTTCCCAAAGCGGGGGATTAGGAGCCGCTATTTGGAATCCGTTCATAGATGAGCATTTGGGTATGGCAAAATTTGCCAGTGTGGGTAATAAGCTGGATTTAGATGAAGTAGATTTTCTGGAGTATTTTGGAAAGGACCCGGATACAAAAATTATTTTTATGTACCTGGAAAATATCAAACGGGGAAAGAAACTCGTAGAAGCGGCTTCAGCTATAGACAAGCCAATTATTGTCCTGAAATCGAACACAACCCCAACGGGCAGCAAAGCCGCTATGAGCCATACAGCTGCCTTAAGCAATGATGAAGACGTTATTGATGCTGCGTTTAAAAAGGCGGGAATAATACGGATTCATAATTTTCGCGACTTCATCGCTATGGCCAAAGCCTTTAAACTTCCCCGGATGCAAGGAAACCGGATCATGGTCATGAGCCCGGCCGGTGGTTTTGCGGTATCCACTGCTGACCTTTGTACTCAAGCTGGCTTTGAGTTTGCTGACCCGGGGGAAGATTTTTACAAAAGTCTGCAAAATTACTCCAAAGCCGGGGTAATCAGATTTTCCAATCCATTGGACATGGGAGATATTTACGACCCCAAATTTACCGCCCATATCTTTTCTTCGGTCATGCATAATGAGCATAGCGACTGCGCACTTTATGTGAGCCACTGGCCCCACATGCCGGCAGGAGATGATGTTTTTTCAAGAATGTTACATGCTGATCTTTCAAAAGAGACCTGGGGGGCTATTCTTTCCTCAGGAAAACCAGTGGGTGTATGCCTTTTGGGTATCTCTCAAACTATAACTAAGATTAAGAAAAATGTAAATTTCCCAGTTTTTAACAACCCGGAAGAAATGGTCCGGGCAATGGCTGCTCAGCGGGATTTCTATGCCCGAAAAGCAACCGGCTCGGTTTCTGAGGAACAACCCTCTCATATCAACCGCGGCGCCGCCCAAAAGTGGATCACTGCCCATCAAGGCATCGACGCTGAAGAAACACTGGAGTTAGTATCACTGTACGGTATTCCAGTTGCGGCATCCTTTGTAGCACACGATGAAAGCGAAGCAATAAGTCTGGCTGAAAAAATCGGGTATCCGGTGGCGATGAAGGTTGTTTCTCCTGATGCCATTCATAAATCAGAAGCACAGGGGGTTATGGTAGATATAAAAAATCCAGACGAGGTCAAGAAGGCATTCCTGATGATCAAAAAAAATCTCTCGACCTATAAACCAGGAGCTGACTTTCGAGGCGTCCGGATGCAGAAGACGGTTTCGGATGGATATGATATGTTTATCGGCGGGAAATATGATGCGGCATTTGGCCCAGTCGTGTATTTTGGTTTTGGAGGAATTTACGTGGAAGTTTTTCACGATATAGACCTCGCGCTCTGCCCGTCAACACAAGCGGAAATTGAAGCCAAGGTAAAAAAGCTTAAATCGTATACCATGCTCAAGGGCTTCCGGGGAAACCAAACAGGCGATACCCAGGGATACATAGAGAGTATCGTACGAATCTCTCATCTCCTCGCTGACTTTTCCCGGGTTAAAGAACTCGATATAAATCCCCTAAGAATACTCTCCGATGGCTCAGGAATAGTGGCGTTAGATGCGAGGATAAAGATTGAATAACGATATACCAGAAAATGCTGGGGAGAAATTTTTTTTTACCTAAGGGTGAATTCCTTTAAAACCGTATGGACTGCCCCGGTAGGCCTAAGCTCGCTTTTGAAAAGGATTACTCGGTCAACCTTGATCTCTCCGAAGACTCGTTCTCGTTCATCAAGAAGATATTTAACCAGTTCATCCCTTCCCTTGGGAGACCTGACCCGACCTAAGGTGAGATGGGCTGAAAATTTGCGCTTCTCTTCTTCAAATCCAAGCTTTGACATTTGTTGTTCTATTTGATTCTGCAGTCTAACAAGCTGGCCGCTTTGGTCTTCAATCCCGATCCAAATTACTCTTGGATTTTTGAGAGAAGGGAAAGCGCCCATATTTCTTACAGCCGCTGACCAGGATTTAACGCCCTTTATCCCATTCTGAATTCCTCGCGCAATATCCTCTACGTTTCCTTCCTCAATATTACCCAAGAACTTTAAAGTAAGGTGAATTGATTGGGGGTTAACCCACTTGACGTCCGCGGGCAATGTCCTAAGCTCTTTTTGAACTTTTTCAAGGTGAAAAATAATTTCAGCATTGAGCGGTACGGCAATAAAACTTCTGATCGTGCTCATAAATTAACTTCCCACATGTCAAGCAACTTTAGTGTTTAAGCGGTTTGTTTTGAAGGAAATACTGCCTTATCCGGTTTAATGCTACTTCCGAGGTCATCCATTTAATCTGCTGTCGGTCACCGGGAAAATGATATTCCTTTGTCGCTGTTTCTTTTCCATCCGCGAGAGAGATAAAGACGGTGCCAATTGGTTTGGCCGGGCTTCCTCCGGCAGGGCCGGCAATGCCCGTTGTGGAAAGACCTAAGGTTGTTCCTGATACTTTTCTTATCCCTTCGGCCATGAGTTTGGCGGTAGGTTCGCTTACTGCTCCGTAATTCCGAATCACCTCTGCAGGCACTTTAA
>DATEXU010000182.1:0-17667 GCA_035256645.1 Thermodesulfobacteriota bacterium | reverse complement strand
AAAATCCTATCCAAGGAGAAACATTCATGAATTTTACCATTAATAAAAATATTGCCCACGAAATAATTGACGGAGAAGCTATTATCGTTAATTTGGAAAACGGGAATTACTATAGTCTGGATAAAACAGGTGCTGACCTGTGGGATTTCGTCGAAAAAGGTCTTGATGTGCCTGAAATTATAGAAGGACTGGCGCAGCGCTATGAGGGGAACAAAGCAGAAATGGAAAACAGCGTTCGTCAATTGCTTGCCGACATGGAAAAAGAAGGGCTCATCACCATTGATCAGGAAGCCAAGGGTGAGAAGAAAATGGGGACCTTTGCCCCACGTGAAGGTGAATTGAAAAATGGGAAAAAACCTCTGTTTGAATCACCTACCCTTCAAAAATATACTGATATGCAGGCAATGCTTTGGCTTGATCCGATCCATGAGGTTGACGAAACCGGTTGGCCCAATACTCCAAAGTTTTCAGAAGAAAACTGACAGACATGGAGACTTTTTCCTTAACCGAACAGAAGGTTGCTACACGTGGGGAAAATTCTGGTCCGGAAGCATTTTTCGGGAAGCTTCACTCGAGCTTTCTTCGGGCGGTCAAGGCGGCCGGAGGAGCGATTGAGCATTTTTATGATATGGGGGGCTTTAAAATCAGGCTGTGCTTTGCCGGCTCGGCAATGGTTCCTCTTATCACTCGGGCTTTGAGTCATCTGGAAAAAGGACCAGCTCCCCATTCACACCTTACTATTTGTTTGTGGGACAGTCGATCAACGGGCATTGATATACCGCCACCCCCATGGTCACAGGATGATTATTTGAAGCGCGGGGAAATCGGGGGATATTATGATGAACATATTTACACGCATTATGATCTTTACACCGGCATCTTAAGCATGCTGGACCTCCGGCAAAACATTGCTCTTTATTGGCTGCGCGATGCTAAGGAATTTTTTTATTTTGAAACAGGCGCTCCTCTGCTGACGATTTTGAACTGGTGGATGGAAAGACACGGTAAACAAATGGTGCACGCCGCTGCCGTGGGAACTGCGGCAGGAGGTCTCCTGCTGGTGGGGAAGAGCGGATCCGGAAAATCCTCTACCGCGCTTGCTTGTCTTGACTCCAAGCTCCTTTACGCAGGAGATGATCACTGCTTTGTTGAGACTAAACCAAAACCATACGCTTACAGTATTTTTTGCTCCGGCAAATTAAGCCCCAAGGACTTTGGAAAATTTCCGTTTCTTCACGAGCCGCTTCGATACGCGAAGCAACCGTATGGAGAAAAAGCACTCTTTTTTTTGCATGAATTTTTTCCTCAAAAAATTACCAAGGGTTTTCCGGTCAAGGCAATTTTTATACCCCGAATAACTACGAACCCCGAAACGCAGATTAAAAAAACCTCTGCGGTTGCGAGTTTGACGGCCCTGGCGCCCAGTACCATTTTTCAATTACCCCATGCTGGTCATGAGGCGTTTACGTTCTTGAGCGCGTTTGTCAAACAAGTGCCGGCGTATACGCTCGAACTGGGTACAGACGTGTCGGGTATCACGCGGGCGCTAGAAAAATTTTTATTGGTGCACGGATGATGGAGCAACTCCCTCTCGTGGTGAGTGTAATCGTTCCGGTCTTCAACGGCGCTGCCTTTATCCGTGGGGCGATGGAAAATATTAACGCTCAGCACTACACGCCTCTGGAGATTATTTTCGTTGATGATGGCTCCACTGACGAGACCGCAAAAATCATCGCTGATTTTAAGGATAAGGTAAAATATGTTTATCAGACGAATAGCGGTCCTTCCGCGGCGCGAAACAAGGGTTTGGAAATTGCTCGGGGAGGAGTTGTGAGATTTCTCGATGTAGATGACCTCTGGCCGGAAAATAGTCTTCCCACCATGTTGGAATGTATGAAAAAATTTCCCGACACGGAAATCGTCATGGGGAAGGTAGATGTGTTGTTTCAACGTGAGGGAGCAATTAAAGATTTTATTGAACCCTCGGTTGCCTTTCATATTGGAAGCGCGCTTTTCCGGAAGGAGGTGTTTGATAAAGTTGGCTTGTTTGACCCTGCGCTTCGTTATGGTGAAGACCTTGATTGGTTTATGCGCGCCCGGGAGTACAAAGCTTCAATTGTGGTACTTGACCAGGTTACACTGCTTTATCGTCTTCATGAAACCAATATGACCCGGGGCCAAACTTTAACTTCCCTCAATATGTTTAAGGCTCTTAAAAAGTCGTTGGATAGGCGTCGCGAGAAGAATAAGGGCGTTGCCGATCTTTTGCCGGATTTTCCCGAGGGAATCAAGGTCGGAAAGGTTGAACCGGAAACCTCAAAGCAGGAGGATGGGATGGGCAAACCCCTACTGAGCGTGATTATTCCGGTTTGGAACGGCGAGCAATATTTGGCTGAAGCAGTTACGAGTGTGCTGGAACAAGAGTATGCTCCGATTGAAATTATTGTCGTGGATGATGGTTCGACGGACAGGACCGCAAAGATTGCTGCTGATTTTAAAGATCATGTGAAATATATTTATCAAAGTAACCAAGGCCCGGCTGCCGCGAGGAACAAAGGTTTGGAAATTGCCCGAGGGGGTATAATCGGCTTCCTGGATGCCGATGATCAATGGCAAAAAAAGAGTCTTACCGGTATGCTTGAATGTATGAATCAATCTCTTGAGACGGAAATTGTAATGGGTAAAATAAGGCTATGGCGATTAAAAGAAGATAAATCGGAAGAATTTTCCGAACCAGGTATCGCCTTCTGTAACGGGTGTGCTCTTTTCCGCAAGGAAGTGTTTTATAAAGTGGGTTTGTTTAATCCAGCGCTCCGTTACGGGGAAGATCTTGACTGGTTCATGCGGGCGCGGGAGCGTAACGTTTCAATTGTAGTGCTCGATCAGGTTTTCTTGCTTTATCGGCGGCATCAGTCCAATATGACTCGAGGCACCGATCCGATTACCCTCAATGTGACCAAGGTACTCAAAAAGTCTCTGGATAGACGGCGAAGCCAAAACGAAAGGTCAGATCACTCCTTGCGGGATATTTCTCAGGCACTCGGGTTGGAGAATTTTGACCAGATAAAACCTAAAAATTTTGAGAAAAAAGATTTATGAGACGATCATTAATAAGTGTGGTTATCCCAGTTTGGAATGGTGAGCGTTTTCTGGCGGAAGCGGTTGAGAGCGTTCTGAACCAAACGTATCCCCCTCACGAAGTTATTGTCGTGGATGATGGTTCCACCGACGGCAGCGCCGAGGTCGCGAAGAGCTTTGGCGCGTTGGTACGCTATCATATTCAAGGAAAAAAAGGCGCGGCGACGGCTAGAAACCATGGAGTTGAGTTATCTCAAGGAAATTTTATTGCTTTTCTGGACGCGGACGATTTCTGGGTTAAGGATAAATTAGCCCGCCAGATGAAAATCTTTTTAGACCATCCTGAGTCGGACATGGTTTTGGGACAGGTTAGACAATTTTACTCCTGCGCTTCCGGTGTTGTTTTAAAGGAAGAATCGGCAATTGCTCCCGGCTTTTTACCGGGCGCCATGCTTATTAAAAGGTCTTCTTTTTTTCGGGCGGGAAAGTTTTCCACTCAATGGCGAGTAGGAGAATTCATTGACTGGTATTTGCGGGCAGAAGAAACAGGGCTTAAAAGTTTTCTGCTGCCTCACGTGGTTTTGATGCGAAGAATTCATGATGCTAATATGGGTATCCGAGAGCGCGCCTCCCGAAGTGATTATGTGAAAATTGTTAAAGCCTCTCTTGATCGACGGCGAAAAGGAGCTGCTGAAAAATAACAATAACCAATGAGAGCACAAAACGATTTATGAATATACAAGCGTGGCGTTATTATCTAAGATTTTACCGGGGGAGTTTTCTAAAACTTTTTTTGACCGTGTTTATTTCCGCGGGACAGGTTGCCATTAATTTGGCGATTCTTTTTCTGGTCAAATATATTTTTGACAAGGTGATTTTTACCGGTAAATTTTCTACCCTGACGCTTATTGGCGTGGGCCTTTTTTCCCTCTACCTCATCAATAGCGGGCTTACTATCTGGATTCGATATCTGATACTCAAGATAACAAAAATAGTAACCCAGAAGCTCCGAAGCGAGATACTGGAAAAATTTTATACCCTTTCCCACTTTTTCAACACCGAAGCTGACCGGGGCAAGTTACACACGATCGCTGTCCAGGATACCGAGCGCCTTGATGTCATGGGCAACGCCCTCATAGGCCAGTTGATGCCCAGTGTTTTTATTTGCATGGCTTTGGGCGGGGTTTTGTTATATTTTAATGTGTTCTTATTTTTATTGCTTTTTTGTCTGGTGCCGTTCTTCATTGTGGCAAGCCGGGCGATCGGGAAGGTCGTTCGAAAGCATGTCCGCGCTTTCCATAAATCATTTGAAGCATACAGTAAGGGGATATTTTTTGTTTTGCAGATGATGGATCTTACTCGGATTCAAGCAGCCGAAGAGTTTGAACTGGAAAGACAGCAGAAGAACATTGAGCAGTTACGCACTTCCAGCAATGATATGGCCTGGCTCACGACGGCGTATAATTCCATTCAAATTCTGATTGTGGCCTCTTCAACTATTTTGATTTTTATTGTTGGGGGAAGGTCAATCGCAACCGGCCGCATGACGCTGGGCGAATTCATGTCCTTTTTTGCCGCTGTTAATATACTCAAAAATCATGTTCTCGTGATCATTGGCTGCTTTCCGCAATTAATCGAAGGCACTGAATCATTAAACACCTTGTATAACTGGATTGAGATAAGGGACACGGTGCCTTATTTTGGCAAAAAGAGGATAGACTTTCAGGGAAAGATAACCCTTGAATCAGTAAATTTTAATTTTAAGGATAAATCGATACTGCACGACATTAACCTTACTCTTTCTCCCGCTGCCCCCATTGCGGTTGTAGGCTCTAACGGCGCCGGGAAGAGCACGATCGCCAACCTTATCCTTGGATTATATCGACCGCAGGCGGGACAAGCGTACGCGGATGACCATCCCTTTACGGAGCTGGACCTCACCTATTTGCGGCGGTATATAGGGGTGGTAAGACAAGATCCCATAATATTTTCCGGAACAATTCTGGAAAATATCGCCTATGGAAATCCGGATGCGCAGTGGGAACAGGTGGTCGCGGCATCCAAAAAGGCGACCGCTCATGAATTTATTCAGCGGTTGTCCCAAGGCTACGAAACATTTGTTGGAGAAAGCGGCACGAAGCTTTCCGGAGGAGAACGCCAGCGGATCGCCATTGCTCGAGCGTTAATGGGTCAACCGAGGCTCCTGATCCTCGATGAACCGGACAATCATCTTGACAGCACCTCGATAAAAACGCTCATGGAGAATCTGAGCACCCTTGATCCCGTTCCTGCGATTCTGATCATTAGCCACAATATGGATATTTTGCGTAACGTAAAAGAAATTAATATTCTTGAAAAGGGCAGTATCGCACGAAGAGGAAATTACGAAACTCTCTCGCTCAAGAATTGGAAGCCCATGGGGGTATCGGAACAATGAGGGCCCGAGGAACATCCCCACCTTTACCTCGCGGGGGGTGCTGGCCAAACCCGGAGCAGGAGTTGCTTTTGCAGGCCGCGCTTTTCCGGGGGGAGAGGTCCCTTAATGCCTGGCGCTTATGGAAGAAACGCACTGATATTGAAGTGGATAAACTTGACCTCGGCTCCTTTCGTCTCCTCCCTCTCGTTTATCGCAATCTGTGTGACCAGGAACGGAATGACCCGCTGATAGAAAAACTAAAGGGAATCTATCGACTGCACTGGTATAAAAATCAGCGGTTATTCCACCATATGACTCCGGTTTTAAAATCTTTTCACGCTGCGGGCATTAAGACGATGATTCTCAAAGGGGCAGCTATATCTTTAGAGTATTACCGGGATTATGGACTTCGTGCTATGGGGGATTTTGATGTTCTTGTTCCAACCCGACAGGCCTTAGAAGCAATTGTGTTGCTCAAGAGTATGGGTTGGATGACGAGAGGGATAGCACCTGAGGCCCTGACCGAAGACTATAGAGCAGTTCGACACTCGCAAGCCTTTAGGGATAGCAGCGACTGTGAACTTGATTTCCATTGGCATATCTTATCGGGAAATCCTGCGGCTGACGCCGATGATGATTTTTGGGAAGGAGCACGCGCGATCACCATCCAGGGTGTGTCGACCCTTATCCTAAATCCGACAGACCAGCTTTTACATGTCTGCGTGCATGGGGCGGCTTGGGATGCAGCTCCCCATTTGCGTTGGGTGGCAGATGCAATGGTGATCCTGAAAGTCGCAAAATCCGAAATCGACTGGAGCCGTCTTCTGTTACAGGCTCAAAAATGCCGGGTGACAATGCCCTTAAAGGAAACATTTGCGTATTTACGGGCTAAGTTTGATGCCCCGGTTTCGGCTGAGATTTTAAAGGCCTTGCAGAATACACCAGTATCCAAAAGAGAGTGCCGGGTGTACCGATATTCCACCAGTCCCCCAACGTTTTTGTCGGGTTTGGTAAAATTCTGGTTAATCAACTCGCGGTCAACGGGAGAGGTCGGTTTTTGGAAAAAACTTATGCAGTTCTCCAAAAATCTTCCCTATTGGAATATGCCGCCCCTTTGGAAGGTGCCGTTTCATATAATTTTTCGAGGGGCACGGAAATTGGGGCGAATAATGTTATGGGGTACGAGCCGATTTTTTAAAAAGCTGCGGGCAACTTATGGACAACCATCGCATTAGCTGACCTGAGTTGATGCAGAACGTGGACACATTTAGTCTGGAATTGCACTTATCGCCCCGTTTACTCAGACAGGTGAGGATACGCGTGGTTGGATACCGCAATTGATTTGGTCCCCTTGGGCAAACAGGATATCGGAATAAAGCTTTTTTCTCTCCCTACCATTCCCTTTTGCTCTTGTAATAACGCAGCATATTAATGATGTCCGCTTCTTGTTCTTTGGACTCACCGATATTGACCAGAAAGGGGACAACAGATTCTTTGTAGTCGCTTATTTTCTGGTAACTCGCGGCGGGCCATTTTTCATATTGGTCTCTAAACGTCGCCCGAAAAGAAAAGAAAAGGTGAGCCGGGCTGTCATCAGTCAACGTGGCAGAAAAGGGGGCCACCATCTCTTTGACCTTTTGTTCACCCATGGCAAAAGAGGAAAGAACAGCAAACGGATTGTCAAGGGCTGATTCCTGCAAGGTGGCGCGGATGTCCTTCTGCGCCATTTTTTTCCAGAAGGCCCGGAAGTCGATTGACAGAGGTTCTGGAGTTGCCAGCAGCAGCGTGTAAGCGTGGCCGGGTCGTCCAACCCGCCAGATGGAAGTATGTTCGAAAACTTCGGAAAATGTCCGTACAATCCCCATGTATTGCTTCAGGTCAAGTCCATGCAACGGAACCCATTGTAAAAAGATGCCGTCCCCTGCAAGCCGTTGCTTAACCAGTTGGTAGAACTCAGTCGTGAAAAGCACCCAGGAATCGTATACCCGGGGATGGGTGGCATCGGATACAATAATTGAATAGTGCTGCGAGGAATTTTTGATAAAATGCCGGGCATCATCCAAATGAAACGAGAACTTTTTATTCTTTTGGATATCCTCGTTGTCAGGAGCGAAGTAGCTCGCGATTTTTGGAGCCTGGGAAGCTAAATCAACACAATCAATCCGGTTCACAAAGTGGGCAGCACACCCTGAGGTTATGCCTGCCCCAAAAGTTATCATCAAAGCGTTTTGTGGATTTTTGTGGAGCAGCCCCGGCAGAGCGCCCATGAGTTTAAATGTCTGCACCGAAAGGGGACTGGTGTCTGCTTCAGGTATTCCGTTTAGATACAATATTCTTGTTTGCTCGGGTAGTTCAAAAATAGTAGCGGTTGTATCAATCGATTCTTTATAGTAGATCAGAGTGCCGGAGGGTTCAAGTTCAGCGTACTTTCGGGGAAAGTAATCAGGGGGCATAAGACACGTACCGAGCAGGGCCAGCAAAACACTTATGCCGTAAACAGCATAACGGCTTTTCCGCTTCAGTTGTGTGCCGATAATGATGGTGCCAATGAGGAGGTTGATGCCTGGCAGCATGAGTGAACTTTTTTGAAACCCTAATTGACCAATAAAGAAAAAACATGCCGCTATTGCTCCCAAAACCCCTCCCATGGTATTGGCAGCAAAAACGATCCCCAGACTTTCACCCACCCGCCCTTTTCGCATTTGATAAATGTGGGCCCCTACGGGAAATGCCATGCCCATCAAAACGGTTGGTATGAGAAGGCCCAGAGGAACAGTTGTCAGGAGGAAGCTCAGGTATGATTCAGCGGGTGTTTTGTGCTTAAGGTGGATACAAAACGGGAGGACAAAGCACGAGAGCGCTATAGCGATCTCTATCAACGCAAAGACCTTTATCTGATTTTTCACCACCTTGAAAACAGACGCAGTGCTTAAGCTGCCCAGAGCGATTCCGGCCAGAAAGGCCATAAGGATGACGGTAAAAGAATAGACCGAATTATCAATTATCAGAATCAAGAGGCGGGTCCATAATACCTGGTAGGCTAAAGCGCAGAAGCCGGAAAGAGCCAGACCGATGAGAACCAAATTCGTTTCGGCTTTGGACGGCGTTTGAATCTTTTTTGTTTGTAGCTTTGGTTCTTTAATGAGTACGCTATTCTCAAGGGGGCGTTTTCGGAGCCATATATCTGTCACCAGGGCAATGGCGCTGACGAAAAAATTTAAAAAAGCAGCAAACCGTAGGCTGTCGATGTGACCCAGATACCTGATCAAGAAAAATCCGGCTGCAAAAGCTCCAAAAAGCGCTCCCGCAGTATTGACACCATACAGGATTGCAGTGTTCCGGCCAAAATGTTGTCGGTGACCAATAATATGTCTGCCGATAACCGCGAACGTTCCCCCCATGAGAAAGGTAGGGCCGATGAGTAAACAAAAACAAAAGAAAAAACGAATGATCACCTGGGGATAATACCCGGGTTGAGTTGCCTGGGAGATCAATGTTTCAAGGGGGAGAATAAGCTGGATAATCCGAGGAAAAAGCAGGGCAAACAACCCGATGCCCGCCTCCAGGCAGGCGAATATCCTCAAGGGTCGAGTGGTTGAGCTTTCGCCATATTTTCCCCAGACGTAACTTCCCACTGATAACCCGGCCATGAATGAAGCTAATATCGTAGTCGTTGCCAGTGTCGTGTTCCCCATAACGACAACGAGCATCCGACTCCACACTACTTCGTAAACTAAACCGCAAAAGCCTGATATCGTGAAAAGGAAAAAGGGGATCAACAAGAAATATAACCCACCAACTCCGGAGGTCGTTATCCCAGCGCCAGGCTCAGTGTTCCCGGGGGAGGCTTGCTGCGAACGGCTCACCTTGTTACTGAACGAGGGTTTAACGCGGGTCATAAGGCGTCTTTCTCAAGGCTGAAAGAAGAATATTTAGATAGCTGTGCATCATACCTAAACACCATCTCTGTGTCAACAAATTGTCAATGCTTTCCGGAAAAAAATGAAAACACTGAAAGGAAGTAGAGGAGGATATATAGTAATCAGGATAGAAGGATAGGGTCGCTATCGACCACTCAGTGAACTCAGAGACAACCGTTAGGTATGTATGATGTGTTGGATGCTTGGTTTGGAGTAGCTTATCTATCCAGTTAGCACAATGCCACAGTCAGAACAGGGGTTGGCTCCAACCCCGATGGTATCTTTTTGTCTCATGTGGTAGCGAAATCCCCATTCTCGCTCGTAACAAACCTTAGAAATCTATCTCGCACGCATGATCTCTTCTATCGCGGTAGATGCCACGCAGGTGTTAATTCGCTCGCTTCCCCCGGAATTCTGTTATAGGAAGATACACATTTTTGAGCAGAGAATTTCTTTCCTTTTGAGAACCGTACATACTTTATGAGCATTACATCTGAAGCATAAACCGGATAGTTTTTGAACGGCTGAAGCGTTTTTACAAAACCTTTTTTGAGAAAGTGTTGAAAAGAGGGGCGGACAGAGCTTTGCAGGTCTCGATTTTGTGTGTTTTGCTGATGGGAAGCGTTTTTCAGGCAAGACTTCTAAAACTTTTATCTTGTCAAAATAAATACAAATTATATTAGCATGTTATACTGATTGGGGAGTAAATATTTACCCAATATCTCATCCAATCTTCCCTTATGAAAAATAAGAGCCTATTTATATACAAATATTCGGTGGCGTTAAATCAATTTTTTAGTATTTTTGCCTTATGTGGGGAAAGAGATGAAAAAGATTGACAAATAATAATATTATCTTATAGTGTAAGCCGGATTGCGGGCATAGCTCAGTTGGTAGAGTGCAAGCTTCCCAAGCTTGATGTCGCGGGTTCGAATCCCGTTGCCCGCTTTTGGGTGGTTTTTTAACCCGCTTCATTTTTCACGAGCGGGTTTAATTTTTTGTTGATTTTTATTTTTTTTTATATATAATTAAGCCATACGTCCTTGAAAGTGGGCATTTTGGCCCACTTTTTTATTGGTTCAACAGAAGCCGCTATTTTTACGATGGTCTTAACGATACTTGAAAGGGTTCGGGAGTTAGCTGAGCCAGTTATTAAGGAATTAAACCTTGACCTGGTTGACATTGAATACCTCCCGCAAAGGGGACGGGGCATTGTCCTCATCACGATTGATAAAGACAACGGTGTTACTTTAGACGACTGCACTAAGGTAAACAGGGAGGTTGGGTATATTTTAGAGATCAAGGATTTGTTTTCCCACCCATACCAGCTGGAAGTATCTTCTCCCGGGCTGGAGAGGTCATTAAAGACATTAGGAGATTTTGAAAAATTTTTGGGTCGGAAAGTTTCTCTTAAAACTTCTGAGCTTTTAAACGGGAAAAGAAATTTTAAAGGAACGTTAAAGCAGGTTCAAAACGGCACGGTAGTTTTGGAAATGGACGGGGGGCTGCGGGAGATCCCTTTTAGTCTTGTTCGGCAAGCCAAATTGGTTTATGAATTTCCCGAAAAAGGTTTTTGAGTTTGTCGCACGTTATTCGTTGTAAAAGGAAAAGAAAAATATGGCAGTAAAAGGAGAGCAACAAGTATCTTTAGAACGAATCCTGGCAGAGATTCGTCGGGAAAAAGGTATCGATAAGCTGGTTATTATCGACGCGTTGAAATTGGCCTTGTTAACTGCTGCCCGGAAAAAATATGGCCCCAAGGTTGATTTAGAAGCTCAATTTAATCCTGATCTGGGCGAGATCGAACTTTTTAATTTTCGAACCGTCGTTGAAAAGGTCAGGAATGAATTTAAGGAGATTGCTTTGGAAGAAGCCCGGCTTCTGGATGCTGATGTGGAGATCGGAGACAGTTTAGGGGTGAAACTCGAAACCAAAGACTTTAGCCGCATTGCTGCGCAGACTGCAAAGCAAGTGATTATCCAAAAGATACGGGACGCAGAGGGAGACAACATTTATCAGGATTTCAAAGATCGCAGAGGAGAAATTGCTGCCGGAAGCGTACATCGGTTCAATAAAGGAAACATCATTGTTAACTTAGGGAAAACCGAAGCATTGCTGCCGGTTGCCGAACAGGTCTTGGGTGAAACGTTTCGGCAAGGTGACCGGCTCAAGGCCTTAATCGTAGATATCCGTAAATCAAGCCGAGATCCTCAAGTTATCCTTTCCCGGACGAGTCCTCAGTTCCTCGTTAAGCTCTTTGAAATGGAGGTGCCGGAAATAGCCGAGGGGGTTGTAAAGATAAAAGGTGTTGCCCGGGACCCTGGTCTGAGAGCGAAAATCGCGGTTTATTCGGATGATTCTAACGTTGACCCGGTTGGCGCCTGCGTGGGGTCAAAAGGTTCGCGGGTTCAAGGAGTCGTGCAGGAACTCCGGGGAGAAAAAATTGACATTATCCCTTGGGCAGAAGATCCGACCAAATTTGTGTGCAATGCGCTGGCCCCGGCTCAAATCTCTGAGGTGATTATCGATGAAACGGAAAGATCAATGGAGATTATCGTAGAAGATGATCAGCTGTCCTTAGCGATCGGAAAGCGAGGCCAAAATGTCCGGTTAGCCGTAAAACTTACGGGATGGAAGATCGATATCAAGAGCCGCTCACGGGTCAAAGAGCTGTCGCGTGCCGCTTTTAAAGATCTTTTGGCTATTCCCGGGATTGGGAGCATAACGGCAGAACTTCTTTTTAATGGGGAATATTTCTCTGCGCAGGACATTGCTGCCGCGAGCGTTGAGGACTTGGCGAATATTGCCGGCATTGGGGAAAAAAAGGCTCAGAACATAAAAAAAGCTGTGAAAGAATATTTACAAAAACAGCTGGAAGAAGCTTCTTCAAAATCAGCGACAGCTGACGATAAAGAAAAATAATAATTTTTTTCAGGAACAACTACCCAAAGAATAACTATGGTAAAAAAGAGAGTCCACGAATTAGCTAAAGATCTCAACATAAGCAGTAAGGAACTTGTCAAGACGATTAAAAAGATCGGTATCCCGGTACAAAATCACATGAGTGCTCTTGAGCCTCAAGATGAGGAGCGGATACTGCAATACCTTACTCCACCGGAAGAAAAGAAGGTGGTTGAAGCGCGGGTAAAACCTTCGGTTATTCGGCGAAGAGTTGAAAGGCTTAAAGTTGAGCCGGAAGAGATGGAAGCTCTTCCACTGCCTGTGGTAGAACAAGAGCCGCTTATCGAAAAACCGCCTGCAGAGATTTTAGAACCACTTTCTCCACCAGAACAAAAAGTACAAGAGCCTACTACGGACGAAGTTGTTCCAGAGAAAAAAAGGGAAGAAAGGGAAAAAGAACCATTAAAACCTGCTCCCAAACCAATAACCGGGCCAACGCAAATTAAGGAACGGTTAGCTCCCAAAAAGAAACGGGCAAAGCACAAAGAAGAACCAGCCCAAATCATCAAAAAACCAGAGCCCCCCCCCGTGCTTATAGGGGAACCTGAAGTTTCCACCGAAACAGCCGAGAGCAAGCCGAAGAAAAAACGGATTTTGATTTCGGATGTTGAGCCATCAGTAGAAAAAATTTTCCGAAAAAAACCCAAACGGGAAACCAGAGTGATAGCTCCTTCTCCCAAAGCTTTTCGCAAAAAGGAGAGAAAAGTTTTTCGAGAAGAGAGGGTAGAGCCGGTTATTGCCAAGAAAACAAAAATTACTGTTCCTAAGGCAATTAAGCGCAAAATCAAGATTGCTGAGTTAATTACGGTTGGTGAGCTTGCTAAAAAGATGGGAGTTAAAGCGAGTGCGGTAATAAAGAAGTTATGGGAACTTGGCCTCATGGCGACCATTAATCAGGCAATTGATATCGATACTGCGCAGCTGGCGTCAGAAGAGTTTGGCTACGAAGTTGAAAAAGTTTCCTTTGATGATGAGGAGTTGTTTGCCCGAGAAGAGGATGATGCTGACAACCTTCATCACCGCCCCCCTGTCATCACCGTGATGGGGCACGTTGACCATGGAAAAACAAAACTGCTGGATGCGATTCGACAGACGAATGTTACCGCGGCAGAGGCAGGAGGGATAACCCAGCACATAGGTGCCTATCATGTGAATTTACCCCAGGGAGAAATAGTATTTATTGACACCCCCGGTCACGAAGCATTTACCGCCATGAGAGCGCGCGGGGCACAGGTAACCGATATCGTGGTCTTAGTGGTAGCGGCAAATGATGGCGTGCAGGAGCAGACTATTGAGGCGATCAACCACGCGCGGGATGCCAAGGTTCCCATCATCGTGGCGATAAATAAAATTGACCTTCCTGAAGCTAACCTCGAATTGGTAAGACGGCAATTATCGGAAAAGGGCCTTATTTCCGAAGAATGGGGAGGAGATACGATCTTTGTGGAGCTTTCAGCCAAGCAAAAGATCAACATCGATAAACTCTTGGAGATGATTCTTCTTCAGTCGGAGGTATTAGAACTTAAAGCTAACCCCGACAAATTGGCCCGCGGAGTAATTATTGAGTCCCGCCTCGATAAAGGACAAGGACCGATCGCTACTGTGCTTATCCAAGAGGGCACGTTAACGGTCGGGGCTCCTTTTGTGACCGGTCAAATATTTGGACGCGTTCGGGCAATGCTGGATGATAAGGGGAAAAAGATAAAAAAAGCCGGCCCGTCCCATCCGGTAGAAGTGGTGGGCTTCCCCGAAACCCCTCATGCCGGAGAGTTCTTCGTTGTCGTAAGCGAAGAGCGAAAAGCCCGGATGCTCGCTGAATATCGGCAGCAGAAGGAACGGCAACTTGAGCTGGCGCAAGGCAGCAAGGTCACCTTAGAAAATTTATATGACAAAATCAAGCAAGAGGAATTTAAAGAACTAAAACTCATCATGAAGGCTGATGTCCATGGCTCGATTGAGGCAGTGCGGGAGGCGTTGAGTGGACTAATCAGCAAGGAGATAAAGCTCAACATTATTCATAGCGCGGTGGGAGCAATCGGCGAGTCTGACGTGATGCTGGCTTTAGCCTCGAACGCGATTATCATCGGTTTTAATGCCGCTCCTGACCAAAAAACTCAAAGTCTGGCTCAAACCGAAAAGGTTGAAATCCGGACCTATTCGATAATTTACGATATCATCGAAGATATCAAAAAAGCCATGGAGGGCCTGCTCACTCCGCTCCAAAAGGAAAAGAGCATGGGCCGGGCTGAGGTTCTTCAGGTTTTCTCGGTTTCGAAGGTCGGAACGATTGCCGGAAGCAAAGTCGTTGAAGGCAAGCTGGTCCGGGGAGCTTTAGCACGGGTGCTTCGCAATGGTAAGTCGGTCTATGAGGGAAAAATCGCTTCTTTAAAAAGATTCAAGGATGATGTCAAGGAAGCATTGATGGGCTTTGAGTGCGGCATCCAGTTAGAAAATTTTAATGATGTACAAGCAAACGACACCATCGAAGCTTATACAGTCGAAGAAGTTGCTCAAAAACTTGAATAATTAGTACACGGTCATGGTAGTTGGAGTCTGTCAACTGGATATTTTTATCCACGGAAATGATTCTCTCAAAGGGAAACGGCAGATCCTTCGGCAGGTTATCGAGCGAACGAAGAATAAGTTTAATATCTCCATTGCCGAAGTGGGGGATAATGATCTCTGGCAAAGGGCTAAAATTGGTTTTGCGGTAGTGGGAAATGATAAACGCTTTGTCAACTCTTGTCTGGATACAATCAAAAACTTCATCGAAAACTTAAATATCGTCGAAGTGATTAACGCAGACTGGGAGATTATTCATTACTAATTTTGACGGCTTCGTAAAAAGTCCACCTGCGGCGTTGCCTCCGTGCGGTGCACGAAGACAGGCGCTGCATCCTCAGTCATTGCGGCGTACAGGTAAGTACGCCGCACTCCGTCGGATTTGCGCGCCTTGCATCTGCAGCTTTTTACTGTGCCGTCTGATTTTCGACTTTTTACGAGTTCATCAATTTTGATGCGTAATTTCAAGTTACTTCACCAACCCCAAGAAATTTTTCTTATCCTTATAAGGCAACTCAACACAACTGCAGAGGAACCGCTTTGGATTTATGTCAAGGCAAGAATCCTCTTTAAAAAGTTTTTCCAGCACATTCAAGGGAGTGACGATCATGGGGGAAAACAGAATCCAAAGGATTTCAAACTTAATAAAAAAAGAAGTTGCCGAGATGCTTATCCGGGAGGTAAAAGACCCGCGGATCGGGATGGTCACGATTACCGGAGCCACGGTAAGTAAAGACTTAAGGATTGCGCATATTTATTACAGCGCGTTCGGGAACGAAAAACAACTCCAGGATTCGGCCATTGGTCTCAGGCAGGCAACGAAGTTTATCCAGCGGGAAATAGGCCGGAGGATTCGTATGCGGTATACCCCGGCCATTGATTTCCAGTTTGACCACTCTTTGGAGTACGGAAGCCATATCGACCAAATTCTTAAAGACCTTTCGCTTCCCAAAGAGGAAGAGATTCCAGAAGAAGACGCACAGGATGAATCGGAGCAATAAGCTCAAAAAGATTAGCGATTTCTAAAAAATATTGACAGAGTTCTTAACTTAAGATAGATTATATTTTACGGTCCCATCGTCTAGTGGCCTAGGACGCCGGCCTCTCACGCCGATAACACGGGTTCGACTCCCGTTGGGATCATAGTGATGATCGAACCCGGCACATTGTTTTTTGCCCGGTTCTATTTTAGTGTTAAGAGAAAGTGTGATTCATGTGCTTGAAAACCTCGCTTCCTAAAAAAAGGAGCGGGGGTTTTTTATTTCCCGGACAAGACAAGTATTTTGTTGACTTTTCGTCCGCGTAAAAGTAAAAAAATACCAACCCCAAAAAGATAAGCGAGTACAGGGAAAAGACGCCTTTCATGGGAAGGGTTTTTAAAATTGATAAATAAAAATAGGCCAAATCGCCAGTATAAAGGTGATGGGCCTTTTTTTGTTTCAGCACCGGGCATTTTGTTTAAAAAATTAATCAACATGTAAAACTTACCGTTTACATCAAATTTGATGTTGACACCCAATGGAATTTGAAGTAGAATTTTATGAGAGTACTCTTGGCAGAAGTCCTGTCCAGGAGTTTTTAGACGATCTAAAAAAAACCGATCCTGATGATTTTGCCGCGGTCCTGGCAGGGCTTGCCAAGTTGCGAAACCGGCAATATCACAGACCGCCGCTCTCTAAGCCGTTATGCGATGAGCTGTTTGAAATGCGCCATGTGGGAAAACTTAACACCAGGGTTTTGTACTTGTTTGCCAGGGGGAGAAGAATCATTTTAGTTCACGGAATCCGGACTAAAGCACTCAAGATTGCGGCGCATGATCTGAGGGTGGCAATAGGCCGGAAACGTGACTGGATTGCGAGGAATAGAGAATGAAACAAAGAACGAACTTCGATAAATACCTTGAGGAGCAATTGAAGGACCGCGATTTCGCTGCCCGATTTAAGAAAGCCGGGGAAGCCTGGGATATTGCCCTCAAAATCGCTGCCCTTCGCCAGGAGGCGGGACTTTCTCAGAAAGATCTCGCCAAAAGAGTCGGCACGTCACAGCAACAAATAAGTCGCCTGGAATCTCCTTCTTACGAGGGACACTCGCTCAGCATGTTGCGCCGAATCGCTGAAGCGCTGGAGGCAACTATTCATATCGAAATACAGCGGAGGAGACCAAAGGCGTCTGCTATTGCCGAGCCATGCGCTCCTTATGGAAGAAAGAGAGCTAAGGGGACAAAGGCTTGACTTGACTTTTCTCCAAATTTATTTAATAAATCAGGGGAAAGACCAAATGGGAGTGAAGGATTAAAAATGGTTTTAAGGAAACAACATTCAATAAAGCGCGAGCATATAACAAGGCCGGATTGCCAAATAAAAAAAGCGATGGGCCTTTTTTTGTTTTGAAGAAGCATACAAGTTTGAAGCAACCAGTGCTTTATGATCTTAGCATGAGAAAAAAAATCAGTTTAACGCATTGATGCAAAAAAAATTTATGACTAAACTGAAGAAAATCTTGCTTAATCCTTGGACTGTAGGCATTGGTACTACCGTCATTTCGGTATTTATCCTCAGGCTTATTGATCGTTTTACTGGCACCAATTTATTTAACATACTTTTAAAGATTATATCTTCAGTCATTTGGTATGCCCAAACTATTTTAGGATTTAAAGTGTCGGTCGGAACAGTATTTATCATTTGTTTCGCAGTTGGCATCATTGGCATGCTGTTCAAAAAACGATTGGAT
>DATEXU010000181.1:0-6540 GCA_035256645.1 Thermodesulfobacteriota bacterium | reverse complement strand
CCTGCTTCATATTTTTTTCTTACCCTCATTAAAAGACAATCGAGGTTTTTCCTGGAAATGGTTAGGATAACCTATTGAAAAAAAAGAAGTTATAGATCGAATAACGGGAATGCGGGCGTAAAATTTTATTCTTGACATTTCTCCCAAATAATTTAACATGTTAAACTTTGTTTAATTATCACAAGACAAGGAGATCATCGCGATGTCAATGACAAAATATTTATTTACCTCGGAGTCGGTGACCGAGGGCCACCCGGACAAAGTGGCTGACCAGATTTCGGATGCGATCCTGGATGCAATCATTGGGCAGGATCCCAAAGGAAGAGTAGCATGTGAAACTTTGGTTACCACCGGCTTAGCGTTTATTGCGGGTGAAATTACTACCGAGTGCTATGTGGATATGCCGCAGATTGTTCGGCAAACGATCAGGGACATAGGCTACAATAGCTCGGACATGGGTTTTGACTGGGAAACCTGTGCGGTTATTACCTCTATTGATCAACAGTCGCCGGACATTGCTCTGGGCGTGAATGAAAGCAACGAACATGAGCAAGGGGCTGGGGACCAAGGACTTATGTTTGGGTTTGCCTGTGATGATACCGAAGACTTTATGCCCATGCCAATATACTATGCTCATAAAATAACCGAACGTTTAGCTGAGGTGCGGAAACAGGGAATTCTTCCTTTTCTCCGTCCTGACGGTAAGTCTCAGGTCACCATTGAATATGAGGAAAGTAAGCCGGTCGCGGTGAACACTGTGGTCGTAGCTGCGCAGCATTCTCCTGACGTAGCCTATAATACTTTGCGTGAGGCAATTATAGAGGAAGTGGTAAAAAAGGTCATCCCTGCACATTTAATCTCGAAAGAAATAAAATATTATATTAATGCCACCGGAAGGTTTGTGGTTGGCGGCCCTATGGGAGATTGCGGGCTTACCGGCCGAAAGATCATTTGCGATACGTACGGAGGACAAGGCAGTCACGGCGGGGGATGCTTTTCCGGAAAAGATCCTTCTAAGGTTGATCGGAGCGCATCGTATATGGCCAGGCATGTTGCGAAAAACATTGTCGCCGCTGATTTAGCTCGTACCTGCGAGGTGCAGTTAGCCTACGTGATTGGCGTGGCGCAGCCGGTTTCCGTGATGATCAATACCAACGGCACCAGCCGGATTCCTCCGGACCAGATTGCGGAATTAGTCCGAAAGCATTTCGATTTACGGCCCAAGCCGATCATCAATTACCTTAATTTACTGCGGCCGATTTACAAAAAGACTGCGGTCAACGGACATTTCGGGCGCAAAGATCCTGACTTTACCTGGGAAAATCTGAATATGGTTGAAAAACTTAAAAGTGACGCTGGACTATAAGGAATATGCCATGAAATATGACGTCAAAGATTTAAGCTTAGCGAAAAAGGGAAGCCTCCGGATTGAATGGTCTAACCAAAACATGCCGGTGTTGAACCTCATTATGCAGCGGTTTAAAAAAGAAAAACCACTTCAGGGAATAAAGCTCTCCGCCTGCCTGCATATAACCACTGAGACCGCGAGCTTGGCGCAAACGCTTAAAGCCGGCGGAGCCGAGGTGATGCTCTGCGCGTCCAATCCCTTAAGCACGCAGGATGATGTTGCCGCTGCCCTGGTGAAGGAATTTAAGATTCCGGTTTTTGCGATCAAGGGAGAGGACAACAAGACCTACTATAACCATATCAATGCGGTCTTAGACCAAAAACCGACTATTACCATGGATGATGGCGCGGACTTGGTCTCGACTGTCCACACTACCCGGAAGGAGCTTGCGAAAAATATTATCGGAGGAACGGAAGAAACGACAACGGGAGTTATTCGTCTTCGGAGCATGGCGGATAAAGGCGTGCTCAAATTCCCCTTGATTGCGGTCAACGATGCCGACACCAAACACTTTTTTGATAACCGCTACGGCACCGGTCAAAGCACCATTGATGGTATCATCCGGTCAACCAACCGGCTGGTGGCAGGGAGCGCTTTTGTGGTCTGCGGCTACGGATGGTGCGGCAAAGGCCTTGCCATGCGCGCGCACGGGATGGGTGCAAATGTTATTATTACGGAAGTTGATCCGTTGCCAGCATTGGAAGCAGTGATGGATGGGTATCGGGTAATGCCGATCGCTGAGGCGGCTTTGATCGGAGATATTTTTTGCACGGTTACCGGTGATATCAACGTCATCCGCGAAGAACATTTTAAAAAAATGAAAGATGGAGTCATTATTTGTAATTCCGGTCATTTCAATGTGGAGCTGGAACTCGCGCGCAGAGATAAAAAGGGAAAGTTGGTCGGGGGACTGCAGAAAATAGCCAAGAAAAAGCGATTGATTCGAGATTATGTTGAGGAATACACCCTCCCGAATGGGAAAAAGATTAACCTCCTCGGAGAAGGGCGATTGATAAACTTAGCTGCTGCGGAAGGACATCCTGCGAGTGTCATGGATATGAGTTTTGCTAACCAGGCGCTTGCTTCCGAATATCTCGCCCAACACGCAAAGGAGTTAAGAGCGCAGGTTTATCCAGTTCCGAAAGAGATTGATCGGGAAATCGCCCGGTTAAAGCTTAAAAGCATGGGGATAGTTATTGACACCTTAACTGCGGAACAGGAAAAGTACCTTGCTTCCTGGGAGATGGGAACATAAAATAAGTTAAACGTTAAACGTTAAACGTGAAAAGTGAATAGTTAAAACAAAGAGCAAAAAAACAAACACCTTATCAGTTTAGAAGCTGGTAAGGTGTTTTTATTTTGGTTTTGTCAACCGATTGAGGAGTTAAACGTTTTATGATATGAGAAAATCAGGGTTTTTGACTATTGGAGCGAAAGGGTTGCGAGAATTTGGAACCTGAGAAGAAAAAAGCGCTGAACGGATTTCTGACAGGAATCGAAAAAAGGGCCTTTACCATGGTGCGTTTCGCCGTTGGCAACACCGAGGATGCGCTCGATTTGATGCAGGAGACGATGCTCACGTTTGTCCGCTTGTACTCAAGCCGGCCGGAGGAAGAATGGAAAGTGCTTTTTTATCGAATTTTACATAGCCGGATTACCGATTGGTACCGGCGGGCGGCTGTTCGAAAAAGGCTTCAGCAATGGTTTGGTTTTGCGAAAGAGGACGAGAAAGAAAATTCGCCGGAAGACTTTGTTGAAAGTTCACAGATTTCTCCTGCGGACCTGGTTGAAAACAAAGAATTTAATGCTGCCTTAGAAAAAGCGCTAAGCCGGTTACCCGCTCGGCAGCAACAAACATTTTTTCTGCGCGCCTGGGAAGATATGAATACTAAAGAAGTTGCTTTAGCGATGAAATGTTCAGAGGGAAGTGTCAAAACTCATTTTTCCCGGGCAGTACACACCCTTCGTACTATTTTGGAGGACTTTTCACCATGAGTACTAATGGCAATGGGAACACGGGGGAGGAACGGTTTCTCAACGAAGTAAAGCAAAGCTTGGATGCGAGGGCGGAAAACATTGAGGAAAAAATTTTGCTCCGCTTGCGGAAGATTCGACACCAGGCAACACTTGAAGCAGAAGGAAGAAAAAAAGGAATGTTTTTTTTGCCGCGGTGGATTCAGACAAGCGCCCTTGCCACTGTCGCGACAGCGGTAGTATTGGTTGTGGTTTGGTTTTATAGTCAACGGCCGGCGTTTTTATTTAAAAACCCGGAAGATTTTGAAATTGTTTCTTCCCAGGATCAGATGGAGCTGTATGAAGATTTGGATTTTTATAAATGGCTGGCGGCTTCTGATAGTCGCGGTTAGTCTTTTAGTAATAACAGTATTTCCTCCGATAACCGGTGCTCAAGAGGAAACCGATCTTCCCGGCATGGAGTTAGTTGAGTTTTTAGGTGACCTCGAGTCAAAAGGCGAAGATGGTTTTGATCTTTTGCAATTTATTGATTCTGCCGGTACTGGGGAATCGTCTCAAGACACCAACGGGGAGGCGCAGAATGAAAACGAAGATAAACCCATGCAAGGAAAAACCAATGATAAATAAAAAGACGGTGGTAATTATAGTGTTTTTATTTTTTTTAGGAGTTGCGTTTGCCCGAGGGGAAAGCGTTGCTATAACCTGGGATCAGCTCAGTTCTCAGGAACAGGAAGTTTTAAAGCCGTTTAAAGGACGCTGGGAAGAATTTTCATCGGAACGCCAGGAACGGCTCCGCAAGGGGGCTGAACGGTGGCAACGCATGTCTTCGGAGGAGCAAAAGCAAGTCAGGGCTCGCTTTCGGCAGTGGCAGAAACTTTCTCCTGAACAGAAGGAACGGGTTCGTACCAGCTACCAAGAATTTCGTAAGCTTCCCCCGGAGGAACAGGAAAAAATCAGAAACAGGTTCAGGTGGTTCCGGAGCCTGCCTACCGATGAACGTCAGGAACTCCGAGAAAAGTGGGAGAATATGTCCCCGGAGGAACGCCAGCAAACTGGGGAAAATTGGAACTCTGAGCAGTCAAAGGGTTCGTCCGGGGGTGGTCAGGGTTCGTCTGGGGGTGGTGGGGGTTCGTCCGGAGGTGGTCGGGGTCGTAGGTGAAAAAAATTATCCTCCTTGTGTCAACCGATAACGGGGTTGTGCGTTTAATAACCCAGGTGCAATTAATAAAAAATTACGTTAGTGGACAGGAGGTGATAATAAGAAAGGCTAATCGGATACTTACAAAAATGCGGTCTTTAGCAAATAATTTTTAAACTATCACCAAATTAAGGAGGTAACTAATGAAGAAATTAATAGTAGTTTTGATAGCAGTACTATTCCTTTTCTCGTCTTCAGCCTTTGCAGGAAGGGGTTCTGGACCAAAGGGACCAAGGGGACCTGCGCCTAACTCGGGTGACTGCATTCCTGACGGAAGTGGATTTGAGGGGCCTAATGACCAAGGCTTTGGGAGAGGACCTGCGCCTAACTCAGGTGACGGCATTCCCGACGGAAGCGGGTTTGAGGGACCTAATGGCCCAAGCTTTGGGAGGGGACCAGCACCTAACTCTGGTGATGGCATCCCGGACGGAAGTGGGTTTTGACCTGGTTAATTAATGGCAGGGTTTGGGAATATTTTATGTTTTGATTTACGGAACCCAGAGGCAATACATACTTTTTAAAAAACATTTTAATATAAAAAAAGACAGGTTACATCAAACCTGTCTTTTTTATGCGAAAGATCAAAGAATCAAATTTTTTCAATAATTGTTGTGGCTAAATATTTTAAGTTGGTTAAAAGCCTGATCCGCCCCTGATGTCTGTATAAAATTTAGAGTTAGGATTTTGCTATTTTTTGGCAATGAAATCCAACGGCGCCTTGACAGAAGGAGGGCGAGCAAGGCTTCACAACCGATTAAATAACACCAACCGGCATATTTATCGGCAGCGGCAGGATGGGCAGAGGAGGCGAAGATAGTCCCTTCTTATCTGAGAAATTTCGTTGTTATTTTTTTAAACAGCAAAAGCGATTCGCCTCGGCGCTTTTGCTGTTTTTTTGCCTATTAAATTTTCATTCGGGGAAGCTCTCGACTTTAAACGAAAACTTTAGTATATATCTAAATTGAGCGATTCTTGTTTGCTAAGGCGCCCAAACCACGGTAGGACAGCCGTCCCGGCTGTCCGGTCATATTTCACCCTTCGTGACAGGCGAGACGCCTGTCCTACTGGTTTTGTAATGAAAATAGCTCAATTTAGATATATAATAACAATAGGCAAAATAGTGACGACAAGCAATTAATTTGAGGATGAAGTGAAGTCATCACATCGTAAGAAAACCTCAGGGTCTACTTTTCCACTCCTTCCTGATGAAACCCTGGATACCATGTTTCAAGGAAAGCTGAAGGTAATCCAGAAGAAAGATGGCTACCGGTTTTCTCTTGATGCGGTTATCTTAGGCAGGCTGGCTCAGGTTTCATCGGAAGACCGGGTAATTGACCTCGGCACAGGCTGCGGGATTATTCCTCTTATTCTTGCTGCGAGCACTCAGGCAAAAGAAATTGTTGGCGTGGAGATTCAGGATGACCTGGCTGCATTAGCTCTCCGCAATGCTACACTCAATGGTCTGCGTGATGTTATCACGATCGTCCAAGAGGATCTAAAGAATCTTCCTTCTCTTTATCCGGCGAGTTCTTTTGATGTTATTGTTACTAACCCTCCTTTTCGAAAACGCGCAACCGGACGAATAAACCCCCAGGAGCAAAAATCCATTGCCCGTCATGAAATCGCGATCTCCCTCCAGGAAGTGCTCACAGTCGCTCATTTTCTGTTAAAAACTCAGGGGAAGCTTTTTTTGATTTATCCTGCATTTCGTTTAGTTGACCTCTTTTACGAAATGAGAGCGTGTGATTTAGAACCAAAGACCTTGCAGTGTGTCCATTCCCGGGTTAATACTCCGGCCAAGATGGTTTTAGTGGAAGGAGTTAAGGGGGGAGGGATTGAGCTTCAGGTAAAAGAACCGCTTGTAATTTACGATGCTGAAGGAAAATACACTGAATCCTTACAGAAAGTTTATTCTTTCGCTTTATAATTGAGAAACTGAACACTCTTACGAAACAAATTC
>DATEXU010000180.1:0-4199 GCA_035256645.1 Thermodesulfobacteriota bacterium | reverse complement strand
AACCATGCTCCTTTTTTTCTCTTCCAATTTTTTAAAGCATTGATTAATGTGTATGCAAAGTTCATCTTCTCCAAAAGGCTTTAATAAATAACCATCAGCACCGAGATGAAGCGCCTCAACAACGGATTCAATATCCTGATCCCCACTCGCAATAATCACAATCGTATCGGGATGTAATATTTTTGCTTCTTTAAGAACAGCGAGACCATTTGCTCCCGGTATGTTAAGATCAGTGATGATCAGATCAAAACAAATTTTTTTAATTGCTTCTAATGCTGCCCGCCCATCCGATGCTTTGGTTATAGAGGAACCCTTCTTTTCGAGATATGCACTAATGCTTGCCAGGATATCGGGATTATCATCAACTAATAAGATATCGTACGATTTCTCTTTAATAAGATCTTGTTTTTTTAAGCTGGTTGACAACATCTTTTGAGGTGTCATCGTACTCACTGTAAAGAACGGGGAAATATTATTGTTTGCCATAAAAAATCTTTTTTTTCTGATCCTCTAAAACGGTTTTTGATAACTTCCCTTGTCCCTTCCATGTCCTTGATCACTTTTTTGAATAAGGCTATTCGGGGAAAGGAGCCTTATCAGTTCAAGGATTGTCGGATCGATGACCTCTTTTCCCCACCCCAGGGTCTCAAGTTTTTGGATTACCTCGGAGAGAGTAATCTTCTCGTCATCATCAATTATATTCACCACGTCTTTGATAAACCGGGAAATTTCAACTGACGAAAGAGACTTATCAAAAAGCCTTTTCAGGACAATGCTCGAAACTTCTTGAGTTGAAAAATTTTCCAGGTTCATAATATTTGACTATTCTTCGGCGCTATGGTGGTTGCATCTTTGCCGGTAAAAATGAGTTTGCCAAAAAAATGGTTGTTCAGGCCGTAAAGCGCGCTTCGGAAAATATCAGGGCTGGTGGGATGGATTTGTTTGATGGTGCTGGTATGAATAAAGATACTACCTGCACCCCCTCCATAAGCTTTTATGAAGGTGAAAAGTTCCTGCGCTGCCGCCGCATCAAAATGACCGGCTAACTTTAAATGGAGGTTGTCACTGTTTCGATGCATGAGAATTTGGAAATCAGATGCCATGAAGAGCCTCCTTTCATAGAGGAAAAAGGAAATTGCGCACTTTGTTAATGAGAGCCTTGATTTTATCCATGGCTGACAATCCAATTCTGGACCATAGTTATAATGCCCAGGGGAATTATTGTGCTTTTCAAAAGAAAATACTTTGCCCCACTTTCTTTTGCCGCCTCTTGATACTCGGGGAGATCGTAGCTGGTAAGAATAGCAATATCAACGTCAGGGTGTTTTTTTTTAATTTTTTGGGTAAGGACAAGCCCGTTTTCTCCGGGTAATCGTATATCCATAAAAATAATATCAGGCAGGCAGGCTTCGATTTTTTGGAGTGCTTCTCCTCCATCCCCTGCTTCTTTAACGCATAAAGAGGGTAATGATAAGCATAGGGTTTCTTTAATCAATTTTCGGTAGTTGGAATCGTCATCAACGAGTAAAATTTTAGGCATCATTAAACTCCCTCCCTGAGAATCTTAATTTAATCGAAAACGCATTGATGGAATAACGTTTACGAATTTTAAACATAGCGACAATATTTTTCAAAGATGCAGGCTGATATTTCATGTTAAATCTCTTCGGGTTGTATTCTCCGCCGCTTGCGGCGAGTTCGTCATTCCGGCGGAAGCCGGAATCCAGAAGACCGGGCTGGATTCCGCATCAAGTGCGGAATGACAGAATTTAAAGTTTTTGATACCCTGCTGCTTGCGGCGGGGTAGTTCATTTTTATTCCACGATATAAAGATTATCTCCACGATATAAAGATTATCTATAAGCAGTTTTATGTATTTCGGGTTATAAAATCCTTTATTTTAAGGGTACCCCTAATAATTCCAAATGGAGCACTTCCGGAAAGAGACTGTGTCACAAGTCCGTTCATGGTTCGGCAAGCTCACTACAAACGGACCGTGATACTTTAATAATCAATTAGTTAGCCGTTCACCCTGAGCGTGGCGAAGGGCGTATTACGACACCGTCTCGAGGGCGGGAGTCCAGTAATTTCTTGTGGATTGGTTCTGGATTCCCCGTATGAGGTACGAAACAGTTCTGTTTGAAGTGGAATAACATTTTTAGAGGAACCCCTTAAAAAAGTTGACATTTCCTTAAAAAGGAAATAAAAAATAACTAATTAATTCCTCAGGTTTATTTTTTAAAGGGGGCCCTCCTCGGGCAACTTACCGGAGTCATTATGGAAAAAAAATTCAGAATTGCGATTGTTGAAGATTGTACTATTCTGAGAGAAGGGTTACGCTCACTCTTGGGCATGAGCCTTGATTTTGAGATAGTGGGTGAGGCAGAGGATGGGTTGGCTGCAATCACCTGCGCTGAGAGTTGCCAGCCTGATCTTGTTCTTTTAGACCTTTCAATGCCAAAAATGACCGGTTTGTCAGCCATTAAAGACATCAAGCGAGTTTCTCCAAAAACAAAGATCTTAACTTTAACCGTGTATGAACAAGAGGAATAC
Organism: Thermodesulfobacteriota bacterium; assembly: GCA_035256645.1. Taxonomy (GTDB): domain Bacteria; phylum Desulfobacterota; class WTBG01; order JAGOGO01; family JAGOGO01. Next base: position 1,646 of record DATEXU010000180.1, on the reverse strand, counting down.
ATTCTCGAAGCCTTTCGGTCAGGCGCTGACGGATATTGTTTAAAAGATACTAAACATGATGATCTCATATCAGCCATCAAAACTGTTCTCTCGGGAAAGCCTTATTTTAGTCCGGGGGTATCGGAAAAAGTTTTGGAGGGATACTTGGAAGGGAAAAAAACATTAAAGTCAAAATCATCATGGGAAACTATTACGTCAAGGGAACGAGAAATTCTCAAGCTGATTGGGGAAGGGTATAAAAATAAAAAAATTGCCGAGTTACTCTGCCTCAGCGAAAAAACGGTCGAGAAACACCGGGCAAATATCATGGAAAAGCTTAATTTGCACAACACAGCGGCTCTGACCGCTCTTGCTATTGAAAAGGGACTGGTTGTGAAGGAAAAATTGAAACAATAATACCACGTGGCCTTCATTTGCATATCTTTGTTGTCTCCTCGTTATACTCCTCGACGTCGATTTCTCGTCGTCGCCTCGATCTGCTTTTGAATGCAACGTGGTATAAAGCAGGCTTTTTTCTAAAGAAAATGGCCGGACAAAGATTTGTCCGGCCATAAAAAGAGGAGAAGAGAGGATATGAGGATAGCTTCACAATAAGGCTCCAATCATACAAAGAAAATAAGGTGAATCATTTATTTTCACGGAAAAAAGACAGTATTTTGGATGGAAGTTTTTAGATTCTTCTCCTTATCGAGTGGGGAGGTTTCGGGGTTTTCTTAATTCCCCTCTTGAGAGAGGTCAGGGGTGTGTTCTTCTCTATAATAATAAACACACACCCTGTCACTTCGTGACACCCCTCTCCAGAGGGGATTCAATGCACGGTAAACAGAGATTAGTAAACTCAAGAAGGCTCAATTCGTAAATGATAGGTAGGTCCCATTGATTTTAAGGGCCAGGTTATTTTGAGAAAAGTCCCTTTTCCCTTCAAGGATTTGATTGAAAAATCTCCCCCTGAAAATCTGGCGCGTTCTTCCATATTGACCAAGCCAAATCCTTGCAATTTTTCCGATTCAGGGGTTTTATTCTCCGCATCAAATCCCAGACCATTATCCTCAATTGATAACGTAAAGACGTCATTTATTTTTTCCAAGATAAGAGCAACATGGTTTGCTCCGCTGTGTTTGGCAATATTATTCATCCCTTCCTGGACAATCCGGAAAATAACAATCTTTAAATTTTCAGGGATTTCGTTTTCCTTGATGTTGATTTGTTTTTCTACCCGGATAGTAGTAAAAATTTGCTCAAATTCGCGGCAAAACCAGTTTAATGTTGCCAAAATTCCCAGGTCATCTATCATAGACGGCCGTAAATTAATCATAATTCTCCGGGTCGAGCTGATCGTATCAACAACCATAGAAATAATGCCCTTTACTGATTGGATCGCCTCGTCGTCCGCTTTGCGCCCGTTTATCAAATTTTTTTCGAGGCTAAATTTTATGGCAGCCAATTTCGCGGCAATATCGTCATGGAGCTCAGCGGAGATCCGTTTCCTTTCGTCTTCCTGCACGGTAAGGAGTTGAGAAGAAAGGAACCGGAGACGATTTTCTGACTCCCGAAGTTCATCCTCTAAATTGAAGCGGTTGATTGCTTCTCCGATAAGAGGACTCATTGACTCAAGAAATTCAACCAAGGGTAAAGATAGCTTTTTT
>DATEXU010000179.1:0-8960 GCA_035256645.1 Thermodesulfobacteriota bacterium | reverse complement strand
TCACGGAAGCGAACAAAGGCGCGCATGATAGCCACATTTACCTGAATGGCTCTTTTGCTCTTTAAAACACTTGAGAGCATAGCCACACCTTGTTCGGTAAAAGCATAGGGCCGATAGCGGCGACCGCCACGCCCTTCGGTTTTTGACATTCCATTTTGGAATCTCAAAAAGTCAGCTTCTTCCTTGGTAAGTTGAAACATAAAGTCTGGTGGAAAACGATCACTATTGCGTTTAACGGCTTTATTTAGATTGAAAGTTTCCACCTCGTACATTGCAGCAAGATCACTATCCAGCATGACTCTTTGCCCACGGATGAAATAAATCACCTGCTGAACTCGTTCTACAGAAATGATCTTTTTGTTATCGGTCATATTGTTTATTGCAATCCCTGTGCTGTGAATTTTGTCGGTTGTTAAAACAAAAAAAGACCCATCACCTTTTTACTCGGCGATTCGGCCTTATGTTTTATTCTCATCAATTATAAAGATTCTTCCCATCAAAGACGCCCTCTTCGTTTCCGTCCCTTATCTTTTTTGGGGGTTAAGATAAATATTTTTCTTTTTTAATACTAACCAATTAAAAAGTCAACAAAAAATGCAAATCCCGGGTCATCACTAACCTGAAAAAAGAAGCAAAATTGATGAAGCCGTAAAAAGTCGAAAATCGCGGGTTTTGTCATGCTGACCATTCGACGAGCTCAGGGCGACAGTGTCGAAGCATGACGTAATATCAATTATTTATCTTCACCCTTCCCCTCGACAAGCTCGGGGTAAACTAAGCTCAGGGTACTATCTCCGACTTTTACGAAGCCGTCAAAATTTCTCCGCAAAAAAGATTAAATGCACAAAAAAATAACCTCTCTTTGACATTTCCTTTAAATTGATTTAATTTGCCAATTCTTATGGAACCAATCAAAGACCAGACAATTATCCGAAACTTTTCCATCATCGCCCATATTGACCATGGAAAATCAACTTTGGCAGACCGCCTTTTGGAGTTGACCGGCGCAGTTTCCGCCCGGGAAATGACCCCCCAGTATCTCGATAAAATGGATCTGGAAAAGGAACGTGGCATTACCATAAAAGCCCAAACCGTATCTCTGGACTATCAGGCAAGCGATGGGAAAAACTACCGTTTAAACCTGATTGATACTCCCGGGCACATGGATTTCAGCTATGAAGTTTCCCGAAGCCTGGCTGCTTGTGAGGGAGCATTATTAGTCGTGGATGCTACCCAGGGGATTGAGGCTCAAACCCTCGCTAATCTCGATTTAGCCTTGGAAAATAAACTGAAGATCATTCCCGTGATTAATAAAATTGACCTTCCTCAGGCTGATCCGCAGCGCGTGAAAGAAGAAATTGAATTACTCCTGGGTGTAGACGCCGCCGAGATTCTGGAGGTGAGCGCTAAATCCGGCAAGAACGTTCACGCCGTGCTCGAGGCGATAGTCAAGCAGGTCCCGGCTCCTTCCGGCAAGAAGGATAATCCTCTTTCGGCTTTAATATTTGACTCCTGGTATGATACTTACCAGGGGGTTATCGTTCTCATCCGGGTTTTTGAGGGAAAAATTTTCCCCGGAATGCGCATTAAGCTTTTTGCTTCCAATAATGAATACGAGGTGAACCACGTAGGAGTATTTTCCCCGGCAGCAAAAGATACCGAAGCATTGAACACCGGAGAAGTAGGCTATATTATTGCAGGAATTAAAAACTTACGAGACATCCAGGTTGGGGATACGATTACTGATGCATCCCGACCCACCACCACACCTTTTCCCGGTTTTCAAGAATTAAAACCGATGGTCTTTTGCGGGGTTTATCCATCCTTTCCGGAACAATATAACCCTTTGCGCGATGCATTGGAAAAGCTGAGACTCAATGATTCTTCGTTTACCTTTGAACCTGAAAATTCCGTGGCTTTGGGTTTTGGGTTTCACTGCGGTTTTCTGGGTCTCCTGCACAAAGAGATAATCCAGGAACGATTAGAACGGGAATTTAATCTTGACCTGGTCAGCACTGCTCCTAATGTGGTTTATAAGGTAACCACTACGAAAGGAGAAATCATAAAAATTGAAAGCCCTGACCAGCTCCCCCCTCCCCAGGAAATCGCCACTATTGCCGAACCATTTATCCTCGCCTCGATTCCAACCCCCGTTGCGTATCTGGGGGAGATTTTAAAGCTCTGCGAAGAAAAACGGGGATTGCAGCGCGACCTCAAATATTTATCACCCGAAAAGGTAGTGTTGAAATATGAAATTCCTTTAAATGAGGTGGTGTGGGATTTTAATGACCGCTTAAAGTCTTTGAGCCGGGGTTATGCTTCTTTTGATTATGAATTCCTTGACTTTCGAAATTCTTCCATGGTTAAATTGGACCTTCTTCTTAATGGATCAATAATTGACGCTCTTTCTCTCCTCGTCCCAAAAGAAAAAGCGTATTATATTGGAAAAGGACTTGTTGAAAAAATAAGAAAAATAATCCCCCGACACCTCTTTGAAGTTGTTATTCAGGCAGCCATTGGCAGCAAGGTAATTGCCCGAGAGTCTATCCCTCCTTTGAGAAAAAATGTTACGGCTAAATGTTATGGGGGGGATATTACCCGAAAAAGAAAGCTTCTGGAAAAACAGAAAGAGGGAAAAAAGAGGATGAAACAGGTAGGCAGAATATCTATCCCCCAAGAAGCGTTCTTATCTATTTTAAAAGTAAGTTAAGCGGTCGAAAATTTAAAATTTTGTCATGCTGAGCTTGTCGAAGCATAAGAAAAATAATTACTTATACGTCACCCTTCCCCTCGACAAGCTCGGGGTAAACTAGGCTCAGGGTGACATAATCGACTTTACGAAGCAGGCAAGGGTTGAGGGTTAACCTCTTAAATAAAAACGCCCGTTAAAGCACGTGGATTGATTATGAAAAAAACCAAAACCAAATTTCAGGAAAATTTTGAGGCCATCGTTATTGCCATTCTCCTTGCCCTTTTTATCCGGACCTTTGTTGTCGAACCATTCAAAATCCCTTCAGGTTCAATGATCCCAACCCTTTTGGTGGGAGACCACATTTTGGTAAATAAATTTCTTTATGGCATTCGAATACCTTTTACCAATAAAAAAATTTTCGGCTTTAACAAGCCGACACGGGGAGATGTAGTTGTTTTTGTCTACCCTCTCGATACAACGCTTGATTTTATCAAGCGGGTAATCGGAGTCGAAGGAGACACCATCGTTATGAAAGGAAAGAAGTTGTATATCAATGGTGAACTCTACTCTGACCCGTATGCTCATTATATTGATGATAATTCTGGAAATATTGAATTCCCACGAGGCGATTTTGGCCCCATAACGGTTCCTAAAAACTCCCTTTTTGTCCTTGGTGATAACCGGGATACGAGCCGCGACAGCCGATTCTGGGGATATGTCCCTCTTGAATCAGTAATTGGAAAAGCCTTTATAATCTATTGGTCTAATGGAAGTAATCATAATCGGTTTCCGTGGAACTACCCCATGAAACTTCTCGATGCCATCATCTATAATCGGTGGAGCCGGGCAGGAGATAGAATCCATTAATCAAGATAAAAAAACCGGTAATTTTCTTAAATTTTAAAAATTTTTTCCAAGTCTTTGAAATCACACATTCATTAGACAAAAGACTTTAGAAAGAAATCCTTGACGAATACAAAATATTTTGGTATTTTTTTGTAAATTGAAGCCAGTTTTATTCTAAGCCTAAAAACCTTAATCCCCGAGAAGGGATAACGATATTGAAATTTTGCAGGAAACGTTGTCTGATACAACCTTCTTACTGAAAGGTAAGGAGGTTTTTTTTTGGAGTTTATTAGGGGGACTTAAAGGTTGCTTGCGGACAAAATGAAGCTTAAAAGCAAAGATTTGTTGGGGTTAGAAGAATTAAGTTCTGAAGAAATTTCTTTAATTTTAGCGACCGCTCAATCGATGAAAGAAATTTTTTCCCAAGAAAAGCAAAAACCCCCTTCTTTAAAAGGAAAACTGATCATCAACCTTTTTTATGAACCCAGCACCCGTACCCGGACTTCTTTTGAAATAGCAGGAAAAAGACTGGGAGCCGATACTATCAATTTTGATTTTTCAACCAGCAGTATGTCAAAAGGGGAGACTTTCAAGGATACGGCGCTTAATCTTCACGCAATGAAACCGGATATTATAGTTATTCGTCATTCAGTCTCTGGTGCCCCACAATTCGTTGCCAATAATATTTCAGCCTCGGTTATAAACGCCGGCGATGGAGCTCATGAGCACCCGACGCAGGCGCTTTTAGACCTTTTCACCATAAAAGAGACTTTTGGGAGAATCGAAAGATTGCGAGTAGCCATTATTGGCGACATCAGCCACAGTCGGGTAGCGCGTTCTAATATTTGGGGGCTTACTAAGCTGGGAGCTCACGTAAAAGTAGCCGGCCCACCAACGCTTATCCCCGCTCATATAGAAAAGATGGGGATCGAAGTCTTTTATGACGTGGATGCAGCGATTAAAGATGTTGATGTTATCATGTGTCTTCGGATCCAGACGGAACGTCAAAATCAAAATCTGCTTCCTTCATTAAAAGAGTATAGTCGGTTTTTTGGCATTAATCAGGAGAGGCTGAGCAAAGCGAAACCCGGGGCAATGGTCATGCACCCTGGACCGATAAACCGGGAGGTGGAAATAACCTCTGACGTAGCTGATGGTGAAAAATCTCTCATCCTCAAACAGGTTGCTAATGGAATAGCGGTTCGCATGGCCTTGTTTTATCTTTTGGCCGGAGGGAATCATAAAAATGTTGCTCATTAAGAACGGGCGAGTAATTGACCCGGCTAACAACATCGACAATACGCTGGATATTTTTATCAATCAAGGGAAAATCATCCGTATCGACAAGAATACTGATCCGGAAAGGGTAAGCAGGGATATCGGCAAATTTCGAATCATTGACGCTTCCGGGAAAATCATTGCCCCGGGATTCATTGACATGCATACTCATCTTCGGGAACCCGGCCAGGAAGGTAAAGAAACCATTGCCACGGGTTGTCGGGCTGCTGCTGTTGGTGGTTTTACCGCGCTTGCCTGCATGCCCAATACCAATCCTGTTAATGACAATAAGATTGTCACCAGCTATATAATAAATAAAGCCCTTAAGGAAGGTTGTGTCCGGGTTTATCCTATCGGGGCAATCACTCGGGGTTTAAAAGGAGAGAACCTCTCCGATATCGGAGAATTAAAAACTGCCGGGGTCGTTGCCCTGTCGGATGATGGCGAGCCGGTTATAAATGCTGAGGTTATGCGCCGGGCTTTAGAGTATGTTAAGAGTTTTAACCTCACGATAATTTCTCACTGTGAAGACAAAAATCTCTCTCGGTCTGGAGCAATGCATGAAGGTTTTGTCTCTACCCGCTTAGGCCTCCCTGGTATTCCGGCTGCCGCAGAAGAAGTGATGGTAGCGAGGGATCTGATTTTAGCGGAGCTGACTTCCTCGTGCGTCCATATCGCCCATGTGAGCACCGCGGGTTCAGTAGATTTAATTCGCCGGGCAAAAGCAAAAGGCATTCGAGTAACCTGTGAAGTAACCCCCCACCACTTCACGTTAACCGATGAAGCAGTGACATCTTTTGACCCCAACACCAAGGTAAATCCTCCGTTGAGATCACAAGAGGATCGCGAGGCTTTGCGCGAAGGATTAAGAGATGGAACCATTGATGTGATCGCTACCGATCATGCCCCTCACGAGCTGATGGCGAAGGATATAGAATATACGGCGGCCGCTAATGGTATCGTTGGTTTAGAAACTGCAGTCTCTTTGACGTTAAACGAACTTGTTCACACTAACATTCTTACTATTAATCAGGCAATCGCCCTGCTCAGCACTAACCCGGCCCGCATTTTGGGGTTAAAGGGCGGGGCTCTTCACGAAGGTGAAGAGGCGGATATAACCGTCCTCGACATGCAACGGGAATTTATGGTAAAGCCGGAAACATTTAAATCTAAATCGCGCAATACCCCTTTTGCTCATTGGAAACTTAAAGGTGGACCAATCATGACCATCGTAGCGGGAAATATTGTTTGGGAGGCCAAGTAAACGATGACCATAACCAAAGCAATTCTTTATTTAGAAGACGGGCGAACTTTCCTGGGTGAATCGTTTGGCGCCCAAGGAGAAACAACCGGAGAAGTGGTGTTTAACACCAGTTTGAGCGGTTACCAGGAAGTGCTTACTGACCCCTCGTATAAAGGTCAGATTGTCACCATGACGTACCCGCTGATCGGCAACTATGGCGTTAATGAGGAAGATAGCGAGTCGGAACAGCCGCAGGTGGAAGGTTTGGTGGTAAGAGAATTAAGCCCGTTCCCTTCTAACTGGAGAAGTCAAAAAACGCTTGATCAATATCTTAAAGAATATAGCATAGTGGGGATTCAGGGGATTGATACCCGGGCGCTAACGAAACATATCCGGGATGCGGGAGCGCAGCTGGGAATCATTTCCACCGTAGACTTTGACTCCCAAGGCCTGAGAAAAAAACTCGAAAAAGCCCCGCAGTATGGTGGTCGTGATTTGGTGAAAGAAGTTACCTGTCATCAACCCTATGCGTGGAAACAAGCGACTTGGAGTTTTCCGCAAGGCCATAGAAACCCCTCAAAGCCAACCGGGGACAGGTTCAGCGTTATCGTTTATGATTGTGGAGTAAAAAGAAATATCCTCCGTCATTTGGTTGATGAGGGATGTGAGGTAACGGTAGTACCAGCCTCTTTCCCCGCGGAAGAGGTTTTGGAGTTGCGCCCTCAGGGGGTCTGCCTCTCCAATGGGCCGGGAGACCCGGCGGCAATTCCTTATGTTATTGACAATGTAAAAAAGCTAATTGGGAAACTGCCGATAATGGGTATCTGTCTGGGACATCAGATATTAGGACTTGCCTTGGGGGGTAAAACCTATAAGCTTAAATTTGGCCACCGGGGAAGTAACCAGCCGGTAAAAGACCTGGCCACGGGAAAAGTTGCGATCACCGCTCAAAACCACGGATTTTGTGTTGATCTCGAAACCCTTGATACCCGGGATGTGTTCTTAACGCATATCAACCTTAATGACCAGACCCTCGAGGGATTTCAGCATAAGCAGCTGCCGCTTTTTTCGGTTCAGTACCATCCTGAAGCATCCCCTGGTCCCCATGATGCCTCTTACCTTTTCAAACAATTTCGTGAGCTGATGCAACATGCCCAAACGAACTGACATAAAAAAAATTTTGGTTATCGGCTCCGGCCCGATTATTATCGGCCAGGCCTGTGAGTTTGACTATTCCGGAACCCAGGCATGTAAGGCCTTAAAAGAAGAAGGCTATTACGTCGTCCTGGTCAATAGTAACCCGGCCACGATCATGACCGATCCCGAAATGGCGGATAGCACCTATATTGAGCCGGTTAATGCCAGAGTGATCGCGGATATCATAGCCCAGGAAAATCCCGATAAAAAGCCGCATTACCTTGCTTTGCTTCCGACCATTGGTGGGCAAACTGGACTTAACGTGACGATCGCCCTCGGGAGAAGCGGAGTACTTGAAGAATATAACGTTGAACTCATCGGGGCTAAGTTAGAAGCTATCATGAAGGCAGAAGACCGGGAACTCTTTAAAAAGAGCATGGATCGCATTGGGCTCTCAATGCCCCAAGGGAAATATGTCTATAACCTTCGGGAAGCACTGAAGGCGGCAGATAAGTTAGGGTATCCTGTTATTCTCCGGCCCGCCTTTAACTTGGGGGGGACGGGAGGGGGAATTGCCTTTTCCCGCGCTGAACTTGAAGAAATCTTAAAGCCTTTTTTTAAAGATTCTCAGTTTAATCAGGTCTTGATCGAAAAATCGGTTATCGGGTGGAAAGAATATGAACTTGAGGTAATGCGAGATTTAAATGACAATGTGGTCATTGTCTGCTCGATTGAAAACTTTGATCCCATGGGGATACATACCGGTGACAGCATCACCGTAGCTCCCGCCCAAACCTTAACGGACAAAGAGTATCAACTCATGCGCAACGCGGCTATTGCTATCATTCGGGAAATTGGCGTGGAGACCGGTGGTTCAAATATCCAGTTTGCGGTAAATCCGGAAAACGGAGAAATGCTGGTGATTGAAATGAACCCAAGAGTATCCCGAAGCTCTGCCTTAGCTTCCAAAGCCACGGGATTTCCTATCGCCAAGATCGCCGCTAAACTGGCAATCGGCTACACCTTGGATGAAATTCCCAATGACATCACCCGTTATACCAAAGCTTCCTTTGAACCGGTCATTGACTATGTGGTAACCAAAATCCCCCGGTGGGCGTTTGATAAATTTCCGGAAACCGATCAGACCCTCAACACCCAGATGAAGTCTGTGGGAGAGGTGATGGCGATTGGTAGAACCTTTAAAGAATCATTCCAAAAAGCCATCCGGTCCTTAGAAATCGGATATCATGGTTTGGAAAAAACCGAGAAAGATCAAAGTAACGACCCTCATAAGTCCAGAAAAACAGCGACAAAGGAATCCCTTAAAAAGATCCGGGAAAAGTTAAAGGTGCCGAACTGGGAGCGGATCTTTTATATTGCTCAGGCCTTGAGAATGGGAATGACAGTTGAAGAAATCAACGATTTAACCAAGATTGATCCCTGGTTTTTATTCAATATAAAGGAGATCGTTGATTTAGAATTTGAGCTTAGTAAACATACCCTCCAATCGGTAACCTCTGAACAAATCCGCAAAGCAAAACAGTTTGGGTTTAGTGACATTAAATTGGCGGAAATCTTTCAGACCGATGAAATCTCCTTTCGCTCTTTTCGAAAATCACTCAGTATTGAAGCGGTGTTCAAGCTGGTGGATACCTGTTCCGCTGAGTTCGAAGCCTATACCCCCTACTATTATTCCACGTACGAAACCGAAAATGAAACCAAGCCGTCGGATAAATCCAAAGTCATGATTCTCGGAGGAGGCCC
>DATEXU010000178.1:0-24601 GCA_035256645.1 Thermodesulfobacteriota bacterium | reverse complement strand
CAACAAACCCAACCTTCCGCTACGTGCTCCTGGAATTGTCCGATTATTTTCTTTTTCCTCAGGTTAAAGACCTCATCCGGAAACTCCGCGAAAAAAACATCGTGCCCGTCCTCAGCCACCCGGAAAGAATTGCCATGATCCAGAGGAATCACAAACTCCTTCATGAATTCATTCTAGCCGGCGCTCTTGCCCAGGTAACCGCGATGAGCATCACCGGTGAATTCGGAAAAGAAATTAAAAAATTTACCCGAACCCTGGTAAAGAAAAACCTGGCGCATATTATCGCCACTGATGCCCACTCCCGAGACCGGAGGCCGCCGATTCTCTCGCGTGCAGTCTCGGAAGTAGCTGACCTTATCGGCAGCGATAAAGCGGAACTGATGGTGCGGGACATACCCCGGGCAATCATTGAAGGCAAAGAAATAAGCATCACCTAACCTCCACCCCTTCATGTGCGGTTAATGAAAACCAAGCCTGACACAATCATCGAGTACGGTCTCATTTTCCTCATTATCTTTACCCCGCTTGCTTTTGGCTCAGTCCATATCTGGGCGTATACCATCGTGGAAGTTGTTGTCCTTCTCCTCCTCCTGACCTTTCTCTTGGCCCGCTCATCGCTCATCGCTCATCGCTCATCGTCCCCTGCTCCCAGCCCTTTGCACGGAGCACGGAGCACGGAGCCAAGGGTAGCCCCATGCCCCCTGCCCCCTGCCCCCTGCTCCCTACCCCTCGCCCTCTTCCTGGGCTTAATCATTTTTCAGATAGTTCCGTTACCGGCGACAGTAGTAAAACACCTATCACCCAATACCTATGATCTCTATCAGCAAACCCTAGGGAATAGCATAGAGCAAGGAGCACGGAGCACGGAGGAAGGAGCCAGGAGCTATGAGCCAAGAGCAAAGGGCACGGAGCCAAGCGTAGCCCCCCACTCCCAGCCCCTCGCTTCACGTCCCTTATCCCTCTATTCCCAGGCCACGAAAACCGAATTCTTAAAATTCTTTGTCTACGTCTCCGTATTTTTTCTCATCATCACTACCATGACCACCTTGCGTCAGATACGACGACTGGTGCTGACGATTATTTTTACCGGCACGGGTGTCGCTTTTTTAGCTCTCTGCCAGATGCTCAGCAAGTCTGATAAAATCTACGGCTTCTGGCAATCGCAATACAAAGCCGGAGGTTACGGCGGCCCTTTTATCAATGCCAATCACTTAGCCGGCTACCTTGAGATGGTTATCCCCCTCGCGCTCGGTTTTCTGCTCAGCCGCGAGAAGCCGGGTATCATGCGCGCGGCCAAAAACTGGAAGCAACGGCTTTCTCTGCTTGAATCCTGGCTCGCGAAAAATGTCCTTCTTATCTTCATTATCGTCCTTATGTCATCAGCGCTCTTTCTCTCTGTCTCGCGGGGCGGGATCCTTTCCTTTGTTTTTTCTTTAGGGTTATTTTCCCTGTTGCTCGGATTGCAAAAGTCCCAAAAAGGAAAAAGGGAAATAATACTGCTTATCAGCGGATTGATTTTTGTTTTCCTTTTGTGGATGGGCGTTGGCCCGGTGGTCTCGAAACTCGCTACCCTCGCCAACCTCAGGACCGCCTCAGTGGAAAGGCCCCAGGTTTGGAAAGATACCCTTATTCTCGCCCGGGACTTTCCCCTCTTTGGCGTTGGACTGGGTAATTTTCAAACTATCTATCCCAAATATAAAACCATTACCACCCCCACCCTCTGGGAGCACGCCCATAATGATTACGTGGAAATGCTCGCTGATACCGGCTGGGTAGGACTGCTCTTGTTTTTTGGGGGGATCTGGTTTTTGCTTTTCACCACCATCAAAAAGTGGAAGCAAAGACGAGACCCTTTTCTGGCAGGCATAACCCTCGGTGGTTTTATTGGCGCAGTATCTCTTCTCTGCCATTGTCTGGTGGAGTTTAGCCTCCACATTCCTGCCAATGCCTTCCTTCTTTTTGTAATCCTGGGGCTGATTACGGTCGCGGTTAATCTCAAAAAAAGGGGAGAAGAAGAATTTTCTCTCCTTCCGGTCTCTGCCCTCTTCCTCTCGCCAAAAATAAGAACCGCGGTCGTCATGGTAACAGCCCTCATGGTGGTCTTCCTGCTTACCCTGGTAATGAAAGATTACCTCGGGTATCGCTTTTTTACTAACTACCAATCGTTAAGCAAGGAGCAAGGAGCAAGGATTAAGGAGGAAGGTAATGGGTTAGGGGTTGTGGTTTATAGCCTAAAACCTACGACCCAAGACCTAACACCTAACACTCAACACTTCACGGAGGTCGCTCCTCGCCCCCTGCTCCCTGCCCCCTGCCCTTTGCCCCCTGCTCCCCTCCGGAGGGCCATCTTTTTTGATTCGGGTAATGCCCACTATCGTTATGAGCTGGGCAATTATTACGCCCACAAGATGAGCGAATCCTGGGAACAGGGAGCCTGGAACTTACAAGGAGAGATCTGGGTCTTTGACGCTGAAAAAAATATCCGATTTTTCGGACTTAAGGCTTTACAGGCTTACGCGGATGCGGCAAACCTGTCTCCGGTCAATGCCTGGTATCATTTTTATAGGGGACGGACCCTGAGCGAATTAAAGCGGTTTTCTGATTTTTCTCACCATCCGATCCAGCTTTCGGGACCACGTGACGCGGAAACTGAATTTGCCCGAGCCCTCATGCTCGATCCGAACAATAAAGATATTAAAAAGTATATAAATGCCGTAAAGCCTGAAGGTTAAAGATTAAAGGGTTAAGGGTTAAGTATAGGGGGTGGGGATGGGGTATAATTCTTTTGAGGAGTTGGATGTTTGGAAGCGGGCTTGCCGTTTGGCAGTAGGAATATATGAAGGTTTGCGGAATTGTCGTGATTATGGGTTGAAGGACCAGATGACCCGGTCGGCTGTCTCCATAGCTTCAAATACTTGCCCTGTTACATAGCTTGAAGCTTTGAGATGTACTACACATATGTTCTCAAAAGTGAAACAGATGGTAAATTTTACACTGGACATACAAAAGATCTCAAGCTACGACCCGCCCTGTTAAATTCTGCTTACCATAACCTTTTGAGTGTTTGTCAACATTGCCGGAGAAAATACATTTAAATATCAGGTAAATATTTAACAGGGTAAAAGCAGCATTGCCGGGGGCTTGTTGAATCAACACGAGAAAGACGGACGTTGAAGATTATATATTATGAAGCATGTTTAAAACAGGATGATGCTTTGAGGAGGGAGAGGTATTTCAAGACTTATAATGGGAAGAGATTTTTGCATAAAAGGCTCAAATCGTATTTAACAGGGCAAAAAGGGGCTGAATGAAATAGCAGGGTCGAATATATTCGTTTTTTGCACATTGCCAAGGGATCAGCCGCCGAATTGCGCACGCAAGTTTACATTGCCCAAAAATCGGCATTTACAAAAACACCCAAGCCACAGAACTCGTTATTGAACTGAAAGAAATATCGTCCATGCTTCAATGCCTAATCAAATCCCTAGCCCTTAAAACTTAATTACTTAAATCTTAAAACTTTGATCTTATGTCCTTCACATTTTACGGAGTACTATATGACAAATAAACGAATCTTAGTCACCGGCGGAGCTGGTTTTCTCGGCTCGCATTTGTGTGAATCTCTTTTGAAACAAGGGCACGAAGTCCTCTGTGTTGATAACTTTTTTACCGGCCGGAGAGCGAACATTGCCCACCTGGTACCCAATCCCCTTTTTGAAATTTCACGGCACGATATTACCTTTCCCCTGTATGCCGAGGTAGACGAAATCTATAACCTTGCCTGCCCGGCAAGTCCGATCCATTACCAGTTCGACCCGGTGCAGACAACCAAGACCTCAGTCCACGGCGCGATCAATATGCTCGGCCTCGCCAAGCGATTAAAGGTCAAAATCCTTCAGGCCTCAACCTCGGAAGTCTACGGCGACCCCACCATTCATCCCCAGCCCGAAACCTACTGGGGAAACACCAATTGTATCGGAGTGCGGTCCTGCTACGATGAGGGCAAGCGATGCGCTGAAACCCTTTTCTTTGACTATCACCGCCAGCACAACCTGAAGATAAAAGTTGCCCGCATCTTTAATACCTATGGCTCCCGCATGCTCCCGGATGATGGCCGGGTGGTGAGTAACTTTATCGTGCAGGCATTAAAAGGAGAGGACATTACCGTCTATGGGGATGGCAGTCAGACCCGGAGCTTTTGTTATGTTGATGATATGATAGATGGGCTTATCCGGCTTATGAACAGCCCTGACGATTTTACCGGCCCGGTCAACCTCGGCAACCCCGTTGAGTTCTCCATTCTCCTTCTCGCCGAGAAAATTATTAAACTGACTAATTCGCAATCGAAGATAATCTTTAAAGCATTACCCTCTGATGATCCAAAACAGAGACAACCTGATATCACTCTGGCACGAGAAAAATTGAATTGGCGACCAACGATTCATCTTGAGGACGGTCTGAAAAAGACGGTTGAGTATTTCAGAGATCTTCAAAAAACCAGGACGTGACCTCCAGAATAAACTATGGTAAAATTCAGATTTGAGAATTTAGAAATCTGGCAACGCTCGGTGGACATTGCGGGAAAACTGTTTAAACTGGCAGATGTACTCGAAGGGAAGAAGCTATATCGGTTCGCAGATCAATTGAGAGGAGCGGGTTTGTCGATGTCCAACAATACCTGCCCGGTTAAATAGTTTGAGGTAGGAATGTATTTTACCTATGTATTGAAGAGTGAAACAGACGGAAAATTCTACACGGGTTTTACAAAAAACCTCAAACTACGACCCGCCCTGTTAAATTCTGCTTACCATAACCTTTTGAGTGTTTGTCAACATTGCCGGAGAAAATACATTGAAATATCAGGTAAATATTTAACAGGGTAAAAGCAGCATAATAAAGGGCATGTTGAATCGACGAAATATAGAAGACCACTTAAGCTAATTGCTTAAACAAGAAATGCAATTTTAAGTGCTGTTCTTAGGGTTGAATAAGCCTAAGAGGGTAAAATTTATCTTATCTATACCTTATCGCTGGATTAAGGATTACCTAAACATTATTTAGCAAAGCAAAAGAAGTTTAAGGAATTTTTTGATGCCTTGGAGAACCTTGGCAATGTCACAAAAAAACAGGGCCCATTAGACGAAAAGACTGCCAATCTTATCCAATTGGCAGCAGCCGCCGCCATACGCTCTGAAGGGTCTGTTCACAGCCATACAAGAAGAGCTATCGAAGCAGGAGCAAAACCCGAGGAGATTTATCACACAGTTATTCTCCTCACAGCTACCATTGGCTTTCCAACCGTTGCCGCTGCTTTAAGCTGGGTTGATGATGTGGTAGGGAAGAAACAAGGTAAAAGTTAGTTTTATTGGGGGAGAGCAGTTTAAAAAAGAAATTTTGTACAGCCTAAAGGCGCAGTACCAGCAAGGCCGGCGGTAATATCTTTCAATTTATTATGTTTGGTTAAGACCATCTTGGTGTATTTTTTCTTCTCCGGTTTTTTCTCTTTTTTCTTTTGCATGGGTTTGTCCTCCCCTTGATCATGGATTGTGCTAAAAAAATATTTTTGGTTTTTTTGTAGCATTCTTGACGGGGTTTGTCAAAGCCTTTTCTTTATGTTTGTTATTGCCTCGGCAAATAAATATCTCCATGATCCTTCGGTGTCATTCCGGGCTTGACCCGGAATCCAGAATTTATTACTTATAGATTCCCGCTTTCGCGGGAATGACATATTGTGCTGTTTAATTGCCGGAGTAATAATTTCTTCTGGCAGGTCTTTTATTGCTTATTCTTTTCTAAATTTTACCTTTTGCAGATTGTCCAATTAACAAAATAGTTAAACTCTCTTTCTCTTGGGAGCTTTTTTCTAAATTTTTTTATAAGTCATGTAACCCTTTTTCTTCTTCCAAACGTCTACACAAATATCTTATCAAAAACAGAAGTCTAAGATGATGAATAAAGGAGACAACAAAATGAAAAAGTTACTTTTGGGGACAATCCTTTTGGTGTTGGTAATTGTCGTTCCTATTCCGACAATGGCAGGGGTAAATATAGGTATTGGAATTTCCCTGCCACCCATCGTATTTAATGCGCCTCCGCATGTGGTCGTGATGCCTGATACGTACGATGTGTACGCTGTTCCTGATATAGGTGTAGAGTTGTTTTTCTGGAATGGTTGGTGGTGGCGTCCATGGGAAGGCCGTTGGTATCGCTCACATTATTATAACCGGGGTTGGGCTTATTATGACAATGTCCCAAGCTTTTATTTTGATGTAGACCCAGGTTGGAGAAGATACTATAGAGACCATACTTGGTCCGGACACCGCTGGAACTATAAACGGATTCCTCACCGAGAACTTCAACGGAACTGGAACAGCTGGTATAATAATCGATATTGGGAAAGGCAAAGAACTTGGGACGTCCAAAAGTATCACCCTCGACCGCAACAACAGAGACAGGAGCTAAGACACCAAAGGCAAGAGCAATATCAACGGAGGCCTGAGGTTCAGCGACATCAGCATCAGAGATAAAAGCAACAATACCAACAGCAACAAAGATAACCTTGGGCAGAGGTGGGGAACGTCTTAAATTATAAAATTCTTACCAACGGGACCTTATATAGGGAAAGAGGGAAGCATTGGGATCAGGTCTTGCATGATTAGCTTTATCTTCCCATGCCTTAATGACTTTACTTATAGTATTATAATACAACCAAGATATTCCGCAATCTCCCTACACAATAAGTTTGGGCAATCCTGTTAAAGGCTCAGACTAAAAAAAATTCTTTTTAAGAACCAAGAACCATCTATCCCGGTCATTTTACAAATGAGAAATTTCCTCATCTCCTCTTTAAAAGCCAAGGCGTGAATACTTGGCTTTTTCTTTTGCTATAAAAACTAATATAATAAACGAATCAGGTTTATTTTGAAGATAGTTTTTTGGTGGCAAGAAAAAGGAAAATCACTATGAAAAACTATTTAGTATGCTTAATAGGATTTGTACTTTTCTTAACTTTATCCCGCTGTGCACCCATTGTTAAAACTGATTTAAAAAGCTTCCAAGAGAACCCTGAAAAATACAAAGGGAAAGAAGTAATAATCACATCAGACATAAAAAGTGTCGTTGAAGCCCCGGAGGCTTATCGGGGCAAAAGAATTGAAATTTCGGGATATGTAAAAACAGACGGTTTCCGAAGAACCAAAGACTGGGGCTTCCTTCTTGAAGACAAAGAGGGGCGGTCTATCCTATGTAATGAGCGAGAATATCGGGTAACGAGTTGGTTAATGCCGGTGATGGCTCTCAGGCGAGCGGAAAAAGAAAATAAACAAGTGACAGTAGAAGGAAAGCTTCTGAGAAATCTCGAAATTGAATTGGACTGGATTGAATATGAAGGGCAGCACTACGACACAGATTTCAAACCACCCCAGTTCCGGGTCCCCTTTTTTTAATTGCCAACACACCACACACCATAAACCAAGAGGGACAACCATTTTGGTTTCCCTCGATTTTATTAGATTTTCCCAAACAGCAGCTAACAGCGAAAACAACCTGAACACACTATGAAACTGTAGGTGGTGTGCAAATCATTCTGGGAGCATTAATAAGTTCAAAAAGTTAGTAGAAATCACCATGATTTTATTGGTTTTTTTCCCAATTCCCGATACCATCAAAAACCCCTGCACTTGATTCTGCCGCCAAAGTATGGGCCTGATTTTTAACAACTTCGTGACAGTTTTTTTCTTTCCAACTTGACAAATCTGCCTCTCTCGCACATACTTCTTGTGTAGGTTACGGAAAAAATGCTCCAATGACCTTCATCTTTTCGTGAAAGACAAGGAATGAAAAAAATCATTTTCTCTCGCGCTTATAATTTTATATTTTTTCTTTTTATAGTTTTTTTCTGGTTCTCACCAACCTCCGGGCATGGAGCCACGATCCTATCTCCGGGGATGAGGCTTCCCGCCTTCCGTCTTTCTTCACCCGCATCAGCAGACGCGCTTCACTACCTGGGCTTAACCAAAGCCGAATCCTTTTCTTTATCCCAGGTTTCTTCTAAGCTCATCCTGGTAGAAATACTTTCGGTGTTTTGCCAATATTGCCAGAAGCAAACTCCTGCCATGAACAGGATTTACCAGTATACTCAAGAAGATCCGAACCTTGCTAAACACATTAAAATGATTGGCATTGTCGCTATCGGCGATCAAAAAACAGTAGAGGCTTTTAAGACAGCGTATCGGGTCAAATTTCCCCTTATCCCTGACCCGAAAATGGAAATCTTTGGCAAACTTCAAAATCCGTCCATCCCGCTCCTTTTGTTAGTAAACCGACAAGGCGACATCCTCTTAACGCATTCGGGATATCTCAACGATGCGGATGATTTTTTTGGGAAGATGAAAAAAATAGCTGAAAATCAAAAGTAGATGTTTTTGCGCAGTCAGTTCATGACCGCTGCCTCTTGATTTGATTTTTGTGGGGTTTATCTGTATGGCCCAACCCAGAAATATCGAAAACAAACTTACTGAACGCTCTTTCTTCGACTACCTGCCGAAGGACAAACTGGCTGATGTTGTGAAAATGATTCCAACCATAGTCTTTCCCCCGGGTTCGGTCGTTTTCCGGCAGGGTGAGCCATCGGACAGCTTCTATATTATTCGCTCTGGCAGAATAAGGGCTTTTCGGAGTGATGAACATGGAGTAGAAACCGAATTGGGGATGCTTGGTCCGGGTGACGGTTTTGGTGAACTCTCCTTGCTCACCGGGAGTCCGCGGACAGCGTCGACAGAGACCTTGGAAGAGACTGTCGTCAGCGTCCTCCCCAAGCAGCTATTCGACCAGATTCTCAAGGACTATCCGAGCGTGGCGCTTTGTTTTGTGCAGAATATTACCAAAATGCTCCTCCAGGACTGGGGGAAACTTGAGGAAAAAACCAAAGAACACTACCAAGCGCCTCGTATTACGTGGCTTGATTTTGTCCTTATTTTCGGTGTGACCATTATCTGCGCTCTTCTATTCAATTTTGCCAATCCACAAGGAGTCCGTCTGATCCAAAAATCTTGGTCTGAAGATCCCATTGCCGCGATAACGCCAACTGCGGCGAGCCAAAAGTACAACAAAGGAGAGGTCCTCTTTGTTGACGCGCGGCCCAGTAACTTCTATAACCAAGAACATATCAAGGGAGCTCTGAGCCTGCCTTCAGACCTCTTTGACATTGCGTATTTAATGGGACTGGAACGAATTGATCGCTCGCAAGAAATAGTTGTCTACGGGCGAACAATCAGCAGCCTTTACGACGAACAAGTGGCTGACAAATTGCGCCTCCGGGGACATACCAATGTCTCCATTTTGGCCGGCGATTTGTCCGCATGGAAGAAAAAGGGGTATCCCATAGAGCCATGAACAAGCTTTGGCAAATTACTAAAAGTTTTGTCACCAGTGAATACCTCTCTCTCCTGCTGAGGTTCTTTATCGGGATTATGTTTATTTACGCGTGCATGACCAAAATACCCTACCCGGTCGAGTTTGCGAAGAACGTGGAGGCTTATCGGATCCTTCCGTACTGGTCGGTCAATATGGTGGCGGTGTTTCTCCCGTGGGTGGAGTTATCCTGTGGCTTATTTCTGATCATTGGGCTTGCAACCCGAGCCTCCGCAGCAGTGCTGACAACGATCATGGCTTTGTTCACCGTGGCTTTATTGGTAAATGTGTTACGCGGCTCACCGATAACCTGCGGCTGTTTTGAAAGTGTGGGTGCGCAAATCGGCTGGTATGATGTTTTTAGGGATTTGGTGCTGATGCTGATGACGGCACAGATCGCCTTTTTCGACCGCATTTTTGTTTTCCGGAGGGGGGGGTTGTTGGTAAGGAGTAAAAGAAAAAGAAACTGATTTTTTTACAGGCAGGTAACGCGATGGAAAAGAGAGTGCTTTGGATAAAGCGGGGATGGGTGATTCTTCTTTTTCTCTTTGTTTTCATTCCCCATGGCTGTGATTCGACCAAGCGGTATGTGGGGACATATGTTTCCGTGAGCGAAGGAGAACCGTCCCGGATGGAAACGATCCTTGAATTAAAAGACGATGATAATGGTGTGTGGACAACCAATGAAAAAGAAGTACCGTTTCGTTGGATCGTCAAGGGAAAGGGAATCCGATTACACACCAAAGAGGGGGGGGTCATCACCGGTAAAATTTCAGACGATACCATTACGGTAACATTGCCCGGCGATAAAGTGATGACTTTTAAAAAAAGACGCGCATACTAACCACGACGGAATTGAACCCCTCCGCACTCAAGACAGCAGAATGTTCAGCAAGCGTTCACAGAGTAATTGTCGCTGCCCCTCGAAAAAATAAAACAACGTTTTGTATATCGGGTGATTACGATAAAAACTCACGTGGGATCGCATCACAACGAAAATCATTCGAATGGATAGTATACGAAAACCATATAACCACTAGTGAGTTGCAGGGGTGTACTTTTGAACTGTAAACAGGTTTAAGAAAGCCCTTAGTGTACATACATCATCTGAAAAAAATTATTTTTAGTATGTATTTAATAATAATTAATCAAAGGAGGTAAAAATGAAGAAAAAACTGTTACAAGGGTCAATCATCCCCCTTATTGTTTTTCTCATCTTAGCCATCGGCGGTTGCTGTCATAAGAAAATGGCTCCGCCCGTGCCTGTGCCTGAGCCAATGCCGACCACGGCGGTCGAACCAGCTCCCGTTGTTGAGGAACCAGCCCCCGCCCCTGAACCGGAGGTAATGCTTACCCTGGATCCGATCTATTTTGACTTTGATAAGTCCAATCTGACACCTGACGCAATTGAAACGCTGAACAAAGACGCTGAGGCTCTCAAGAAGAACCCTGAGATGAAGGTGCGGATTGAAGGCAATTGCGATGAACGGGGGACGAGTGAGTATAACATGGCATTAGGGGACCGGAGGGCGGTATCTGCCATGAAGTACCTGGGAACCCTGGGGATTGGTGCTGACCGGATGACCGCCATCAGTTACGGAAAAGAGAAGCCTTCCTGTGCCGAGCACAATGAAGCATGCTGGTCAAAAAATCGCCGGGACGATCTCAACGTACTTAAGTAAGAACAGACAATCCTTGCTATCTTACCGGGAGCGCCGTAAAAAAGTGCTCCCGGTACATTAAGGGAAGACCAGGGAAGTCCCTGATCCCGAAAAATAAGGCCAGCCGAAAAGCCAAGGGTATGAGCAAAGAAGCATGCGTTCGATGTGTTTTTGGTTTATGAATTTTAAGCCTTCCCTTTAATCAAAATCGCCGCTTGACTGTAGGTTCATAGTTTACATCAATCCCCGGCTGCAAAACATCTCTCGTATTAATATCAAGCCTCATGTAATGAGAAGGTGGGATAATCTGTCTACGGATCTCCAGACTGCCGAACCTAACGATCGTTTTAAACCCTGCAATGTTATCTATGGGTTTGCCATGATCCGCATCCCGGCACCAATGCGAGATTGAAATCATCTTTTTAACTTTGCCATAAACATCCGCACTATCTCAAGACATGCCTCTAACGTTATCTTTTTTGTGCCCGCAGCAAATGGTATCAAATTCATATAATAAAATGCTTATTTTTGAACGTTATTCCCAAACCTCACGGGATGGGGAGGGATTGCCCAATAAAAAGCGCAGCCCAGGAGGTGCTAAATTCCAAGCAAGAATCAATTGACAAAGGCTGTTGTTTAATTATCATAAGGGGCTAAGCAATTATTCAAGTAAAAGGATTTGTGACCATGCGAGCAGAAAATCAAAAACAGCACCATTCCCGGGTGAGCGCGGGCCTGCTCATGTATCGCCTCAACGGGAGTGCACTTGAATTTTTTTTAGGCCATCCAGGCGGGCCTTTTTTTGCAAAAAAGGATGAGGGGATCTGGAGTATCCCCAAAGGTGAAGTTGACGCAGACGAAGACCTTCTGCAAACCGCTCTCCGTGAGTTTGAAGAGGAAACCGGAATCAAACCGGAGGGTGAGTATATTTCACTCGGGCACATCAAGCAGAAAAACGGTAAAATTGTGTATGCCTGGGCATTCACAGGGGACTGGGATAAGAATAAGCCAATAAGAAGCAATACCTTTAAAATGGAGTGGCCACCGCACTCCGGGCAAAAACAGGAATTTCCAGAAATTGACCAGGGTGCTTTTTTTGAGAGCGAAACTGCCAAACAAAAAATAAACCCTGCTCAGGTAGCGCTGATTGAACGACTCCAAACATTGTTAGAACATAAACCCCGTTAGAAAATTTTCTAATGGGATTTACTCCGTGTGAAAAAGTGTAAGAATTTTTAAATTTACCTCGTGCTTCTGCATGGGGCCTTTCTAACGGGGTAAAGGCAAAACTTGTTGGCGCTTAATTATTCTATCCCCAAGCCGCGAAGGTTTCACCATGCCACTTAAATCGGATCTTTATCTTGAGCGGATTGATATTGAAAAATATCTTCCTCAAGGCGTCTGCAAAAAATCATGTGGCTTCACGTCCTGTAAGGAATGGCTGAACATATTACAAGAACGGAGGGCACAAACCGCTCCGTGTGAGCAAATAACACCCAACCTTGCTTACGCAGTAGAGGTCGTGCTTGCGCTTAATGCGTTTTTACCGGAAGTAGAAATAACCCAGCATCCGGTTGCAGGCATTTTGGGGCTTCACGAAATTAACCAGCCAGGACCAGAATCGCCCGTACTGGTCACGGGTAACGCGCTTTCCACTCAGGACGTGCTTATGGCTATCCTTTCCACGACCACGGCACCTTTTTATCTCCTTTTTGTTGATTGCCTTGGTCACACCGTGGATATGGCGATGCTCTATCAAACCTTCACTGCTGAAAACGTTTTTAAGGCGATAGACGAGACCCATCTTGCTTCCCGGGTAAAACACCGCGAACTTATCCTCCCCGGAGTCACTGCTCCCATAAAAAGTGACATCGAAGCCAAAACCGGTTGGACAGTAAAGGTTGGGCCTTATTGTGCGGGAGAATTACCTTTATTTTTGGGAGAACTCTGGCGCAAACCCCAAGGCACGTAACTCATGGGGAAGGCGAGAAAAAACGAAACCGGAGAATCGAAAGAAAGTATTTAAAAGTGTCCGAAGAATAAATGAACTCTCGCGTCTGTTTGAGAGATTTTTCCAACTAAAGCAACAGTCCTTGAGTCTTTGTCGAATTATATAAAAAATATATAAAGGGGGTCCCTATCTCCCTCTGGGGAAGGAAAAATATGGCGATGCGCTATGCGTCGAGAACAGCTCTTACCTTCCTAGACAAGTCTTGAGGTAAAATAGGTTTCGAGACAAAGTTTATATCGCCTTCAAATATGCCCTTCTTGTGGAGAATATCCGCTGTATAGCCGCTGATAAAGAGCGCTTTTACGTTTGGGTTAATTTGTTTGATGGCTGCATAGGTCTCTTTGCCGTTTTTTTTTGGCATGACCACATCGAGCAAAACAAGGTCGATCTTATCACGGTTGGCCTTAAACTTTCCTATGGCGTCGGCGCCATCACACGCCGTGATCACGGAGTATCCGAATTTTTGGAGAATAATCCTGCACAACTCTCTTCCCACGTCGTCATCCTCGGCAACAAGAATCGTTTCATGACCGAACTCCAGCTTCGGCAAGGCTGTTGGTTGCCCTTCTTCGGCCATCGCCTTGATGAGGGGCAAATAAATTTTGAATGTGGTTCCGGCGTTTTCTTCGCTATAAACATTAATATATCCGCTATGCTGCTTAATGACGCCGTACACAATGGAAAGCCCCAGTCCTGTCCCCTTCCCCACATCTTTCGTGGTAAAAAAGGGATCAAATATATGGTCGATCGTATTTTTGCTTATGCCGACACCCGTGTCCGACACGGATATCAAGGCATATTTACCCGGTTTCGTTACACCCTGTTCGCCTGCACCAGTTTCAGATAGCGTTGTTGTTTCAACTTTGATCGAGAAGCACCCGCCTTCCGGCATGGCGTCCCTGGCATTGGTCGCCAGATTAATCACTGTCTGCTCCAACTGACCAGTGTCGGCAAAAATTATGACGGGTTGATCTTCATATTCTGTCCTCAGTTCAATATCCTCGCCCATAAGTCTCACCAGCAGATTTTCCACTTTTTTGATGACCTTGATACAATCTACATGCTTCGGTGAAATGATTTGCTTTCGGCTGAAGGCAAGAAGCCCCTGAGTAAGATGAGCGGCCTTTTCCGCCGAGCTGATGATGGGCTCGACATATTCACCTACAAGTTCATTTTTCCCAAGGGTCATTTTCAAAAGACCCGCATACCCAATAATAGCGGTGAGGATATTATTGAAATCATGGGCAATACCTCCGGCGAGCTGGCCGATCGCTTCCATCTTCTGCGCCTGGAGCAATTGCGCTTCCAGCTGTTTGATTTCCGTCAAATCAATTAAAGAAATGACGATGTTACCAGCGCCGGGCACGTGCGCGATTGCGGTATAAGCCCAACGGGAATTCCCTGCTTTATCAATAAATGAAACCTCATAATCCTTCGTAGCCACCTTCGGATCATAAAGGCTCACCTCCTGATGCTGTTTTATTTTTTGTCGGTCCTTCTCAGAAAAAAACTCCCGCCAGCTCTTTTTCCCTTCAACCTCACCTCGTGAATATCCCGACAATTTTTCAAAAGCGGCATTTATCATCGATACCGTATCATCCTTTTCAACAATCATATTGGCGTTGCCCGCGGTCTCAAAGATGGTGCGGTATCTTTGTTCCGATTCCGTCAGGGCGCTTTCCACCCGCCTGCGTTCCGCAAGCTCATGTTGCAGATGCCTGTTGACTTCCCTCAACTGCTCTGTTCGGTTCTGCACGAGGATTTCCAAATTTTGGCGGTGTAATTCCAGCTCCTCAAGGGCTTTTTTAAGGGAATTTTGTGACTCCAGCATGGTGTCCGTCATGTTATTGAAGGACTTCGCCAAATGTCCCACTTCATCATCGACCGCAATAGATGCGCGCGCGGCAAGATCGCCGGCAATAATTTTTTGCGTAACAGCACGCAGGTCAAGTATTGGAGCCGTCAATCGCCTGGCGAAAAAATAGGAAAGAACGGCCGCAATGATCAGACAAAACCCGCTGACCATAAAAATAACCCGGTAGACCAGGTTTACCTGGTCCTCATACTTTTTTAACGACATACCGATATAAATATTCCCGCAATCTATCCCGGAAAACTGAAGAGGGGCGGTATAATGGTAAACCTTCTTTCCGACAAGCGTGCTGAAGATGATGCCGCTTTGAGTCGCGGTTTCATGATCCTTCCAGATCGGATCGGAGGTTTCCTTCTGTTCCCAACCCTTCTCGGTATGCACGAGAGCCATGCCGTTATCGCGCACCGTAATAATATAACAAATGCCGTCGCTTTTTTTGATAACCTGCATGTTATGTTCGACGACGAAGCTATAGTCACCGTTTAATAAAGCGACTGCCGTTGCTTCGGATATGGAAGCGGCTATATTCTTCGCCTGGGCATCCATCGTCTTCACAAGAGCGGTTCTTTCCTCTGGGATAACCATAAAAGCGAACAACGCCACAATAATGACAGCAAGCAGCATCAATATAATAAAGGTGCGAAAGAAGATTCCCCGTCTTCTCACGAGGCTCAAAATAGTTTCTCGTTCACTGAACATATAATGCTCTTTAATGATGCTGTTTTTTATTTTCCCCGTTTAAACGGTTATAGTCAGCAAATAGCGTCCTGACGGTGTCGAGTTCCTCACTCGTAATGGCCTTCAGGCCTTCGGTATTAAAGAGGAGCCTGAATTGATTGAGGCGTTTGGATTCTCGCACGCCATTTACGAGACCTTCCATCGATCTCTCCTTGTATTGCGGCGGATAGTCCTTGTTGAAGAAAGCAACCATTTCAACAAATTCCGGCGATGTCTTCATTACCTTCAGTTGACGCCCCACCTGAGGATTTAATTCAACCATTGTGCCAAAGCACGCATCCGTTATAATGCATGCGTCGGCCTGGCCAAAAAATACGGCCAGAGCTGCCTGATTCTCTTTGGTGCTCTCCTGAATAGCGGCAAAAAGACGATCCGACCTGGGCAACTTTGACTTCATCAACTCAACATCCAAAAACATCCTGCCGAGAGCATTGTTTTTCCTGATTGCCAGCCTTTTATTTTTCAGATCAGTAAGTGCGTTATTCCGATTACTTTTATTAACCACCAGAAGGTATCTAGTGGTTATCCGGTTGTTTCTTACATTGGCCAATTCCGGGGTTACCTTGAATGCCGATGCAAACATAACGTATTTGAGCGTCGGAATGGTGACAAAATCGATTTTTTTGTTGATGAAGTCTTCAGCAAGTTGTTCCATCGAGATATAAAGAGACGTTTTTACCTCAAAGCCATATTGGTCGCCAATCTCCTTCGCCCAGACGGCGAGGGCCGCGGAGACATCTCTTCCGTCGACTTCCGTTATGTTTTCTTCGTAATAAGACCCGACATTGAGAAGTGTTTTCTTAACCTGTTGAGCGCCCAACGATGAACAAAAAATTAAACCGCATAAAAGAATACCACAGAGGGTACGCCACACCTTAACGATCTTCATAGACACTGCTCCCGATAATAAACTCCAGCTCGCCGGAGTTTACCTGATTATCATAGAGCGCATGTAAATACTGACCATGCATAAAAAACTCCATGAGCTGTGCTTCGATGACGTCCTTGGTTTCCACCATCTCCTGCTGGTAAGCGCGGATATTGAGTTCGCGGTTTTCCGTGGCCGCGTCCAGAGCGTCTTTGGTGGTTTTTACTTGCCCCTGCGAACGGGCGATCTGCAGGAACGCGTTTTTCACCTGCAGCGCGACGCCTTCTTCCAGCAGCATGTTTTCATTCCTGAGTTTATCCAGTCGAAGGCGCGCTTCCAGAACCTCTTTGCTGGTGCGGAACCCGTTAAAGATCGTCATGTCCAGTGAAAGGCCGATTTGCCAGGAATTGCGGTTTTCAGCGGTATTTAACCCCCCGGAATAAGAATTTTCCAGGCGGTTGAAATTTCCGAAAAATGCCACAATCGGCAGGTGACCTGACCGGGCTTCGGCTATTTTTGCTTCCCCGGCCTTAAGCCCAAGACGAACCTGGTTTATCTGCGGGTTGGACGAATATGCCTGCTCGACCAGTTCTTCGAGTTCACTGCCGTAAGGCGCAAAAGGTATTTCCACGTCAGCAAGGCCAATCGATGTGTTCCAGGGAAGTCCCATGGCATTCACCAGCGCCGATCGCGTCAGTTCCTCGTTGGATTTTAGAAGCTCAACCGCGGAGCGAACAGCAGCGGTCATCACCTTCGCGCGCAGATAGTCCGTCTTTTTTACTTTTCCGGAACCATGCCGATAGATACTCTCGGTTAATATCTCGGTGGCTTCAAGTCTATCCAGGGTTTCGCGGCCAAGCGTGTGGAGCTTTTTGGCGAAGATGTGTCCATAGAAATACTGCTTGACATCTCTGGCAATTTGCAAATCCGTCTGACGGGATTGTTCCTTGCTGACATCCACACCGATTACTGCCTGCTTGGTTAAAGCGGAGATCTTGCCGCCGGTATAGAGTGGATAAATCAAACTCAGCGTGCTGGTGAGCAGATCCCTGTCCATCAGCTTTATATTTTGGGCCGGCATGGAAGAGGAACTTAATTGATTCATCGCTTGCGCCGCGGCAGCGCTGAGGGCGGAGTTATAGGCAGGCAACCCGACGTTATCGGGCGTTATCCCCCTCTTGGCCAGTTGGGCGTTCGCAATAGCTTCAGCAAACGGCTGGGCGGCGTCGCCAAGGGGCAGTGGCTGGGATGGAAAAATAAAATTGGGGTCTTCATCCATTCTGGTGGCGGTGACCCCAAGATTAAGCTGCGGCCAGTATGCCGAAAGGGCCTGATCACGCTGGGCCTCGGCAATTTTGATGGACTCCCGGGAGACCGCCCGCAACCGGTTATTCTGGAAGGCGATATCCAGACAGTCCGGTAGCGTTAAGTTGAGAAGGTTTTCTTCCGCCATCGTCGTGGTTGTAGCGGAGTCGGTTTCACCTTCAACCGGCTGCGGAACACCTAATGCGATTAACAAGAGGAGAAAACAAAAAAATAACAAATCGTTTAATAAAGATTTCAGGATTTCTCCTTCTCATAACTGATTATTTTTTATAGCATAAATTTTCCCATTTTTAAAGAAATAATATTATTTAATTGCGTTGCCTGTTTAAGGCAATCCATTGCCAACATGACGGCAATAATAATTACCCGCACTGTAATCGTGTAGTTCTCTGTCATTTTGTTGCGTTGAAATGTATTGCTGCTGTGGAATGTTTAATTGGGCTATCGACACAAAATTGAAAAACTTGAAGGGTAAATTTTAGTTTGAAGATTTCACGTAGTCTTCTCGTAGTCTTCTTGAGAAGAAAAAAAGTGTTTCAGCTTTTCAGGCTGAACACTTTTCCAAAAGAAAATTGATCGGGAACAAACAATGAATAAGGAATTTATTCCTTTTTTTCTTCTGGAGAAGGAACTTTGGTAACTGCCTTTTTAATGACAATCCGCTCTTCCTTTTTTTCCTGCTTTTTTTGTTCCCATTGAGTGCGAAGGACTTTATTTTTTTCTCTTCGCCGTTCGCATTTTCTTTTTCGCCTTCGATCCAGCTCTTTATTTCGTTCTATTTTCGGCATGGTTTTCCTTCTGAAATTTTTTTTTGTTTAAATGTTTTTTTGGCATTCCCGTAAAAAATCTTCTTCGGGCAATTTGATCACGCCCTACTTTTTTTTTCGTGCATGCCTGGTGCGAGACAAAAGTTTTCTGTGTTTGTGTTTTGTCATCTTTTTTCTACGCTTTTTTACAACGCTTCCCATAGTTTTACCTTATCCTGATTTATTAATAAACTTTTGTATCTTTTTTAAACCATAAAACGCTTAGGTTATTATCTTTATAATTTCCTTATTGATAAATGTCAATAAAAAGGAGCAAGAAAAAGTAATAACTTGAACTAAAAGGGTTTAAATGTTAAAAATAAATTCTTAAAAAATCACTCTACTCAAGGAGGCAATGATGATACCGCGTTATACCAGGAAAAAAATGGCTAAGATCTGGGAACCTGAAAATAAATTTGATCTCTGGCTCAAAATTGAAATCCTGGTTTGTGAAGCCCTTGCAGAAAGAGGAGAAATTCCTCTGGAGGCTATCGAAAATATTAAAAAAAATGCGTGTTTTTCTGTTTCTCGGATTGACGAGATTGAGGAAGTGGTAAAGCATGATGTGATCGCATTTCTAACTTGTGTTGGGGAACATATCGGGCCAGATGCCCGTTATCTCCACCTGGGGCTTACCTCTTCAGATGTTCTCGATACCTGTTTTGCGTGCCAGCTTAAAGAAGCAAGTGAACTCCTTATCGAGGATATCGAACATTTTATGGATATCCTCAAAAACAAAGCTCAGCACTATAAAAATACCATGATGATCGGCCGCACCCATGGAATCCATGCTGAACCCATCACCTTTGGTCTCAAAATGGCCCTCTGGCATGAAGAGATGCGTCGTAACCGGGAAAGACTTTTGACAGCAAAAGAAAATATCAGTTTCGGCAAAATCTCGGGAGCGGTTGGAACTTTTGCCCATCTTTCACCAAACGTTGAGAAGTATGTATGCGCCCATCTTGGATTGCAACCTGATCCGATATCAACCCAGATTATTCAAAGAGACCGACATGCGGCCTTTTTTGCCACTTTAGCGGTAATCGCGAGTTCTTTAGAAAAATTTTCATTTGAAATTAGACACTTACAAAGAACAGAGGTTCTCGAATCAGAAGAGTTTTTCTCTCCAGGGCAAAAAGGTTCATCCGCCATGCCGCATAAAAGAAATCCTGTGCTTTCAGAAAACATTACCGGGCTCGCCCGACTCGTGCGATCCAATGCCATAGCAGCTTTGGAAAATGTTTCCCTCTGGCACGAACGAGATATTAGTCATTCTTCAGCAGAACGGGTTATCGCACCTGATTCAACCATTCTCCTTGACTTTATGCTCAGCCGGCTTTCCGGAGTTGTAGAAAAATTGGTGGTCTATCCGGAAAGGATGAAAGAAAATCTTGAAAAATCGCGCGGTCTCATTTTTTCTGAGACAATCCTTCTGCTGTTAACGAAAAAAGGCATTTCCCGTGAGGAGGCATACCGAATAGTGCAAAAAAATGCCATGGAAGTATGGGGTGATAAAAACAAAGATTTCAAAACTACTCTGTTGCACGATTCTGAAGTGTTGCGCTATCTAACGGTCAGTGAGCTTGAAACCGCCTTTAACCTCGAACATCACTTCCGCCACCTTGATTACATTTTCGAACGGGTCTTCGGAAACTAAATGACTGTCCCCTTTAAATCCGGTTTTATTGGGATTATCGGCCCTCCTAATGTCGGTAAATCTACTCTCCTCAATACCCTAATCGGGGAAAAAATATCAATTGTTTCTCCTAAACCTCAAACCACCCGGAACCGCATCCTGGGAATTAAAAACCTGCCGGACGCTCAACTGATTTTTGTTGATACTCCTGGAATTCATCACACTAGGAAAAAATTTAATCGTCACTTAGTTCAGGCCGCGCAGGCAGCGTTTCGAGAAAGTGATCTTGTTCTCGTGATGGTTGAAGCAACGCAGTCCATGCCGGAAGATGAATTTCTTTTTGTTGTTCAGTGCTTAAAGAACTTCGAGAAACCGGTTTTTCTATTAATCAATAAAATCGACCTGGTCGAAAAACATGCGCTATTACCCTTTATTGATGCTTATCAAGAGACATTCCCCTTCCGGGAGATAATTCCCCTCTCTGCGCTTTATGGTTTGGGCGTAGAGCAACTGGAAATTTTTTTGTTACATTATCTTCCCGAAGGTCCGAAATATTACCCAGGTGACCTGTTTACCGACCAAACCGAAAGATTCATGGTAGCAGAAATTATACGGGAAAAAATTTTTGTTCTGCTCCAGCAAGAAATTCCTTATTCGATTGCCGTAACGATTGAAGAATTTAACGAACGAAAACCTGGGATAATCTTTATTCGGGCCGTTATTTGGGTTGAAAAGTTATCCCAAAAGGGAATCCTGATTGGGAAAGATGGGAAGATGCTCAAGGAAATCGGCAAAAGAGCTCGGAAGGAGATTGAGAATTTATTGCAGACCAAGGTTTACTTGGAACTTTGGGTAACGGTTAAAAAAAATTGGACCCAAAAAGAGGCCAGAATCAAACAATCGTTAGCCTTTTAAGTTCTTTTGCCTGCGAGGAACTCAGGGCCTCTGGGGCCAAAATATTTCTTTACAACAAAAATAAATTTCGCTATTATGTATTTTTAAAGACTTTGACTTGTACTTTTGAGCAGATACGATGGACAAAGAACAGCTCGAATATTTTAAAAACCTCCTCCAAAAACAACTCTCTGATCTTTTAGTAGAAGCAGGCGTCACCGTTAAAACCATGAGTGATAAAGGTGAGTTGTTCCCTGACCCGGTTGATCGAGCTTCCCTTGAATCAGACCGTAATTTTCTTCTTCGAATCCGGGACCGTGAAAGAAAACTAATCGGAAAAATTGAGAAGGCTTTGGAGCGGGTAGAAAATGGCACTTTTGGCATCTGTGAGAGATGTGGCGAAGATATTTCCGGGGAGCGGTTAAAAGCTCGCCCGGTAACGACCTTTTGTATTGAATGTAAGGCACAGCAGGAAAACCAAGAAAAACTTATGGGTAGTTAACCTCATTGACTCTTTGATATGTAAATTCACTTCTTCAAAATTCCCTGTCAATTATAATCACTATTACACTCGTTTTTTGTGATGATTGTGAACACGTTATTGAGATAACCACAAAAACGAATCACGAGGGCTTTAAAAGGATATTCCAGGCGGATTACCGCACGAACGCAATCCCATCCTTGGGTTGGAAAGGAAATCTCTTAACGTGAGAGAAGCTTATCTCAGTCTATCTCCAAAAAGCCTGCCCCCCGATCAAGCTGAACTTGTCCGAAAGCTTTCCCTCCTCCACGAAACCAGCCAAGCAATGATGACCACCATCAAGCTTGATGATTTGCTCCATATTATCATTACTGCTGTTACCATGGAAGGTGGTTTTGGTTTTAACCGGGCCATGTTGTTTTTGGTCAATCACAGCGCTCACGCGCTCCAAGGCATGATCGGAATGGGTCCGGAGAGCGCTGAAGATGCGTGGCAAATCTGGAATGAATTTGCGCAGAAAAAAGTGGGGCTTTTGGAATGGGTGCTTTCTCCTGAACGAACTTTTTCCAAAGTAAAATCAAAGATAGATGAGGTGTGTAAAAACATTATTGTGCCTTTGCATCCTCTTGACGGCGGGATTTTGGCGCGAACGGTTCTTGAAAAAACCTATTTCAATGTCAGTGATGAAAAGCAAGATGCATTTATCTGGAAAAATATATATTCCCAGGTAGACGGTGGGCCTTTTGCAACCGTACCAATTATTGCGAAAGGCCAAGCAACAGGAGTAATCAAGGTGGATAACATCTATAACAATAAGCCCATCAGTGAAGAAGATATAAAAATGCTGACTATTTTTGCCAGCCAGGCTGGAATGGCGATAGAAAATTCTCGTCTTTACCACACGATGGAGCTTGCTCATCAAGAACTCAGAGGGGCTCAAGAAAAGCTGTTACACGCGGAGAAACTTGTGGCGCTCGGAGAAATGTCGGCCAGTATCGCGCACGAAATACGTACCCCTTTGGTTTCTATTGGCGGATTCGCGCGCAGGCTTTGTCGGTCCGATCAATCCGACAAAGAAAAGGAATGCCTGGAAATCATCGTGAAAGAAGTTGATCGGTTAGAAGCTATCCTTAATCAGGTTTTGGTGTTTCCCCGGGAACCTTTTTTGAATCTTTTTCCCTATAACCTAAACCAGATCATTGAGGATAGTATTCATGTCTTCTCAGAGGAACTTAGGCAAGATAACATTAATGTCATCAAGGAATTACCCTTAAACCTTCCCCTCGTATTTTGCGATTATCCCCAGATAAAACAGGTTTTTATTAACTTGATCGCAAATGCTCGACAATCAATGACCGCAGGGGGAGATTTAAAGTTTAAATCTTGCTTTTCCGAAGACGATAAGATGGTGATCATTGAAGTAGAAGACACCGGAGGAGGAATAGCGCCAGAAGTAATCGGCAATATTTTTAATCCTTTTTTTACTACAAAAGAAAAAGGACTGGGATTGGGCTTGTCCATAACTCATAAAATTATGCTCCATCATCAAGGGACGATCCTGGTTAAAAATGATTATGGAAAAGGGACCACGTTTATATTGCATTTCCCTTTTCGAGAATAAAGGGTTTAAAAATTAACCAAGAAAGGGGTGATCAGCAGCGTTTTAAGCGATACCAATTTTTACCAGAGAAAATTTGAAGGCTTACTTAAATAAAAATCTTTACTTTTACTGTTTTCTGGTATAATAATTTTCACTGTAGGGTATTATTGTTTTATCAATATGTTTTAAATGTCGAGGAGGTAGCTATGAGAAAAGTTGGCAAAGAACAAAAGACAATGCGCATCGTGGTTTTTTTTGCTCTTATTATCCCGCTTCTTTTCCTGGGGTGTTCTCCCAAGGTAAGCTGGATCAGTGCGCAACCCAGAGAAATAGAATTAAACAAACTGGAGGAAACTTTCCAGATCAAAGCGGTCGCCCTTGACAAGGAGAATAAACCAGTAGCCAATGCTGTCATCCAGTGGGTAAGCTCCGATCCTGAGGTTGCCGAGGTTTCTAATACGGGACTGCTAACCGCCAAAGGGTCAGGCAATTCTGTCATAACTCTGACCGCTCCGAACACTGATGCCAAGTCTGTCATCCAGTGTAAGGTCTCAATTCTTGCGGCCATTAAAGTCGAACCCGAACAATTGGAAATGAAAGTGGGGGAGAAACATGAGTTGGAAGCCAAGGTGCT
Organism: Thermodesulfobacteriota bacterium; assembly: GCA_035256645.1. Lineage (GTDB taxonomy): Bacteria > Desulfobacterota > WTBG01 > JAGOGO01 > JAGOGO01. The sequence goes on along the minus strand of DATEXU010000178.1, from coordinate 662 downwards.
TAATGAAAAAAACGAACTCTTCGAAGACCAAGTGGTAGGATGGGCTTCTTTGAATGGTAAAGTTGCCTTCTGTGATGACCTGGGTAACGTTACTGCCGTTTCCCCCGGCGAAGCAACCATCACTGCTACGACACCCTCTAAAGGCCTCTCCCACGCCTACGGGAAAGCTGTGATTACGGTGAAGTAGTAAAAGATGACTTCACCAACCGCTCAAAGCCTGTTTTTAACCCACCGCACCAGCATTAGCGGGTGTCGGTGGGTTAATTTTTTTTCCAAATCAGTGCGTAATCCGGAACAACAAAACTTTTATCGATCAGGCTATCAGTAACACTTGCCCTTCCCACCAAAAAAACCTCCTCTGTCTATCCCCGAATTCTGTTTCCAAAAGTTTTCCTAAATCCCGCATAACGAACAAACAATTGAAAAAGGCTATGCTGTGCATAATTCGCACTCTCAAGGCAACAAAAGCCCTTTCTTCTGAAGGAGAAGAAAGGGCTTTTGTTTGTTATAAAAAGAAAAGGTTGTTATTTTGATTTCTTGGAAAGGAAGCGTACATCCATATACTCTGTTCCCATCCAAGTTGGCGTTCTTACGCCCTTAAAGTCGAGAATTGTACGGTGATTATTTATTTGATCAGTAATGTCAATCAATTCTTCCATCAT